>NZ_LJHU01000057.1 GCF_001295975.1 Brevundimonas sp. AAP58 | reverse complement strand
CAGCCGAGGCATCGGCCTCCGCCGAAACCGCCCGCGTCCGCATGCCCGGCCTCGCCGTCGACGCCGAGGGTGACCGGGCCAACGTGCGCCTGCCAGGCTTGACGGTCGATGCGAACGGCGACCAGGCCAACGTGCGCATCGGCGGTTTCTCTATCGAGGCCGACGACGTCTCGGGCAGCGTCGACATTTCATCCAGGGACGAGACCGTCAGCGTCCAGGCCCGGGACGACGCGGCCGAAATCCGCACCCGCATCCCGGGCGAAGCGATCCGCACCACCTACATCCTGACGGACGATCGGCCCGCCGACGAGGGCTGGCGGCTGGTCGGCTTCGAGGCGCGCGGCCCAAGCGGCGGTCCTGTCGTCATCGCCGTGGTCAGAGCCAAAGACCGGAACAGCGACGGGGTGCTCGATTCGGCGCGCGATCTGGTGACGCTGAACGTCGGCGAATGATCGGCAGCGCTTGATCCCGAGCGCGGGATAGGTCACCTGACCCGCCGACCGACAGGAAGCCGCCTTGGACGCCAACGCCGCCCGCAAGCCCACCCGCCGACCCGCCGCCAAGCCCGCGCCGCGCGCCTGGCAGAGGATGCTGTCGGGACGGCGGCTGGACCTGCTTGACCCATCGCCATTCGACATCGAGATCGAGGACATCGCCCACGGCCTCGCCCGCGTGGCTCGCTGGAACGGGCAGACCATCGGCGAGCACGCCTTTTCGGTGGCGCAGCATTCCTGCGTCGTCGAGGAGATCGCTGCCCATATCCGGCCGGGGCTCGAGCCCAAATGGCGGCTGGCGGCCCTGCTGCATGACGCATCGGAATACGTCATCGGCGACATGATCTCGCCGTTCAAGGCAGCTCTGGGCGTCAGCTACAAGGCGTTCGAAGCCCGGCTGGAGGACGCCATCCACGTCCGCTTCGGTCTGCCCGCCAAGACGCCGCTCGAGATCAAGAAGCTGATCAAGTCGGCCGACAAGGCCTGCGCCTTCCTTGAGGCTACGCAGCTGGCCGGGTTCACGGAGACCGAGGCGCTCGGCTTCTTCGGAGCGCCGCCGGTCGGCTACGACCTGACTATAGACCCCCTTCCGCCGGCTCAGGCCCAGGCGCGCTATGTCGAACGCTACCGCATCCTGTCCGAGGCGATGGGCGTCCTGCCCGGTCCGGACGCCTGGCACACGGAATAGGCCATGAGCTGGGGCGGGGAACATGGGGTGCGGATCAGCCTGTCAGCGGTGGTCATGGCGCTGCATTCCGGCCGCCTCTGCGCCCTGACCACCGAGACAGCCGAGGGCGAGCTGGCACTGCCGTCCGGTCCCTTTGACCCCGCCAACGACCGGACATTCGAGTTGGCCTTGCGGGCCTTCGTGACCGCTCAAACCGGTTTCAAGCTGGGCTTCGTCGAGCAGCTCTACACCTTCGGAGACGCGGGCCGGGACGCGCCGCGCGCCACGCCTGGACCGGATCAGCTGCGCGAAATCTCCGTGGGCTACCTCGCCTTGACCTCGGACGCCGTGGACATGACGCCGCCGGGCGCGCGCTGGACCGGTGTGCTTGAGCTGTTCCCGTGGGAAGACCGTCGCGGGGGCGGTCGGGCGGCGCTCGACACGATCATGCTCTGCCTGTCGCGATGGGCTGCGGGGGACGCCCGCCGCAAGGCCAGGATCGACGCCCTCTTCCCCAGCGAAGCATCCCAGCGCTGGGACGAGGCGCGGGTTCTGGAGCGCTTCGAGCTGCTGTATGAGACAGGGCTGGTCGCAGAAGCAGTGCGCGACCGCGACGACGCCCGGCTGATAGACCTCGGGGATCGCCCGATGGCATCGGACCACCGACGCATCCTGGCCACCGGGCTGGGACGGCTGCGAAGCAAACTCCGTTACCGTCCCGTGCTCTTCGAATTGGCACCGGAGACCTTCACCCTCTCTGAGCTGCAGGCAGCCGCCGAGGCCGTGGTGGCTCTGAGCCTGCACAAGCAGAACTTCCGGCGCGGCGTGGAACGCACGGGTCTCGTTGCGCCAACCGGTTGCCTGTCGACGGGGACGGGGGGGCGCCCCGCCGAGCTGTTCCGCTATACGGGTGCCGCCAACGCTGACGGCCAGGCACCGGGGCTAGCCCTTCCCGCCCTGCGCTGATCCGGCCGCAGACCGGCGAAACTTCCGGCTTGCGGCACCCGCTCGGCCCGATTAGAGAAGCGCCTCGCTTTCAACCAAGCGCTTGGTCCCCGCGGAGAGGTGGCAGAGTGGTTGAATGTACCGCACTCGAAATGCGGCGTGCCTTTACGGGTACCGGGGGTTCGAATCCCCCCCTCTCCGCCAGCCATTTCCTTCAGTGGAATCAACCACTTAGATGCTCTCGACGGGGTCCCGACGTGTCGGGAGCGCGTGTTTTCCAACTCATGCGATCGCGTGTGCGCGCCAGGCCTGAGGGCCGGTTTGGCGGGCTTTTGCGCGCCCCATTCTCAAGGGCGCAAAGATCCGCATGAGTTTCCCTGCTAACAGGGAAATTAACAGGGAGTTGGACGCCGATTGTGATGCCCGGCGCAGGCGGTAAAAGGCGCAAACCCCCGCCAGGACTGGGTTTGCCGGGCGGTGGTTGAAGCTGCGCCTCCGCGCTAGCAGGGAATTTTCAGGCTCTGAACAGGGAAACCAGACCCCGGATCAGGCGATGAAGGCAGTCTTCTGATCGGTTCTGTCAACTTAACTCCCCTGCCCTCTTCAGATTAGCAGTGTCGGTCATGCGGCGACCGCCGCGTTCCATGCGGCATGAGCTTGGGCTCTGAAGGTGCGCAGCGTACTCCGGCTAACCAGGTGTCGCTGGGTGTAGAAGGTGTTGTAGACGGCAGCGTGGACCGTGAGGAAACGCTGGGCTGAGGCGGCGCTCTTGAACCCGACCATCTGCCGCTCGCGCTTCCGGATCGGCAGGTGTGAGTGCTCAGCACGATTGTTCGCGCGGAGGCGACCGGGGCGATGGCGGTTGCTCAGACCCAGTCGATCGAGAGCGGTCTTATAGGATCCCAACCCGTCGGTGACGATCGCCTCCGGCACAACCGGCTGATCCCGCAGCAGCTTTCTGAGAAAGCTCTCGGCAGTCGCTGCATCTCGCCGACGTTCGACAGCGGAGCCGAGCACCTCGCCTTCATCGTCCACCGCGCGCCAGACATACATGCGCCGGCCGCCGATCGCGCTGACCATCTCGTCGAGATGCCACCGGGGCGAAGGCTTTGGTCGGCGTCGCCGCAAGTTGCTGGCGATCTGCAGACCAAACTTCCTGCACCAGTCCCGGATGGCCTCGTAGGAGACGTCGATCCCACGCTCGGCCAAGATCTCCTCAACGTCCCGGAGGCTCAGGTTGAAGCGATAGTATAGCCAGACCGCGCGCTTGATGACGTCGCTTGTGAACCGGTGCCGCTTGAAGCTGAGCTTTGCCATAAGTCCCTGCCTTGCATGGACTTTTCACCTTATCAGTAGAGACAAGTTAGCGTTAGACTGACAGCACCGCAGCGTCGCAGCCTTCGGTCTAACGGTCCCCCTTAGTCAGGCGGCCTTGTCGGGGACCGGCTCACCTCATCACTGCTGACCAGGATCCTCCAGGGCAGCAGCCTTAAGGAGTATCATTGCTCCTTCCGATCGGACTCCAGAATATGACGGAGCAGACGATAACCATGACTCCCACAAACAAGCCCCACAGCTTCAGAGACGAAACAATTGGATCGAGAGTTTCGGCGAAAACAGAACGCTTCATAACAATATTCTCAAGCATGACAGGGACCACGTTCAGCGCTGATAAAAATAGCAACATCCCTCCCGAGTAAAATACTACCCTAGCCAAAATCATGATGTAGAGGATCGCCCTATTGATTAGCATGGGATCCGGCCAGACCGCATGCAATGCTCCCATGCGGTTGTCTCTCTAGTTACGGGATTGTTTACTGCTGCCCGACTAGCGGCATCAGATCCAGCCTGTGTGGCGCGACCACTTGAAACAACCGCTCCAGATGCAGCGATTGAAACCACGTTACCGGTCGCACCACTCGCAACATCACTCGCCGCGACACCCGCCCCGGCTCCAGCAGGGATGCTGTTCATTCCACGAACCGTCCTGCTCACAACCGCCGATCCAGCCCGGCTTCCAAGAGCGCTGCCAAGTCGCCCCCCCGTAGCACCTGCCGTCCCTGATGCGGCTGCACGCCCGACAGAGCCCGCATTCACGTCGCCCCTGCTTACGTCAGTGGCAAGGCTTTGCGCCGCGCCAGTGACCGCCCCAACCGTCGTTGGCGATCTGCCATTAGCCACCGCAGCGCCACTGAGCGCTCCAGTCGCACTAGCGATGCCAAGCTCCCTCCATTCCCCGGCGTTCTGCGGAACACCATTCTGGATTAGGTGGGCACCTCCGCCGAGTGCTGTCAACTTAACTCCCGCTCTCCGCCAAGATGTCCAACCTCACTCACGACGCCACAGCCGCAGTCCAGGCCGCGTGCGCCTGCGCCCGGAGCTTCCGAAGCGTGCGTCGGCTGACGAGATGCCGCTGGGTGTAGAAGGTGTTGCAGACGGCCGCGTGGACGGTAAGAAACCGCTGCGCTGACGCGGCGCTCTTGTAGCCGATCATCTGCCGCTCGCGCTTCCGGATCGGCAGGTGCGAGTTCTCCGCGCGATTGTTCTCGCGGAGGCGGCCGGGGCGATGTCGATCGCCCAGTCCCAGCCGATCCAGCGCGGTCTTGTAGGAGCCGAGACCGTCGGTGACGATCCTTTCCGGCACAACCGGCTGATCCCGAAGCAGCTTTCTCAGGAAGCTCTCTGCGGTCGCCGCGTCCCGCCGGCGCTCGACCGCGGAGCCGAGCACCTCCCCTTCGTCGTCGACCGCGCGCCAGACGTACATGTGCCGCCCGCCGATCGCGCTCACCATCTCGTCGAGATGCCAGCGCGGCGAAGGCGCCGGTCGGCGTCGCCGCAGATTCCTCGCGATCTGCAATCCGAACTTCCGGCACCAGTCGCGGATCGCCTCGTAGGAGACGTCGATCCCGCGCTCGGCGAGGATCTCCTCGACGTCCCTGAGACTCAGATTGAAGCGGTAGTAAAGCCAGACCGCACGCTTGATGACGTCGCTTTTGAACCGATGCCGTTTTAAGCTGAGTTTCGTCATAAGTCCCTGCCCTGCATGACCTTTTCAGCATATCAGTAGAGACCGGTTAGGGTTAGACTGACAGCACCGCCACGCCAGCGTCCTTGGCTAGACGTGGGGTTCCAGTTTCGGCTGCCGACGCGCGCGTCGCTCCATCGTCTCACTGAGACGGGACAGGACAACGAAGAAGGCGGGCACGAACACCAAGGCCAATACGGTGGACGCGATCATCCCGGAGAAGACGGCGACGCCGATCGACTTGCGCGCCGCCGCTCCTGCGCCGTCTGAAAGGATCAAAGGCACGACACCGAGAATGAACGACAGCGACGTCATCAGGATCGGTCGAAACCGCTCGCGGCAGGCGTGGACCACCGCGGCTTCGATCGTTTCGCCCTCGATCCTGCGTTCGCGGGCGACCTCCACGATCAGGATTCCGTTCTTCGCCGACAGCGCGATCAGCAGGACAAGCCCGATCTGCGTGTAGATCGTGTTGGGCAAACCCAGCGCCAGCAGAACGGCCACTGTTCCCAGGAGCGCGAGCGGCACGGCCCCGATCACGCTGAGCGGCAGGAGCCAGCTTTCGTACTGCCCTGCCAACACCAGATAGACGAGCAGAATGGACAGGGCGAAGATGACCACGGCCGCGCTCCCCGCCAGCTTTTCCTGATATGACAGGCCGGTCCAGGCGTACGACATTCCGCTGGGGAGGGTTTCTTCCGCGAGCCGTTCGAGGACTGTCAGCGCCTGTCCTGAACTGTAACCCGGCGCGGCCGATCCGTTGATGGCGGCGGTCGGGTAGAGGTTGTAGAGGCTGATCAGCGCCGGACCCGTCGTCCGCTCCACGTTGGCGAAGGCCGACAGCGGGACCATGGCGCCCGACCGGCTGCGAACAGAGAGCCGTGTGATGTCCTCTACGTCCATCCGATGTTCGGCGTCGGCCTGGACGAAGACGGTGTAGGTCTGCCCGAACCGGGTGAACTGATTGGCGAACGAGGACCCGAGATAGGTCGTCAGGGCGTCGAAGGCGACATCGGGGGCCACGCCGAGCGCCTGAGCACGCTCCCGATCAATGCGGACCGAGAGTTGAGGCGCATCGGCGCGGAAAGGTGAAAACGCCTGCTGGATCGCGGGATCGTCAGCGGCCCGGCTGGCAATCGCGTTCGTCGCCTCGGACAGACGCCCGTAGTCAACGGATCCATCAACCAACTGGGCCTGCATCTGGAAGCCGCCTGACAGGCCAAGGCCGGGAATGGACGGCGGAACGGTCAGAAGGATGCTGGCGTCCTGGACCGATCGAAAATTTTCATTCAACGCCGCGAAGACCGCGGGCAGATCGCCCCCATCGATCTTGTCGCGCTCATCCCAGGGCTTGAGCACGATGTAGAGCAGCCCCGCGCTGGCCAGCGACGCATTGTTGTCGAGCGCGGACACGCCGTCGATCGCGATGACGTGCTCGACAGCGGGGTGGGCCTGCACGATGCTAGTCATCTCGGCCGTCGCCCGCTCGGTGCGCTCGAGCGTGGCCCCGCTCGGCAGCCGCGCGATGGCCAGCATGTATCCCTGGTCCTCGGTCGGGATGAACCCCGTCGGCGTCCGGACCAGACCGATGACCGCCAGACCGCACAGGGCGAGCCCGATGATGAGTGCGATCACGCTCCGGCGGACGATCCGCTCGACGAGCGCGAGATACCGTCGCTCGAGCCAGCCGTATCCCCTTTCGAACCCGCGCCGGAACCGGGCCAGGGGGTGTTTCGATGGGGCGGCACCCTCAGCGTCCTGCTTTTTGGCGCGGAGCCACTGAGCGCTCTGGGTGGGTTTGAGCGTTATGGCGTTGACCGCGCTCAGGAAGGCCGTGGCGGCGATCACCAGGGCGAACTGGCGATACATCTCACCCGTCACGCCGGGCATGAAGGCCGCCGGCAGAAACACGGCCATCAGCACAAGGGTGATGCCGAGGATCGGCCCCAGCAGCTGACCCATCGCCGCGGCCGCCGCTTCACGGGGCGCCATTCCCTGTTCGAGCCGCTGGGTTACGCCCTCGACGACGATGATCGCGTCATCGACCACGATGCCGATCGAAAGGACGATGGCGAACAGCGTCAGGAGATTGATCGAAAAGCCCAGGGCCGCCATGGCCGCGAAGGCGCCGATGATCGTGACCGGGACGGTTGTGGCCGGGATCAGGGTGGCGCGCCAATCCTGCAGGAACAGCAGGATGACCAGCAGCACGAGAATTCCGGCTTCGATCAGAGTCTTGTAGACCTCGTGGATCGACTTTTCGACAAACTCTGTGGTGTCGAGCGGGACCGTGTATTCCAGACCCGGCGGGAACTGCGCGGACAGGCGCTCCAGGGTCTCCTCGACCCGTTCCGCCGTCTCGAGGGCGTTCGCATCGGGCAACTGATAGATGGCGAGCCCAGCGGCCGGCTGGCCGTCGTAGCGGAAGTTCTGACCGTAGTTGTTGCTGCCCAGCTCGACCCGCGCGACGTCGCCCAGCCGTGTCAGGGGCGCGGACGGTTCGTTGCCCGACTTGACGATGATGCTGGCGAAGTCCTCCGGCGTTTCGAAACTGCTGTCGACATCGACGGACAGTTGCAAAAGCTCTCCCGGCCGCGCCGGCGTCGACCCGATGCTGCCGGCGCTGACCCGCTGGCTCTGGCGGGCGATCGCCGAGAGAACGTCGTTGGGCTGGAGCCCTCGTGCGCTCATCAGTTCGGGATCCAGCCAGACCCGCATGCTGTAGGCGCCGACGCCGAAGACGGTGACGTCGCCCACCCCCGGCAGACGCACCAGCTCATCGCGGATCCGCGCGCCGGCGAAGTTGGCCAGCTCGAGACCATTGTAGTCGCCATTCTTCGAGACGAGCGTCACCATCTGCAGGATCGCGGTCGATCGCTGCCGGGTGACGACGCCCTGCTGCTGGGCCGACTGTGGCAGCTGCGGCAGGGCGATCGCCACGCGGTTCTGGACCAGCACCTGGGCGGCGTCGAGATCGGTTCCCGGTTCGAAGGTGACGAGGAGCGAGTAGCGACCGTCGTTGGACGATGTCGACTGCATGTAGAGCATGCCTTCGACACCGTTGACCTGTCGTTCGATCGGCCGGGCCACGGTCTCCAGAATGGTCTGGGCGTTCGCGCCGGGCGCGCTCGCCGTCACCGAGATCGTCGGCGGGGCCAGCGGCGGATACTGCGCGACGGGCAGCGCGAAGATCGCGATTCCGCCGATCACCATCATCAGGATGGCGATGACATTGGCCAGGACCGGCCGGTCGATGAAATAGCGGGCGATCACGGCGCGGCCGTCGCAGCAGGAGCCGACGCGCTGACGACACGGGCAGGCTGGCCAAGCCGAACATTAGTCAGTCCGTTGACGATGAGGCGATCCTGGGGGCTCAGCCCTCTGAGAACGATGCGGTTGCGACCTGAATCGGCTCCGACCTCGATGTCGCGACGGCGGACCGTGTTTTCGGCGTCAAGCACCAGGACGTAATCGCCCAGGGGATCACTCTGGATCGCGGACGCGGGCACCTCCATTCGCGGCTCGGTCGCTCCGAGCTCAATCCGCACACGTGCGAACATGCCTGGAAGAAGATCGGTCCGGCCGGTGTTCGGCACGATCGCGCGCGCCTGCAGAGCGCCGGTCGATGCATCAATCCGCCGGTCGGCGAAGTCGAGAGCGCCGACGTAGGGAAAATCCGTCTGATCCAGCAGACCGACCGCGACGGGGTATCCGCGCCCCGAGCGCGTCACCGTCTCGCCCCGCGCCCGTAACGCTTCCAGAATGCGCAGCACCTGCCGCTCGCCCAGACTGAACTCCACATGGACGGGATCCAACCGCTGGATCGTGGCCAGCCTCGCCGTCCCGGCCGAGACGAAGTCGCCGACATCGACGGTCGTCGACCCAATCCAGCCGCTGAACGGAGCCCGGACGACCGTGTAGGACAGGTTGATCCGCGCCAGCCGAGAATTGGCCTCGGCCTGAGCCAGGGCGTGGCCCGCATTGTCCAGGTTGTTGCGTGAGGTGGCGTCGTCCGCCCAGAGGCGCTGCTGCAGATCGTACTGAGCGCGCGCCTGCGCTTCCGCGGCGGTGGCGAGGGCCAGTTGCGCCTCGTAGGGCTCTGGCGAAATCCGGAACAAGGGCTGACCGCGACGAACGAAAGAGCCGTCCGTGAAGGCTTTGGCCACGATGGGACCCGAGGCCTGTGGGGTCAGGTCCACAGACGTCGACGCGGAGACGGTCCCTGTCAGCTCAAGGACGCTCGCGCCTTCCGTTTTGATCGGCCGAGCCACGGTCACCTGCGGCGGCTGCCCGTCGGCCGCTCCGCCGTCAGAGCGGCCGCAAGACGACAGGACAAGCGTCGCCGCCACAACGGCCGCCACGGTCAGGTATCGCCCCATCATCGTTCGCCCTCGTTCTGGCTGACCGAGCCGTCGAGCTCGTCGAGACGGTCGCCCCACCGCGTGCGGGCCTGCATCCGCTGGCTGGTCTCGGCGGACATTCGCGTCGGCATCCCGGGTGCGCGGGCGCCCAGACCCAGCGACCGATTGAGCGCGACGTAGGCCATGGCGACGTTGCCCCGGGCCTGCAGCAAGGCGTCCTGAACCGCGCTGTCGTTCAACTGGGCCGTAAGGATGTCCTGGCGGGCGGCTCCGCCCTGGGCGTAGCGATCAGAGGCAAGCTGGACCAATCGTTCGCTCTCCGCTGTCGATGCCCCCAGAGCTTCGGCGGTATCGCGGGCGGCCGTGTACTGCGCGAGGGCGTCGGCCACATCGCGCTGCGCGGCGAGGACGGCCTGGGAATAGGCCTGGATCGCCTGTTCCAGGCCGGCGTCCTGCACCAGCACCTGCCCCATGATCCGATCCCGCTGGAAGAGCGGAAGAACGATCGACAGGCCACCTCTCACGCTGCGTTCGTCCCAGCTGAAGATGTCGAGCAGAGAGGACTCGCCGATGGTGTTCGAGCTCAGCCCGATCGATCCCGACAGCGAGAAGGAGGGATACAGGTTGGCCTTCGCGCTGTTCGACCTGGCGTATTGCGAGCGGGCCACGAGTTCGGCCTGCAGCACATCGGGGCGAGCGCGCAGCAGATCGTGAGGCACGCCCGGATTCGGAGGTGAGGGCGCGGCCGGAATGGGAATTGGATCAATGAGAATGTCGGCGATCTCTGCGTCGGTCGTGCCGGTCAGCAGAGCAATCGCGTGTCGACCCAGCTCAACATCCAGCACCAGCGCCGCAACGGTCGCCTCCTGCTGCTGCAGCGCCAGCCTCGCCTGAGCGGGATCGCTGGGGTCGGTCAATCCGTGGCGATGACGCGCCTCGGCCAAGGCCAGGCTTTGTGTTCGAAGCGCGGCGTCGTTCCGGGCCAACGCCAGCCGGGCCTGACTGGTGCGATAGTCGATGTAGGCGCTGGCGAGTTGACCGATCAGCGACACCAGCGCGGCATCGTAAGCCTGCTGGGCGCTGAGATAGGCATAGGCGTCGCCGAGGGCGGCGTTGCGCGCACCGCCCCAGAAATCGAGCTCCCAACTGCTCTGAACCCCGAGGTTGGCGGAGTAGATCGTCGGGTCGATCCGGTCGATCCGTTCGGCCAGGGCGGGGGGAATGCGAACCACATTCGACCCGGCGGCAGCGGCGAACTGCGGCCCGAGAGACGCCCCGGTGGACATCATCTGTCCCTGGGCCTGGGCGATCTTGGCGGCGGCGCTTTGTAGGTTCGGGCTGTCCTGCACCGCGCGAACCACAAGGGCGTCGAGCGTCGGGTCCCCAAAGGCGCGCCACCAGTCGGACTGCTGCGGGACTACGTCCGGCCCGGCCTCCGTCAGCCAAGCCGGATCAACCGCCTGAGGCAAGGCCGCCATGGGCATCGTCGTCCCGCACGCCGACAACAGCAGAATGCAAAGCGTCGGCACCGCACCGTTGCGAAACATCCGCTGTTCGGATGCGCGAGGTCCGCGTCGAGGCAAGCCTCTAGGACTATTGTCGACGCGGATCAGGCTCATCGGCCGTACTGATCAGCCAGTCGTGCCTCGAGTTGCGGCAGGGTCACGAACCCGTCACGGTCGGTGTCGACCCGACGAAAGTTCGAGGCCAGACGGCTCATGCCTGCGTTACTGGCCTCCTGCTGGCTGAGCTTGCCGTCGCCGTTGACGTCGGCGCGGCGAAACTGGGTCCTCAGCTCCGCCAGAGCCTCTTCGTAGGTCTGATCTTGAGCAATTGCCGCGCTGGCAACGGTGAAACCAAGCACAGCCAAAAGCACACGCTTTCGAAAGGCGGGCATGTTCGAGCCTCCTCTGAGGTTCAAGATCGCAGTCGACGCACGCGCATCTCGCTGGTGCACAACGGGTGAACTAGCGCATAAGGCAAAGCTGGATTTGCCGTCGGCGTCGCGGATTGTGGCGAAATGTTGCCGTCCAGGTCGGGGGGCCGGTCCAGACAGATCGTGACCGGCCGAGATTGCCCGCGATCCTCGGGCCGAGTGACGTCAGTCGTCCCTGTCGGGAGCTGTAACGGTCGTGGTCTTGTTCAGGCCGTCACCGTCGTTGGTCACCGTGGTTTCGCGAGCCGCGACCGCGTTGCCGTCTGCATCCGTCACAGTGCGGTTGAAGCTGCCGCCGTCGTCGGTGCGGGCGACTTCAGAGTCCACGGCACCGCCGCGCCCGGCGCTTGTCTCGAACTGCCTGGTCCGCATGGCCCCCGTGTCGGTGCGGGTGACCGTATCGCTTCCGGAGGCGGTTTCGCCAGACCGGCTGTAGGCCTCGCGTTGACGACTGGCCGATCCTTCGTCAATCGAGCGCGTCAGCGAGCGGCCGGCGGTGTCTCCGTCACGGTCGGTGAAGGTTTGGGACGTGACTGCACCGGTCTCGGTGCGTCTGAACTCACCGAGGACCCCCGCCGTCTGCCCCTCGGGACCCGTCACGGTCCGCGAGCGGTAGGCCCGGTCGCCCTCGGCGTTGATGTCCCCCTCGATCCTGCGTGAAAATTCGCCACGACCCGTTGTGACCTGATCCGATCGGGTCACGGGTTCGGCGCCGCGCCGCGCCTCACGGCGCTCCTCGCGTCTGTCCTGCGCCTGGGCGTCGGGGGTGGCGGCCCCCACCAGCAGGGTGAGAGCGCTGATGCTCGCGAGCAGCACTGAGACATGAGATTGTGTTTTCATCGGTCGGCTCCTGATTTTGTCGAAGGTCAAACGGGGAGGTGCAGGGTGCGCCTGGCCCGGCGCAACCAGGCCTAGCGTCTAGGCGGCGCCCATTGCTGGGAGTTGCCGGTCAGGCGACGCTTTGTTGCAGAATGTCGCCTTGGTGCTCAGTTCTGACGAAGATTGGCCTGATGAGCGAAGGCGCGCCCGTCGGTGACGACGATCCGCCCAAAGCCAAGCACCGCGGCCATGTTGTAGGCATCGAACTCGCTGCTGAGCCCCATCGCCTGAATGGCCGGAGCGGAACGCGTGACAGCGGTCAGACGCGCGAGAACGCCGCGCGCGAGATAGGGCGTCATCGCACCCTCGCCACCGACATAGAGGAGGACCAGTGTCTCCCGATTGGTGCCGACGGCTTGCGCGACGATGGGAACGGATCGCCCGGGTGTGCCGACGGCGAGGTTCACCTGATCGACGAAAGACTGTCGCTGTTGTGGACCGACGCCAGGCAGCTGCTGGAGCAGGATGTCTGGCGTCTCCACGCTTGAGGCCGGGGGATAGTAGAGGCCTGCGCCTGTGGTTTCATCGGAAGCGGCAGCGACGGATCCGGCGACGCCAGAGTGCATGGTGACGGGCACGGCGCAGGCGCCGAGCGCACCGCACGACGCGATCATTGCGATCGTGGTGAGGGCGGTGTGTTTGCGGGAGGTCATGGGATGATGCCTCTTGATGGGCCGGCGCGCCTAGCGGCGCAGAGCAGCCAGTTCGCTCGCGCTGAGGACCCGGTTGCGATCGGTGTCGCCGTTCTCGAACAGCGGGGCCGGGGCGTTGAGCATTTCGCTCCGCGTGATCCGTCCATCGCGGTTGGCGTCGGCCGCCCTCAGGCTGTTGAAGGCTTGCTCGAAGCGGCTCCGTCCCGGACCGAAGGCCGGGCTGTCGCTGCTTTCCACCACTCCATTTCCGTTGCGGTCGAGTCGCTCGAAGACGCTGACGCGCATGTCCATCATTTCCTGCCACGTGACGCTTCCGTCGCCATTGGCGTCTGCCTCTCGCAATTGCTCCAGCGACTGGGCCGAGGCAGTGTCCGCAAAGGCCAGAGCCATGACGCCTGCGAGCAGCGCGCACAGGCTCGGCTGCCATTCAATCTTCTTGATCATGTTCGGTCTCCTTCAAATCCGGTGGTGATGGAGACAGGCTAGGCGCGGCGTCGTGCAGCGGTTTGGCGCGGCTGAAACCGTTTGTCGCGAGATATTGCCGACCAACCGTGTAGCTAGGTCAGCAGGTCCTGTGGAAAGCGAACGATGGCCACGAGACCGCCTTCGGGCCGGTTCTCCAGATGCAGGCTCGCGCCATGCGCCTTGGCGATGGCGCGAGCGATGCCAAGGCCAAGACCGGTTCCACCTGTGGCGCGATTGCGCGAGTTTTCCCCGCGCTGAAACGGCTGGAAAAGGGTCTCGAGCTGATCCTCAGGCAGACCTGGGCCGTCGTCCTCGATGCGAACTTCACGACCGCCTTCGGTCGCGATGACCCGAACGGTGATCTTCCCGCCGCCATAGCGCCGGGCGTTCTCCATCAGATTTTCGAACAGCCGGTGAAGCGCGACCGGATCACCGACGATGACGAAATCCTCGTCCAACGGGGCTACAAGCTTGATCGGATAGGGCGCGGCGTTCGACATGTCGGCGACGAAGCTGTCCAGGCGGATCAGCTCCTGGGGTCCGGAAGGGCTCTGCGCGCGTGCATAGGCGAGCATGTCGGTGATCAGGGCTTCCATCTGGGCGATATCGCCTTCGATCTCCTTCGCGGACACAGCCCCGCGCTCGTCCATGCGCAGACGGATCCGGGTGATGCCCGTCCTGACATCATGGGCGATGGCCGCGACCATTTGCTCCCGCTCGCGGATGAGCCCGGTGAGGCGGTCCCGCATCCGATTGAGCGCCGCGGACACCCGACGCAACTCAGCAGGCCCTGTCTCGGAAACGCCAGAGCCCGCATCGCCCAGTTCGACACGCTCCGCGTCCAGCTCAAGACGGCGGATAGGACGCAGGGTGACCGCGGCGATCGCCAGGCCGAGAGCGACTGACAGGAGCACCAAGAGAAACCCTGACGCGACCAGGGCCGCCGAAGGCCGACTAAGCGTCAGGGCGGGGACGAGCCAGATATTCACGATCCGACCATCCTTGAGCTTGATGGCGATCTGCAGCGCAGCGGTTCCGACCAGGGGCGCGGCCCCTTCCTGCCTGAGCCGGGATTGGAGGCCTAAAACCCCCAGCGCCTGAAAACGGATTTCCCGATCCGTCAGGCGCGAGGCCACTTCGCTTTGGCTGCTCGCGAGCCTTGCTCGCATTCCCGCGCGCGGTTGAAGCCCGTCCGCAAAGTCCTCGCTGATCGCGGCGGTGCGATAGCCTCCCCCGTAGGCCGACAGGATGAAGGGTTGGATCTCTTCCGGGGAGTTCTCCACGAGCCAGACCAGTTCAGCGATGCTCTCGGCATTGTCCGTCAAGGCCCGCGGGTAAAGCGCTTCGGGCGCGACCGATGTCTGAACAAGGAGCAAGAGGACGGCGAACATGGCCATGAGCGCGGCGACGGTCAGCGCCGTGATCCTGACAACGAGGGAGGATACGGCCCGCTGGAGCCAGACCATCAAGCTGGCACCCTGGACACCTTGGCCGCGAAGGCATAGCCGAGATTGCGAACCGTCTTGATGTAGTCGGGGCGACGCGGGTCGGCCTCGATCTTGTTCCGCAGGCGACTGATCTGGCTGTCGATGCTGCGGTCGAAGGGATTGGCAACAGCGCCCCGGGACAGGTCGAGCAGCTGATCTCGTGACAGGACCCGGGGGGCGCGCTCCACCAGGGCAAGGAGCAGCGCGAACTCGCCGGATGTGAGGTGCACGGGATCACCGTTCTCCCGAACCAGCAACATGTGCGCCTGGGACAGGCGGAAAGGACCGAAGGCGAAGACTGCGTCGTCGCCTGTGTCCTCCCCGGGCTTGGTGTCCCGGGTCCTGCGCAGGACAGACTTGATGCGGGCGACCAGCTCACGCGGGTTGAATGGCTTGGGCAGGTAGTCGTCGGCCCCGATCTCCAGCCCAATGATGCGGTCCACATCCTCGGCGAGCGCGGTCAGCATGATGATCGGCACGTTCGAGCGCATGCGCAGCCGACGACAGAACGACAGGCCGTCCTCGCCCTCCATCATCAGATCGAGCACAATCAGGTCGGCCGGAAAGCTTTCGAGGACCCGGTCGGCCTCCTCTGCATTTCGGGCCGCCCTCGCAGACATGCCGTTGCGACCCAGCACGCCCTCGAGCAGCGCCAGGATTTCGGCGTCATCGTCGACGACCAGGATACGGTAGGCGGCCCCCATGGCGGGTAGGCTAACGGGAGGCGCGCGGGCCCGCCACGATGATTTTGTGACGGTTCATTGCCACCGATGGCGGGCCTGCAACATTTGGCGACAAGCGGGGTCATTGCCCGCAAATCACGGCAAAGGCGCTCGCCTAGGGGTCCTCCCATGATCCTCGTCTGGGAACCGTCGCCATGTCCTCAACAGCAAAAGTCGGCCTGAGCGCTTCGCTCTGCGCTTGCCTTCTGGCTGCATGCGCCACCTCCAATGAACAGCAGGCCGCGCGGTCAGAAGCGGAGGCCTTGCGGCTCGCCGAGATCAACGCCCGTCAGGGCCAAGCCATGAACCAGATTTGCCCCGGCCGCAGCGATGGCTGGAGGCCGCTGGGAAACAATTCCGTCCTGCTCGAGGCGCGAGGCGAGTGGTACATGGCGGAGCTTTCCGGGACATGTGACCCGGAGTCTGCCTTTGCGGCGATCGCCACACGGCGTGGACCCGGAACGTCATGTCTCTCTCGCGGCGATCAGGTCTTCACTGGACCTCCCCGCAGTGGAGGGCGCTGCGTGATCACCGCGCTCTATGAGTGGGACGATGAGGCTGACGCGTCTCTCCCGTCTGCCACCTCGCCCGTCGCGCAGTGACGCCCGCGCTTCCCTGTTCTTTCAAAGCGGAACGCCCTGTCCGTCGTTGATCCTCGTAAAGCTTGTCATGTCCAGTCTTCAGCCTTCTGTTTTGTTCATTGTCGCCGTCGTCGTCCTGTCCGCGATCGAGTATGTTTGGCGCGTTCGGACCGGCCGGGGCTACGACCTCGGCGCGCTGGGCGGCACGGTCGGGACGGCGATCGGCCAGTTCCTGTTCAAGAGCCTCATGAACGGCGTCATCGGCGTCGCCATGTTGGGCGTGTTCGCCCTGGCCCCGGTGCAATGGCCGCTTGACGACTGGCGGACATGGCTCGTCGGCTTCTTCGTGCTGGAGTTCTTCTACTATTGGCAGCACCGCTTCAGCCACACGATCCGGTGGTTCTGGGCCTCACACGCCGTGCATCATTCCGCCAACGAGTTAACGCTCCCGGCCGCAGCCCGGCTGAGCTGGACAAGCGGCATCTCCGGCCTCTGGGTGTTCTTCCTGCCCATGACGCTGCTCGGCTTCCACCCGCTTCTGGTGGCCACCCTGCTGACGCTGAACCTGCAATATCAGTACTTCATACACACCGAGGCCGTCGGGCGGCTGGGTCCGCTCGAATGGATCCTCAACACTCCGGCCCATCACCGAGTGCACCACGGCTCGAATCCGGACTACCTGGACAAGAACTTCGGTGGCGTCTTGATCATCTTCGACAGGCTGTTCGGCACCTTCCAGGGTGAACGCGCCGACCTACCCATCGTTTACGGTCTTACGCAGCCGCTGAAGTCCAACAACCCTTTCGTCATTGCCCTTCATGAATGGGGCAATCTGATCGACGACATCCGCAATGCTGATTCCATTGGCGGCGTGTTCAGGGCTCTGTTTGGCCGCCCGGGTGCCGCATCCCAGACAATGAAACGTTCGACCGACGCTCCTCCCCCCGAGGCGCCGGTTGACGAGGGAGGCTCAGGCGAGGTCGCCCCGACCACCTCCGTCGCCTGAGGCCCGTGGCACCCGCGCGGACGGCCCTGGCCGCGCGGGTGCCTCCCTACCCCACTCACAACAGCCCGCTTGTTTAATCGGCTCAGGAGAGACCATGACCCGCAAGATATTTCCGCTTCTGGCGGCGGTCACGCTGTCGGCGTGCGCCAGTCAGCCTGAGCCGTCCGCACCCCGGTTGGCATCCAATGGTCCGACGAGGACGCTACAGGATCTGAACGGATCCCGGATCGCCATGCCCGTAGGACTGTTCCTCACCAGTCTGGACATCGACCGAGACACGCGCGTCAGTCGCGCCGAAGTCAGCCACGGTGCCGCAGAGAGCTTCGACGCCAGCGACGGGAATACGGACGGCTATCTCAGAGCCATCGAGTTCGTGGCGTGGTCGCGGACATATCTGGGTTCCGAGTACAGCATGCCTGGCCGGATGCAGTTCGATCACGATCAGGATGGTCGGGTCTCGCGCAGCGAGTTCACGGCCACCTTCGATGAGGTCGTAAGGCGGCTGGATACCGACCGGGATGGATCGCTGACCCGCGCCGAACTGCTTGTGGAAGTCAGCGGCGCCGGCATGGATCCGGGTGCCATCAGGGCCCAGATCGAAGCCGAGATGCGTCGAACCATGCAAGGCAGGGCGCGCGAGATGTGCCGGCGCGGCGGGCGAGGCATGTAGCGAGCCTTGGAACTGGCCCATCTAGCCCCGCTTGCGGGCCTCACTCCTCCGCCAAGGCGCTGTCACACGACGCGCTTCGCAATCGGAGGGCTCATACGAGCCCGGTCAATGTCGGTGCCTCGTCCGCGCTTCCCGGAAAGACGGTCGAGTCCAGCGCCGCGCGATCCACGCCCAGGTGGTCGAGCAAGACACCTTTGAACACCGAACGGACGTCGAGCGTTGGGGCCAGATCACGGTCCTCGAAGAGTCGGTTGGCCGCCAGGGTCGGCCAGTCGCCGATCGAGCCTCCGGCCTTCATCGCGCCGCCCGCCAAGAGGAGCGAGGAGGCCGTGCCATGGTCGGTCCCTTGCGTCCCATTCGTCCGCGCAGTGCGGCCGAATTCGGTGGCGACGATCAGGATCGTACGGGTCCATTCCTCGCCGAGCCCCGTCCTCAGTCCACTGATGAGGGCGTCCAGACCCTCCAGCCGGGTCTGCATCTGGGCCAACTGGCGTGCGTGGGTGTCCCAGCCGTCGACCGACAAGGCGACCACGTCCGCCCCGGCTTCGCCGGTCATCAGCCGCGCCACGGCCTGTCCCATGCCGGCGACGTCGTTGCGGCGCACCGGAGCCGTCCCATCCTGCATCGTCATGGCCAAGGCCTCGGTCTCCAGGCCCCGCGCCAGATTCGCGCCCAGCATGGGGTCGGAGACGTAGAGGTCCTGAAGCAGGGACGCGATCCGGTCCTCGCCCCTCACCCGACCTCCGGGAGCCCAGCTGGACGTCTCCGCCGAACCGCGCAGGATCAGCGGGGTTTGCGCGCCGATCGACAGTCCTTTCAGCGCCCCTGCCCCACCGCTCGCCAGGAGAGCCCTGTTCAGCCAACCATCCGACTGGGATCGAAGCCCCTCGCCGCCATTTTCCAGCACGTCCTGCGCATCGAAGTGCGAGCGGACCCGGACCGGAATGGCCACCGCCGGCGCGAACCGCATCTGACCCACGCGATACATGTCATGCAGGGTCGTGAGCGCGGGGTGCAAACCGAACACTTCGCTGAGCGGCAGGGCCCCGTTCGGCTGTCCGGGCCCCGCGATGGCCAGCGATCCACGTAGCGCCCTGTAGTCGGGGTCGGCATAGGGCACGGTCACCGATAGCCCGTCCATCGCGCCGCGCGCGATGATGACGACGAGCTTGCGCCGTCCGCCGGTCGTCTGAGCCCCGGCCTGTCCGGCGAAGGCGAGGCCAATCCCGGCGGTCAGCCCGCCCAACAGCAGGCGACGGTTCATCTGGATGAAGCGGGTCATCGGCGCTGGAACTCCGGGGACATGAGAAAGAGGGTCAGGGCTTCGGAGCGGCTCTCGGCGCGCGCCACGGCCAGCCTGCTGGGTTCGGTCAGGCGCGGCCCGAGCGCCTCGGCGGCGACCGCGCTCGGGTCGGGGTTGCGCGCCATGTCGCCGACGGTCTTGGCCCAGTTCAATCGCTTGACGAGCGCGTCCGGCCCGGCCCAGTCGGCGGCCGTATCCGGCCAGCCCTCGGGCGATGGCGGGCTGAACGCCGGCTGCCCCATCTGAATAAGGGCCTGCTGCAGCGGCTGCATGCGTTGCGGCTGCGTCCCGAGAGCGCGGTGGGTCGAGACCACGAACTCATACGGTGCCTTGATCTTGGCGGGTCGCGAGTCCCACGCCTCGGGCGACGTCACCAACGCCCGCGCGACCTGCGCGAGGTCGCCGCGCGAGCCGGTCCACGCCGCCTCGAGCCGATCCACGAGAGCTGGCGGCGGGTCGTCCGCCACAAAGTGGCGTGCGATGTTCCGAGCCAGCCGCCGCGCCGTCGCGGGCCGACTGGCCAGGTCGCGCAGGATCGCCTCGCCCTGTTCGGCGCCGCCCGCCGGATAGGTCCGGCCGAGCACCGTCCGAGGGCCCGGCTCGTGCACGAAGGCGCGGAACATGAACCCGCCGTTCCCGGACACCTCGGCCGCTAAGCCCCGCCGAGGCCGCGGGTCCTGGTCGCGGTTACCGGGGATAGACCAGCCGGTCAGGGCGCGCGCGAACTCGGTTACATCGGCCTGGCTGTATCCCCCCTCCGTCCCGACGGTATGCAGTTCGAGGATTTCGCGGGCGAGGTTCTCGTTCAGTCCGGCCTGACGCCGGGCGCCCGCACGACTGTTTGGCCCGACCGATTGCACCTGGTCCAAATAGAGCAGCATGGCGGGATGGGTCTCCGCCGCCACCGCCAGATCCTCGAACCGGCCGAAGACGTTGGGCCGAATGGCCTCGCGCTCATACTGGCCGATGAAGATCGCCGACTGGAACTTGGTCGCCGAGACGGTGAAGGCGTTGGCCCAGAACAGGGCCCATCGCTCGGCGAACCCGGCCTGGGTGGTCGCGCCCAGTTGGGCCCGGGCCAGGAACTCCCGCCCGGTGTCCTGGACCAGGGAGCGCCGGTTCTCCCGCCGCGCGTCAAAGGCCGCCTGCGCCTGCGGGTCCGGCGCCGCCTCTTCCGACATCGGCATGGCCGCCTCGGCCATGGCCATGGCCTCGCTCGACATCCGGGCGGGCGCGTCCGGTCGATCGCGGCGCATCGAACGGTTGTTGCTCTGATAGTCGAGCAGGGCCTGGACCCGCGCGGGCGTATCCTCGAACTCACCGACCGGATTGGGCGCGCCGTCGGCGCGAACTTGCGCTTCCAGCCACCCGACGGGATCGCCCGACACGCGGTCGATTTCGCCGGCGCGGGCCCCGAGACCGAAGCGCGTCAGCGCGATGGCGGCGTTCATCCGGGCGTCGGTTCGAGCGGGCATGGTCCCACCTCATTCGTGCGATGTGTTGGTTCCACGCTTGGGCCCGGACATTTCCGTCGCTTCGCGGAACGGCGACCAGCGCCGATTTGCGAAAGACCGTCTGGCGTTTCACAGTCTGGATCGAGGAACGCCCCCGCCAAGGAGCATGCCGTTGTTCGGATCCGATACCGCGTGGCCGCTGTGGAGGGGATCAGAACTTCACGACTCCTTCTCGCTGGAAAACGTCGCTGCCTCGCCGGACGCCGCGATCGTCACCGCTGTCACTCGGCCCTGGTTGTTCGAGTTCAGGCCGGTTCAGCCCAACGGGCGGGCGATGCTCGTTCTGGGCGGCGGCGGCTACACCGCCCTGATGGTCGGCCGGGAAGGCGTGGCGGTCGCGGGCTGGCTGACCGCGCTCGGGTATCACGCCTACGTCCTCGTCCATCGCTTTCCCAACGCCGAACACGGGACCGCCGCGCCCCTCGACGACGCCATGGAAGCCATGCGGATGATCCGGGCCAGCGGAAAAGCGGATCGAGGCCTGGGGGTCGTGGGCCTCTCATCAGGGGGTCACCTGGCCGCCTGCCTCGCCGCTGAGTATCCGACGGAATGGCCTTCGCCCGTGACGGGACGGGCGCAGCAATCGACACGACCGGACGTTCTCGTGGTCGGCTATGCACCGATCTCGACGAATGCGAAGGGCCGGACGGTTGTCCAAGACAAGGCCCCCCTGCCCCCACCGGAGAAGCAGGCGCTTTACGACCGACTCCAGCCTGACGCCCAGTTGATAGCAAACCCGCCGCCGACCTTCATCGTCTACGCGGCCAATGACCCCGTCGTGCCGGTCGAGAACGCGCACCGTCTGGCGGGGGCGCTGCGCGACGCGGGCGGCTCGGCCGAGTTGCACATCTTCGCCGATGCGCCGCACGGCTTTGCGCTGGATACTCACGGCTCGCCCGTCGCGGTCTGGCCCAGGCTCTGCGAAGCCTGGCTACGGCAGGTCGGGTTTCTGGACGCGCCTTGAACCCGCGTCACGGCGTCTCGGGATGCAGAGCGCGGCGCAGGGCGTTCTGCCAGCTGTTGGTGAACTCGATCGTGGCACGACTGTCCGGCGAGTCGCCTTCGAAGGCGTGATAGGCGCCGGGGACGACCACGACCTCGACCATCGCTCCCGCTTCGCCGAGGCGGCGCGCATACTCCAGGTTCTCGGCGAAGAAGAGGTCCGCGGAGCCCACGCCGATCCAGGCAGGCGGAAGGCCGGACAGATCCTCCACGCGCGCGGGCACGGCTCCATGAGGCGGATCATCCGAACCGGCGGGGCGACCGAGATAGGCGCTCCAGCCAAACCGGTTTGAAGCTTCGTTCCACCCGAAGTGCCCGATATGACCGGGAACGCGCCGTGTGCTGCCGGTGCGGTCGTCCAGCATGGGATAGATGAGCAGCTGGAAACGCACGGGAACGCCGCGATCACGCGCTGCGATGGCAAGCTGAGCGGCGTGTCCTCCGCCCGCGCTGCCTCCTCCGACCGCGATGCGGTCTGGATCGACCCCGAGAGCCGCAGCGTTCTGATGAAGCCAACTCAGCGCAGCGAAGTTGTCTTCCATCGGCCCTGGAAACGGTGTCTCCGGCGCAAGGCGGTACCCCACGGAAATGACGACGCAGTCGCACGCCCGCGCCAGACCCGGCAGACGCGGAGCCGTCTGCGCAACGGATCCTCCGACAAAGCCTCCGCCATGCATGAACAGGAAGGCGGGCTCATCATCGCGATCCGGATGAGGGTCCAGTATGAGCACTGTCACGTCGGGGGCTCCAGCGGGGCCGGGGATGGACCGAACCTCCACCCCCTCGGGGATCGATGCCGTGAGCGCGGCCATGGCCTGCGCCCGGCGACGTCGGTTCTGCTCGAGCCACTGCCCATCCAGCTGGGCTGGCGTGCGTGTCGCCAGGCCGGCGCGTAGCTCTGGCGCGATGGCGTCTTCCGGACGGACGGGGGCTTCGGCCGAAGATCGAGGAGCCGACGTCAGGTCCTGATGCGCCGCCGCGGCGCAGCCTGAAGCCATCGCGAGACCCGCGACAAACGCGCCCGCTGTGGAGACCCACCTGAGCCAGTGAGATCGGGCAATCATGTCATCTCCTTGTGGGTCTTGAAGGGAACATCCGTCTCAGACCGCCAGCCGTGACAGCCGACGACGGCGGTCCGGGTCGGTCAGTCGTCCAGCTTCTCGATCTCGATGAACTCAAATCCGCTGTCTCTGCCGTCGATCGTCACCCATGCCTGCAAGCGCAAAGGGCCGGCGGCCAAATGGATGTCCTCGATCCGCGCCTCCATCTCCGAGCTCAGAATTTCGCGGCGGACGGTCCGATCGCCGATCTGTATCGTCACCGGGTGAGTGGCGTTCAAAAGCTCGCTCCAGCGGAAGGTGAGCCGATAACGACCCGTCGCGCGCACCTCGAGTGCGTAGTAGCCGTTCTCTCCATCCGCCAGGCCGGCACCGATCCAGTCCTGGCGAGACAGGGTGACGAGGGGCTGTCGATCGTCGCCGATCCAGGTGACCTGCTGACCCGGCGCGTCCGCTCGCGCTTCTGCGAGCCAGTCATCGTAGGCAGCGATCAGGGCGCGCACGCGATCGGGCTGTTCGGCCGCGAGGTTCGTCGTCTCGCGAGGGTCCTCGGCCAGGTTGTAGAGTTCGAAGCGGGCGGCTTCCGGCGCGAAGGCCTCCCGCCCGCGGCCCACCGGCTGGACCAGCTTGTAGTCCCCACGCCGGACGGCGATGTTGCGGTAGGGGACCGGTTCGTTTCCCCGGTGAAACTGGAAGAACAGATCGCGTGCGGGCAGTTCGGCGTCGGGCGTCGACGTCACGGTCGCCAGGCTGACGCCGTCAAACTCGACATCCGTCGGGACGTCGGCCAGCTCCAGAAGGGTCGGCATAAGGTCTTCGACCGCGCCGACCTGGCTGCGCACGCCAACGGCGGCGGTCGGCTCGGGCAGGCGCAGGATCATCGGGACGCGGATGCCGTTCTCGTAGACGTCCGTCTTTCGCCCTCGAAGGCCGGCTTCCCAGAGATCGCTCTGGCGATGCAGGCTCGACGTCCCGTTGTCACCGACGAACACGATGATCGTTTCGTCGAGAGAATCGACGGCGTCCAGCGCATCCATCACGCGGCCGACGTTGTGGTCGATGTTGGTGATCATCCCATAGTAGCGCGCGGTTTCCTCGCTCAGCCCCCGAGCTCGGTAAGGGTCCGCAAAGGCGTCAGGTACGGTCAGCGGATGGTGGGGCGTGTTGAGCGACAGGAAGGCGAAGAACGGAGCCGTGCCGTCACGCGCGGTCTCGACCATGAAGTCGATGGCGGCATCGGTGAAGATATCGGGGGCGTAACCCTCAAATCGGCGATCCACGCCGTCCTCGATCAGGATGGGATCGAAGTAGGAGCGTCCCTGGGGCGGGTTGTAGGGCATGCCGATCATGCCGCCGACGTGGGTCAGGACCCTTTCAAACCCCTGGTCCTGCGGACGCGCCGGCGCGTTGTCGCCCAGATGCCATTTGCCGAACATCCCCGTTCGGTATCCGCCGGTCTGGAGGGCCTCGGCGATGGTCACCTCTTCCGGAGCCAGGATCGCGTTGCCGCCCTCGGTATCCAGTATGCCGAGACGCATGGCGTGACGCCCTGTCAGAAGAGCAGCGCGAGAAGGAGAGCATACGGGCTGGGCGTAGAACTGGTCGAAGACCACCCCGCTCTGCGCCAGGGCATCGATCCTGGGCGTCTGAAGGACCGGGTTACCGTTGTATCCGACATCACTGTAACCCTGGTCATCGGTCATGATGATCAGGATGTTCGGTCGCGCCTGGCGTTCGGGGAGCTGCGGTCGAACGTAGGGCTCGGCGCTGGCGACGCAGGCCGTGACGATGCTCAGGACCGGCACGAGGAAGGTCGATTTCATTCGGATACGCATTGGACTTGCCTTCCTGATCGCGCCGGTGTCGGGCAGCGCTTGCGACCTCGACCGATTGTTGTCGCCGGTTCCCACTAGTGACCCCGCAAGACGCAGCGGAACCCGATGTGGGATGTCGAACTGTCGACGGCCTGGGGATGACGCGCGGCCGGCCGATACCGCTGGCAGTAGTTCTCGGCGCACAGATGAGACCCGCCCTTCAGCACCTTGCGGCCGATCGGAATGGCAGGCTCTGTCGGGTCGAGGCTGTCGCGTTCGCTTGCGCCCCGCGGGTTCTCGATGACGCAGCACGACTGGTGCGGGTTCGAGGTGCCGTACCAGTCGGCCGTCCATTCCCAGACGTTGCCGATCATGTCGTAGAGCCCGTAGCCGTTCGCGGGAAACGCCTCGACCGGAGACGTTCGCTCCCAACCGTCCAAACGCAGGTTCTCGGCCGGGAACCGGCCCTGCCAGTAGTTGGCGAGCATGCGTCCGCCCGGCGCCAGTTCGTCGCCCCAGGCGTAGTCCAGTCCGTCTGCGCCGCCCCGCGCGGCGAATTCCCACTCGGCCTCCGTCGGAAGGGCCTTGCCCGCCCAGGCGCAGTAGGCCTCGGCGTCGCAATAGGCGATGTGCACGACGGGGTGGGATTCGAGACCTTCCAGCGAAGATGAAGCGCCGTGCGGTCGATCCCAGCGGGCACCGAACCGGAACTCCCACCATCGGTGCGGCTGATCGAGAGGCACTGGACCGCCAGGCGGAGAGAACACGATCGATCCCGCCCGCGCCATCTCGGGCGGCATGCCCGGGTAGTCCCTGGGATCGGGCGCGATCTCGGCCAGCGTCCGATAGCCCGTCGCGGCGACGAAGGCGGCGAATTGGGCGTTCGTGACGGGGCGCCTGTCGATATGGAAGCCGTCGACCCGAACCCTGCGCACGGGGCGCTCCTCCGGATAGAAGCGGTCGGAGCCCATCAGGAATGAGCCACCCTCCACCCACTGCATGCCCTCAACGCCTTCGGTCACCGAACTGCGGCTCCCAGACTTGTCAGCAAGAACGCTCGTCGCGCGCCAAGGCGGGACAAGACCTGTCTGCCCACGTCATGCAGGCCCCATGAAATCGAGGACGTGCTGATGGCCGGCGACCGTCACCGTGATCCTCCCGCTATCCCAGTCGGAATAGAGATATCGACTGCTATAGGCGACGCTCGGCGTGTAGTTGATCACCTCGCCGTTGATCCGCGGACGGGACCGGTCATCAAACATGGACAGCCGGTCGCCGGAGAGACTCTGGTAATCATAGACCCCGTCGGCATGCGACAGGGCGGCGGCCCGCACGGCGGCCTTGAACGCTTCGAAGCTCGCATAGTCCGAGTGCTCGGCCGCCTCGATGATCACGGGCACGGTGTCGTTCTCGAGCCGGTAGAAGGTGCCGGCGCGGGCTTGCTGCGGTTCTAGAAGGTTGTTGGCGGCGATGAACTCGCTTCCCGCCGCCCTGACAGCGACCCAGGTCGTCGGGCTGTTGATGAAGATGAAGTCGCCCTCGAGCGACGTATGCCGCCTCAGTCCATCCGAGATGTAGACGCCCATGGGGTAGTTCGCGTTGTCCTGGTTCGGGCTCCACGCGTCGTTCAGCTTGCGGGCCATGAGACTCCCGCGCGACTGCACCGCATACTGCTCGCCCATGGAGTCCCCGGGATAGATCAGGGTGGGGACGACCCGTTGCGGATAGGGCGTCCCGGGGTGCTCCAGCAACAGGCCGTGCCACCAGCCCTGCGCGCTGCCGGCCACCCATTCCCTGACGTCGTGCGGCGGACGCATGTTGGTGCCGAGAACAAAGCTCGGACTAACCCACGAGTATTTGAGAACGTCCGAGTTCTCGATGTCGTAGAACTTGTACTCGGGAATGGTGTCGCGACTGAAGGCACCCCGGGCGGCGTTGATGAGCTCCGGCGGTCCATTCTCGTCCTGCCCCGCAGAACGGCCGACGCGCCGCTGCGTCACCGCAAAGGCAGGAGCGGACAGACGATCATTCAGGATCTCGGTGACAAAGGCCGGCGGGCGATAGTCCGACAGCAGGCGAATATACTCCCCTGGCAAGACCATCGATCGCTGCGGCAACGACCTGACATACTCCAGGTTTCGCGTACCGAGGCCGTGGTAGTACCAGACACTCGGCATGTGGCCTTCCGAGTTTGGCAGAAGGCCTCTGAGCCGGCGGTGACGCACCTTGCCGCCGCCTCGCTCGCCCGAGACCTGTTCTTCAGCCCAGAAGGTCCACCAGAGATCGAGCGAAAGCCTGGCGAGCCGACGCAGCTCCGCGTCCGGCGATATCTCGTCGATCATATAGTACATGTTGTGCATGCGCCCGGCGTAGCCGCCGCTGGAGATCTCGACGAAGAAGCCCTTACGCGCGCGCTGGCGCATGTGCTCCTTCATGTAGTCGACCGTGGCGTCGTAGTGTTCGCTGACAGTGCGGCCATCGGTCAGCACCAGGTCGGAGAACTCGGGATCATTTTTCAGAGCCAGCAGATAGCCCCAGGCCGTGACGGTCTCCTGCCACCAATGGTTCTCGCTGTTCCAGTAATAGAAGGTGTCGTGAGTGACGCTGAACGCATAGTGATCCAGCCGAGACCAATAGTTCACGTAGCTGGCCATGTAGGTGAGCAGCTTGAGCTCGACATGCCGCGGAACGGCAGCCGGTCTGACCGTGCCGTTCGACCCGAACTTGGCGAGAATGGCGGCATGGTACTCACCCGCCCAGTAGGTCGAATCCGGGTCCGGCATCTCTTCCGGGTGGTCAAGATAGTACTGCGCGACGTCCTCAAGCAGTCGGGCCGAGTCGGCGTCCTTCGACGGATCGGTCATCAACTGCAGATAGGCACGCGCCGACCGCGATATGTTGTAGGTCCGCGAAAAGGCCTGTCCCGGGAGCTCCGGGTGGGTGCCGACAGCCTGTGGATCGACGGGGTTCGCGATCGCGTGCGCGAGAACGGCGGCGATCCGTTCGTCGGCGTGTTCCCGACCTTGGGCCGCAGAGGGCGTCGCATGGGAGACCAACAAGGCCAGGCAGCAGAACACGACCAGATGGAGATATCTCATTCTACGATCTCATCCTCTGACCGGTCGAATTGGTCACACATGTTGAGAAGGAAAATCACTATGTATGACATTAAGGAGGGTGTCGAGGCCCGCTGCGATCTGGGATCGTTGATATCGGTCGGTCCCGAGTCCCGATCGGGCATCGTGCCGTCGGGCGAACGGACGCCGGCGCGTCGTGATCAGGAACCTGCCCGTGACAGCGGCCGGCGGTGTGCAGGGCAAGCAGCCCGAACGAGGGCTTTGTGCGATCGCGGGGCTCATTCAGGCCCCATGAAATCGAGCACATGGCGGTTGCCGTTCACCGCAACCGTGACGACCCCACTGTCCCACTGAGACAGGACATACCGGCTCTGGTAGGCCACGTCCGGCGTGTAATCGATGGCCGTGCCATTGATCGTGGGCCGAGCGCGATCATCGAACATGCTCAGCGTGTCGCCGGACAGGCTCTCGTAGTGATAGGCCCCATCGGACTGGCGCAGCGCGGCGGCCCGCGCGGCGTTCTTGAAGGCCTCAAAGCTGGGATAGTCGGAGCGTTCGGCCGCCTCGATGATCACAGGCATGGTGTCGTCCGAAAGCCCGTAGAACGTCCCCGCCCGCGAATGACGCGGCTCCAGGACATCGTTGGCCGGCGCGAAAACACCGCCCGCAGCCCTCACCGCGACCCAGGTCGTGGGGCTGTCGATGAAGATGAAGTCGCCTTCGAGCGACGTATGGCGTCTCAATCCATCGGAGATGAAGACTCCCATGGGCAGGCGGCTGTTGTCGCGGTTCGGACTCCAGGCGTCGTTCAGTTTCCGGGTCATGAAACTGCCGCGCGACTGAATCGCATACTGCTCGCCCATGGAGTCGCGATCGTAGATCACGGTGGGAACGACACGCTGCGGATAGGGCGTCCCGGGGTGCTGCAGCAACAGGCCGTGCCACCAGCTCTGCGCGCTGCCCGCCGCCCATGCTCTCACGTCATGCGGCGGACGCATGTTGGTGCCCAGCACGAAGCTCGGGCTAACCCATGAGTACTTGAGAACGTCTGACTCTTCGAGATCGTAGAAACTATATCGGGGAATGCTCTCCCGGTCGAAGACGGTGCGCACCTCGTTCAGAATTTCCGGCGGCCCGTTCTCATCTTGCCCGGCGGAACGGCCTAAGCGGCGTTGAACGACCGCATAAGGCTGCGCCGTTTCGCGATCCCGCAGGATCTCCGTGACGAAGTCGGGCGGCCTGTAAGCCGAGAGCAGACGAATATAGTCCATCGCCAAAGCCATGCTCGGCCCGGTGACGTCCCTCACATAGTCCATGTCTCGCGTCCCGGCCCCGTGATAGTACCAGACGTCGGTCATGTGGGCTTCGGTGTTCGGCAGCAGTCCTCTGAGACCGCGATGCCGTACCTTGCCGCCTCCGCGCTCGCCGACGATCTGCTCTTCGGCCCAGAAGGTCCACCACAGGTCCAGCGACAGTCGGGCCAGCCGACGCAGTTCGGGATCCGGCGAGATCTCGTCGATCATGAAGTACATGTTGTGCATGCGGCCAGCGTAACCGCCGCTGGAAATCTCCAGGAAGAAGCCCTTCCGCGCCCGCTGGCGCATGTGGGCCTTCATGTAGTCGACCGTGGCGTCGTAATGCGCCTGCAGACCGAGGCCGCTGGGCAGGACCATGGTTGAGAACTCTGGATCGTTCTTGAGCGCCAGGAGATAACCCCACGAGGTGACGATCTCCTGCCACCAGTGATTTTCACTATTCCAATAGTAATAGGTCTGGTGACTGAGGCTGAACTCGTATCGGTCGAGCCGGGACCAATATTTCACATAGCTGGCCATGTAGGTCAGCAGCTTGACCTCGACGTCTCTCGGAATCGCGGATGGTCTGACCGAGCCGTTGGTTCCGAACTTGGCGAGCGCGGCGGCGTGGTACTCGCCCGCCCAATAGGTCGAGTCCGGATCCGGAATTTCTTCCGGGTTATCGATGTAATACTGGGCCACCTCGTCGAGAAACCGAGCCGACTCAGCGTCCTTCGACGGGTCGGTCATCAGTTGCAGATAGGCGCGCGCGGACCTCGAAATATTGAAATGGCGGGAGAACGTCTGCCCCTGCTGCACCGGATGCAGGCCAACGGGTTGCGGCTCCACAGGGTTCGCGATCACATGAGCCAGGACCCGAGCGATGCGATCGTCCGCGCCCTCGGCACTCCGGCCCGCAGACGGCGTCGCACATGACATCAAAAGCGCCATAAAGGAGAGAAGCAGTAGTCTGGTCATCATGTCGGTCTCTCCGGGCATGACGCCGGTCTAGCGGGGCCCGGGATCGTTGATTTCGGTCGCGCCCGACGCCCGACCGGGAATGGCGCCGTCGGGCGGACGGGCACCGGGGTGTCGTTGTTCAAACGTCGTCCGGTCATTGCGGTCCGGGGTCTGCTGCTCAAGCGGTGCGAGAGAGTCCCCGGTGCGCTCGCGCCAGCTCTCGAGCAGACCGCGCATCTCCGCCAACACCGGCGCATGCGCCGCAGACCCCACGAGGTTGTTGGTCTGGTCAGGATCGGCCACGATGTCGAAAAGCAGCTCTTCGGGACGATCGACCGAGAACGGCTCGGCCTGAAGCGGCGTCAGGGCGTCGGCCTCGCGCAGGCGGACCAGCTCCGCATTGGTCGCATCCCGCCGTTCGACAATGATGAAACTGTAGGCGCTCGGCGCGTAGTCGCGGATGTAGACGTAATCGCCTCGCCTCACCATGCGGCCGGCGAAGCGCTGGGTGTGCCAGTTCTGCTCACCGAAGACGGTCTGGCGCGGCGCGGCCCCGGGATCCCGCAGCGCCGGCGCCATGGTGAGCCCCTGCACGCTCGCCGGAATCTCCAGCCCGGCGACGTCCAGGAAGGTGGGAGCGATGTCGATCAGGCTGATAAGGGAGTCGCTGACGACGCCGGCCGGCAGGTTCCCGGCCGGCCAGTGGAACACCAGCGGCGCGCGCATGCCGGCTTCGTAGAGCGTGGTCTTGGCCCGCGCGAACGGACGACCGTTGTCGCTGGTCACCACGATCAGGGTATTTTCAAAGACCCCCTGGGCCTTCAGCTCGGCGACGACATTTCCGATCAGCTGATCGAACCGGCGGACTTCGTCGATGTAGTCGGCGTAGTCCTGACGAACGGCGGGCGTGTCCGGCAAGCCGACGGGCAGCACGACAGTAGACGGATCGGTTGGCGGGGCCGTGGTGATCGGTTCCCAAGGGCGGTGGGCGTCGAAGCCAGCCAGCCAGAAGAAGAAAGGCCGGTCCCGCGGACGGGCGCGCAACTCCGACACCCAGGTCGCGGCTCCGGTCGGGTCGTCGGCATAGGTAATGTCGTTGACCTTGTCGAAGGCCGAAACGGCGTGGGGGCCGAGGTGCCACTTGCCGGCCGCCAGGGTGTAGTAGCCGGCCTCGCCCAACGCCAAGGGGAAGGCGAACTGGTCCGCCGGCAAGGGCATATGGAGTTCCGGCGCCCCGTGGTTATGCGGATAGCGACCGGTGATCAGGCTGGCGCGGCTGACGCTGCACGAACTGGCGGCGACATAGGCGTTCCGGAACAAGACCCCGCCCTCGGCCAGCGCATCAAAATGGGGGGTCTCGATCGGAACCCCGTAGGCGCCGAAGTCCTGAGAGATGTCGTCCGCGATGATCAGGACGATATTCGGCCGAGGAGCCGCCAGGATCTCATCAGTGCGATGGGCGCACGCGGCCAAGGCAGCCAGAAGCAGGAACACGAACCCTCTGAACACGGTCGACAAGGGATTCCGGTCCATCTCGGTCTACTCTGCCGCCGGAGCCAGATCCTCGGAGCGCAGCCTGGGCTGCGACACGTCCCCGCCAGCCGGTTCCGCGAACTCGATCGGCTCCAGAGAAAGCGTCTCGGCGATGAACCGCGTCGAGTCGCGCAGAGTCTCGATGAACCCGGGATCGTTGAACCAGCCGTGCGTCGCGTCGGGATAGATGATGAGCTCGCAGCGCGACGAGGCCCTCACCTCCGCGCAGTATCGCTCGCCCGTTTCGACCGGGATCAGGGCGTCACGGCTGCCCAGCATGATGAGCGTCGGGGGGTGCGCCGGGCCGATATTGTGGAGCGGCGAATACGACCGCCACTGGTCCCCGAGCCTGTCGGCACCATAGCCCTCGGGACTGTTGTCGATCACCGGGTTGAAGAGCACCAGCGCCGAAGGACGATGATGATCCGCGATGAAGTCGGGTGGCGTCAGGGTCGCGAGGGCGGCGGCGAGATGACCGCCCGCTGACCCGCCACCCGCGGCGATGGCCATGGGATCTATCCCCAGCGCGACAGCATTCTGATGGATCGCCTGCCAAGCGCGGAAGGCGTCCTCGATGGACTGGTGCGGCGTGGAGCCGTGCGTTTCCGTCACGGCGTAGACGGGCAGGAGGACGGTAACACCCAGCCGGTTCCAGACCGAGGCCTGGCGGTAGAACTGCCGGGGCGTTCCTGTCCGCCAGCTTCCCCCATGGAACATGACGATCGCGGGCACCGGCGGCGAGCCGGCCGTGCTGTTCGCCGGGAAGACATGGATCGGAAACTCCCGGTTCAGGGAGGATGTATAGCTGAACTCGGACGCGGGGATCGGCTCAGAGACCTTCACGACCTGGGGATCCATGGGCACCGACTGGCCCAAGGCCGTTCCCGCGAACGACAGCAGCGCACAGCACGCGACCCATCCAGAGATCCACAGCGCCTTCATCGCGAAATCAATCCGAAGCCACGGGTTGGGCGCAGAACTGCGTGGCGGATCCGGCGTCGCGAGCCCGGAAATCCAGGTACCCATTGAGGTTCATGCGTAGCCAGAGCGGATGGGCGTGCAGCCGGATGCGAAAGTAGCCGCTGTCGGTCTCTTCAAAGATGAACGGCACCGCCTGCTGCGGTTCCGCCCTCGCCTGGACCCGGGCGTCGCTATCGAGGCTGAGGAACTTCATATGCCCCAGACTGTGGATCGCGACGGTATTCTCAACGGCCGTGTCGGTGATCTCGAACACGCTGTAGGCGGTGGTCGCCGGACCACGCATGGCCAATCGGGCGGTCTCATTGCCGGCGGCGACCGCATAGTTGCGCCCCCTGGCCCCCCGCAGAGCCAGGGCGACGATGTCGCCCGGCTCCGGCGCGCCGCCCGAACAGGTTTCCTGCGGGTCGAGAACCAGGCGATCCACGAAGGTCGGTTCCTGGGCACCGGCCTGCCCGACGACGGAGACCGAAAGCACGGCAGCCAACCACCAGGCGTGAGCGCATCTCCCACTCGCGCTTGCGCGAGCGGTTGGGACTTGCGCCCGGCTCATCGTTCGATACCCCTGAGGCATCTTCACATCTCCACGCAGGCCAACAAGGATGGTTCAGGTCGATGGGGGACCACGATCTAGTCGGTAAAGTCGATGACCAACCGGTCATCGCCGAAGCGCAAGTTAACGACGCCACTCAGGTATTCCGACGACATGAACGGGCTGTCCCAGGTCATGGGATGACTATAGTTCACGTACTCACCACCAACCGTCGGAATCTCCGAGGCCCCTGCATTGAAGACGATCTCCCTCTCATCGCCGCCGAGTCCGACGTAAACCAGGATGTGATAGCCGGGGACCACAGTCTTGTGCAGTTCAAGGCGGTTATCGAGAATATCCAAGATGAACGCCTCGAGCGTCGGATGATCCTCTGTCGTTGAGGCTTCAATCAGGACCGGGGCAAAGCTGTCCCGAAGCTGCATGATGGTGCCCGCCTCGTTCCAGGTGTAGCTGTCCGTCAACAGCCGAACCGTCGGCGGGTCGTACGGCTTATTGAAGAAGACCTGATTGCCGACCCCAGTCGATGGTAAAGACCGTTCGTAAGCCGCGTCCCAGGTCACCGGACGGACGGCCGCATAAGCGTTGCCACTGCGGACGAAGACCCAGCCGTCGCGTTCGACGCGCTCATCCCAGGCATTGCCGAACCACACGCCCATGAGGCGGTCGTATTTCTGGGGGCCGCCCGGAAACCATTCGGGGTGAACCGCGAACCAGCGCCGGGCCTGCTGAACGATCAGGGTGCTCTCGTCGTGGACGGACTGGAGCACCAGCTCCATGTCCCATTCCGGCGGGAGACGCCCATTCTCATCCGGTTGATCCCTCAAGCCGACCGGAACGATCCGCGCCAGAGGTGACTGGGCGAAGGTCATGCCGTGCCAACGCGCCGCGATCGACAGGTGCGAGTGCACCGCCGCCGGGTGATCCATCTGGGTACCAAGGGTGTATTCCGGCGTGACGTAAGTACTGCGCAGGAAGCGAGCCTCCGTGTCCACGAGCAGGCTCCGCTCATTGCCGAGCGGCCGCGGCCAGACATTCTCTTCCTCGCCAACCCCGCGAGACCGGGCGGTGAACGCACCCATCGCAGAACGATCCAGCGCCATGCGCCAGACGATCTCCGGTAGCTGGTAATCGTCCAGCAGGTTCCAGTAATGGAAGATGCCCGCATTGCCTGGCCCCCCCATGTGGAAGCTGATCAAGTCAGCTGTCTCCCTGTCGGTGGGACCGCCAACGTCGTTCTGATGGCGCGTTTTGGGGCCGCCGCGAACGCCCGAGATTGAGGTTTGCGCCCAGTCCGCCCAGTAGACGGTGTAGAACTCGTCCCAAAGGGCCTCCAGTTCAGCGCTTCCGGCATCGTTGGTCGCGAGATGGAGGAAGCTCAGCGAGTGCTTGGCATAGCCGCGCGATGCATGCTCAAGGAAGAAGCCGCGACGCCCACGCTCGACAATATACTCCTGGAAAAAGTCGACCCAGGCCCTGTGGTGGTCGGCGGGCCGGTAATCCTGGCCATCGCTCAGATTGGCCCGACCGCCGCCGTGCCGACTGTCGAACCCTACGCCGGGGCCATAATAGCCGGCGTGGCCATAGTGATAGCCAGCCCCATAGCCGTGGTTCGGATAGATCCGATCCCGATACTCCGGCACGTTCATGAAGATCGTCGACGCGCTGATGCTGCTCGCCTTGGCCTGGAGATCGTGGTTCTCACTGCCCTGCATCCACCAGGTGCTCTGGCGGGTCAGAGCGATATCGTTCTCGACTTCATTCCGCTCCCAAAGCGTCCGAAGTAGTAAAGCCTCGGTGTCAGGGGTCAGACGCCCTGGATAGACACGGCTCTGGCTCGAGAACAGATTGTACATCCGCACATAAAGTGGCGTCTCATACAGGCTCCAGACGGTCAGAACCGAGCTCGCCTCCAGCTCTTCGCGCAGCAGGCGATTGGCCGTCTCGAGATCCTCGTTCATCATCATCTTCGCAAACGCCGTCGCCAGCTTCTGCGGGTGAGACTGGCCGCGCTGAGTGCCGGGAAAGTCTTCCTCAGCAACCCGGGCTTCACGGCGGAAGGCGTCAGCGATGCGCGCATCACGACTGGCGGCGGCTTCCGCCATGCGTTGTGCCAGCGGCTTGTCGGTGACGCCGATGACCTGTCCACCGCCTTCGAACCGGACGCCATCGAGATGGACGCGAGCCCGGTTCCCGAACTCGGCATCGAACTCCAGCGCAACAACACTCCCCCAGGCGAACCCCGGCTCCGGTCTCCACGATGATTTCTCGATCGAGAACTCCACCCACTGGCCCATCACGCCACGGATTTCACTCCTGGCAACGACACCGTTGCGGTCGACGAGACGAACGCCCCAGCGATCCTGCGCGCGACGGTCTTCAACCTTCGCCCAGAAGTGGAGCGTTATATCCGCCGACAAGTCCCAGCGCTCACCCCAAAGGCCGGACACAAAGCCGAACCGTTCCGGCATGCCGGCCTCGCCTGGGGCGTAAACGAGCGACAAGTCGCCAACCCGATGGTCCGCGTGGTCAAGCCCGACGACATTGGTGCGGAAACCTGCAGCCCGGCGCGCGTCAAGGTCGTGATCGATCCCCTGGCCAGCCCTTGCGGTACCAAACAAGCGAACTTCCTCGACCCAGAAGTCCAGCAGACGCGCGTCCTGGGCGTGCGCGGTGGTGGGCGCGATGATCCACGGGATTGCAACCAGAAAAATGCAAGCGACAATTGCACGAAACATAGGGCCTCGCTCTACATCCAGCTGGCTGAGCAGTTGATCGGTTCACCACTCGCAGCAAATACAGCAATAATCGTTGGCTCAGATGAAGCCAGATTCAGCCAAAGAAAAATGAGGGCGAAGCATTTTTCAGTTTCGCCCTCAGGTTCAGGAGGTAATCAGAACTTGTAGGTGAGGTCTACCGCGAACGTACGTCCATCGTAGGCAGTTTGACGGACCATTTGCTCATTTCCGGACTGATACTCCTCGTAGATCACATCGAGGATATTGAACGCCCGGCCAGTAATGATGATGTCATCGGTGACGTTGTATCGCGCGATGAAGTCCAACTGTCCGCGAGGCGCGACCTGCCGCGCCTCGGCCCCTGTGATGGTCAGCCCGCCCTGAAGGAAGTAATCCGAGCGCCAGTTATAGGCGAGGCGTGCGCTGAACTTATCGTTCTCCCAATAGGCCGCGACGTTGTAGGACTGGTCAGAAATCTGCTGGACCCGTGCAGGGTTGCCAGCCGAGTCCTCACCACTGAAACCAAGGAACGACGCGCTGGCTTGGACCCCGAAGCCAGCGAGGAAAGGATTGTCCAGGAAGCTCAGGTTTTGCTGAACAGCGATCTCAAGACCTTCGATGTCGATGGTTGAGTCGAAGTTGTATGTCTCTCTGATGAGGATGTCCCGGCCATCGGCATCAATGGTGCATTCCGAGACGCCCCCGCCCACATCCGTTAACGTCAGGGTGCCGAAGCCCAGGCCCCCGCCGTCCTGTGGGCAGACCACGCGCTGGGCGATGAAGCCCTCGACCGCCTTGGTGAAGGCGGCGATCGAGAAAAGACTTCCGCGCCGATTGTACCACTCGAGCGAAACATCAAAGTTCTCGGAGGTGTAGGCCTCCACATTCAGGCTCGGGAGCCCGACGTTGACCTGACCGGGCGCTCCTCCCACCCCCGGACTTTCGACGATAGACGCCGACGGTGTGAATCCGGCCGGGTTCGGCCTGTTCATACCCTCCGAATAGGCGAACCGCAGATAGAGATCGGGGGTCAACTCGATCGACACGTTTACTGCAGGCAGAATGTTTTCGTAGGATTTGCTTGCGCTGGTCGGCGTGGCGACGCCGTTGATCAGGCTGAAGCCCTCACCCTCCAACTCCGTCCTGACATACCGAACGCCCGAGTTGCCGGAAATGTCGAAACCGAACAGGTTCCCTTCGAAGTTGGTCATGGCATACAAGGCCGTGATGGTGGTGTCTGTCGAAGCGACCCTATCGGCCCCCACCAGACTGCCGGTGGCGGTCTGCTGGTAAATGGCACCGTTGAACGGCGAAACTGGATAGTTGTTGGGGTTGCTGATCCCCCCTCGCCGGAGGACCGCTTCGGTCTCTGCAATATCGAGGAACTGCCATTCGCCACTGAGGAAGGCACCGGCGGGCGTGCGCCGACCGAAGAAGTCGGTAGTCCCGGGGCGGAACAGTGCGTTGGAAATGCCCGTCGTATCCATGCCGGCGATCGAGTGGTTCAGGATCCAGGACTCGACATTCTGCCAGTTCTGGCGGGCACCGAACTTGACGCTCCTCAAGAACCCAAAGTCCAGCTCGCGCTCAAAGTTCAGGTTCACGGCATAGTCAGAGCGATCGCGGAACACCTCGTTCCCGGCCGACGTGAAACGGCTTTGATTACCGTTAGCGTCGGTCACAGTGATCTGATTCAGCGTCGGATTGTCTGTCCGTGGGAAGACCAGATCCATGTTCGCGCCGGTCGTCGTAACAGCCGGGTTCAGGTTTAGCGTAAACAGATAGCGACTGATATCCCCAGCACCCGAGTTGATCGAGCCGGATGTCCCATTGTTATTCAGGTGCCCGTTAGAGGCCCTCGCCAAATACTGCGCCTGATAGTTGGTGCTCAGCCGGATAAACTCTGCTTCAGAGGCTGCAATTGAGCCATCAATCTTCCAAAGATCCGACTCGTATTCAGCGCTGAGGAAAAGGCCTTCCGATTCTTGCGTATTGAATCCCCCACGCGAACTCTGCGCATAGGTGATGTCCAGATAATCATACCCAGGGACAATCCAGACTGTCCGGCCGTTGTTGTCGGTAAAGCCAGCAAAAGGCGTCGACGTCGGCGTTATGCTGGTCGTTATTCCTGCCGGACTTGGAAGCAGCCATTCCGCTGACAGGTCCAGCTCTCGGTACGAATAGAGATAGTTGGCGGCGAGCTTGAGCTCCGGGGTCGCCTGATATTCCACCCCCCCGACGAACGCCGTCCGGGAGCCTTCGCGAGTCTCGGAATACTGGCGGAAGTTGCTGGGATACAGCACCGTCTCGTCTGCCGCGATGCCGTTCGCCGTCCGCCACTGGGCCAACGTCTGGCCGCTTGGGTCGTAGAACCCGCCCCGGTTTCTGGTGCCGTCAGTGTTGAGGGGCGTGTAGTTCGTGAAGTTGATGCCGTCTCGACGGAAATGTTCGCCCTCGTGCGCGAGCCTGAAGGTCACCGCCAAGCGGTCCTCGATCAAGTGCTTGGTGCCGGCGGCGAAGAAGTTGCCCACATAGGCGTCGGGAAGTTCTTCGTACTGGGCGCCGACGCGAACGGTCAGCTGCCCATCCGGCTTCGAAAGCGCCTCTGCAAGTCGCTGGTCAACGGTCCCGGCGATGCCGCCTTCGACAAGATCAGCGCGAGCGGACTTGTTCACCCAGACGCCATCGAAAACGCTCGACGGAAACGCGCCAAAGGCGTTCGGGACCCCTTCGGCCGGGGTGACGCTGCCCGATGGCGATGCGAAGCTCTGACCATTGGCGGTGGTGTTCGTGAACGCGCCCGGCAGGCCGCGCAGGCTGATCTCCCCGTAGCGGAAGGCACCGTCATTGTTTTCGCGGTTGACCTGGACGCCGGGAACGACCTGCAGCGCCTCGGCGATGTCCAGGGCCGGCAGCGAACCGATATCGTCCGACGAAATCCCTTCCCCGATCGTGTCGCGGTTCCGCTTCGTCCGGATGGCGTCATCCAACGCCCCGCGAATGCCGATCACAACGACCTCGTCGACCGTCGAGGCCTGACTGTCTTGCGAAGATTGGCCCGATTGAGCCGAGGCGGCTCCAGCGACGCCCACTCCGAGCGCGCTGATCACCATCACTGAAGCGGCGCTCATCGCCCGGCGACGGATAGAGTTCGAGTGTGACAAGGCTGCCCCCTTTGCAGTCCACGTTTCCACGGACACCGCCGATCCGCCTCTTCCAGGACGGTTGGGGTGATGCCCTCCCTTGTCGCCTCCGACTTGGCACGCAGCTCAAATCATCATCGACGTAGCTGACCGTAGTATCATATAATGATATGTCAATGCACTCTATGACACGATCTATTGAGTGCAATCCGATGGAAGAGCGCATCGTCGGCGGCGAAGATGGCGCGCGGGAGCCGATTTCCCGCCGCTGCGGAAACGGCCAGAGCCGGGGAACGCTGTTGTCAGCAACGCCGACACTGGCAAGAGGGATGGAACTCGAAATGGGGCCAAATCCGCCGTCCGCCCTGCCAGACCGTCACGGCCAACCAACAAACCAAGACCTGAGGGATGCGAGATGACCTACCGCCTGTTCGACCTCGGCGCAGTCGACCTTGATCAACCCACACAGATCGGGCCCGACGGCCGGACTGCGGCCCCGTCCACCGGCATCGCGCCCACGCGGCGTCGGGCCATCGGCTTGGGAGCCGCGGCGGCCTTCTCGTTGGGCGCCTGCGCGCAGAATTTGGCGAGCGACCGCAGGGAGCTTGTCGGTCCCCAACTTTACTCCGACTCATTTCGGGCGGGGCCAGGCCAATGGCGGATTGAGCTTGAGCGCGAGGGTGCCGTGACTGTCGACGGCGGGATCCTGGAGATCGATACGGCCGGTGGCTGTAGCGTCTGGTTCCGCGAGGAACTTCGAGGTCCCGTCATGATCCAGTACGATGCCGTCGCGGTTTCCGAAGGCGGCCCGAACGATCACGTCAGCGACCTGAACTGCTTCTGGATGGCGACGGATCCTGGCGCCCCCGCCGGTATTCCTCCGAGAGAACGCAGCGGCGCTTTCGCTGATTACGACGATCTGCTGGCCTACTACGTCGGTCAGGGAGGTAATCGGAACACGACGACCCGGATGCGTCGCTACGTGGGCGAAGCCGCCAATCGGCCTATTCTGCCTGAGCACGACATTTCCGATCCGATGCACATGTTGCGGCCCAACGCGCGGCAGACCATCCAGCTGGTCGCCGCCGACCAACGCATCGAATACTGGCGAGACGGCGTTCGAGTGTTCGAACTGAACGACCCCGCGCCCTACACGCGGGGCTGGTTCGCCATCCGGACGACCGCCAATCGCTTGCGGATTTCCGACTTTCGCGTCTTTTCTGTGCGTTAGCGTCGCTTGGATCTCTAGGCGTCCCCTGAGCCGGGCCGCGCTGGTGCCTCCAGATGAAAAATCGGCATCAGGTCGACCTGAACCGGCACATTATCGGGATGAGTCTGCATGATGTCGGCCATCATCGCCCACCATCGCCGCATCAGCTCCGTGTCCGGCAGCTGATCCAGGGTGTGATCGACCCTGCGGCGCAGGACCGCGAACAGATGGTGGCTCTGCGGATCGAGCCATATCCGGTAGTCGATCACTCCCGCCGTGATCAGTGCCTGCGTCAGTTCCGGCCAGATGTCGTCGTGCCTTTGGCGATAGGCCTCCGCCTGCCCCGGATCGAGGGTCATGCGAAAGGCGACGGTCTCCTCCGCTGCCAGGCTCATTGGAGGTTCACGAACATGCCGCCGTCGACGAGCAGTGCGGCTCCGGTGACGTAGGCCGCCAGGTCGGAGGCAAGAAAGACGATAGGACCGGCGAGGTCTTCCGGCGCGCCGAGGCGGCCGAGGGGGACGCGGCCAGCCATGTAGGCCCTCTTCGTCGGCTCGGCGAGGTCCTCGCGGTTGATGTCGGTCTCGATGGTGCCAGGCAGGACCGAGTTGCAACGGATCCCCTTGGGACCCAGGGCGATGGCGCACGACTGCATCAGGGACTGAACGCCGGCCTTGGTCGGCGTGTAGTGGGTCTGCATGCCGCCTCCGACGAGCGCGCTGATCGAACTGACGGCGATAATGGCTCCGCCGTCGCCCTGCGCCACCATCTGGTTCGCCGCCGCCTGGGTCATGTACCAGGCGCCGTGAAGGTTTACCCGAAGGGTCCGCTCCAGCACGTCCCGCGGCATATCGAGGAAGCTGTGAAACGGGCAGATGCCGGCGTTGCTGACGAACACATCCACACGGCCAAAGGCCTCGACCGCCGCGCTGATGAACCGTGGAGCCGCATCCGGATCAGCCACATCGCCGCGAACCGCGATGGCGCGACGACCCATCGCCTCGATCTCGCGAACCGCGCTCGCCGCGCCAGCTTCGTCATTGAGATAGTTGATCGCCACATCCGCGCCGTGTCGCGCGCAGCCGATAGCCGCAGCGCGGCCGATGCCGCCGGAAGCTCCCGTGATCAGAACAGTCTTGCCTTCCAGCAGCATGGCGACTCCGTCGTCTAAGTTCGAGGCGAACGTTTCGGTTTGGGCGGTGGGGCAACCGACGGGGCCGCGTCCTCGCGCCAGCCCAGTTCCCGGCTGATTGCCTCGGCGGTCGCCCGCACCTGCTCCGGTAGGGACGACATGCGACTGTCGTCCATGTACTGCGCCGCGCTGGAGAGGCTGATGGCTCCGACGACTCGCCCCCCGGCATCGCGGATTGGAGCCGCCACGCAACGTATGCGGTCCTCGTTCTCCTCGAGGTCGAAAGCGTGGCCAGCGGACGCATAGCCCCGCATCCGCTCAAGCCATACCTCACGGCCCAACGAACTCGGCGCATGCTGTTCTTCGGCGTCGAACATCTCAAGCCAGCGCGCTTCGGTCTCATCCAGCAGCAGTGCCTTGCCGAGGCCGGTGGATCGCAGCGGCTGTCGCTCACCGACACGGGAACTGATCTCGATCCGGCGACGGCCCGGAATCTTGTCCAGATAGAGCGCACGACCATTGTCCATGACGCCCAGATGGATCGTATCTTCCGTGGCTGCTGCGAGAGCCTCCAGGTGAGGACGGGCGACCCGAGGCAGGTCCTTCTGCTGCTGCGCCTTGAAGCCAAGTTCGAGCAATTTCGGCCCCAGCGTGTAGCCGTCGCGCGGGAGAAAGTTAAGGTACTGCCGATCGACCAGAGCGGACGCCAGTCGATGCGTCGTGCTTCGGTTCAGGCCGACAGCCGTAGCGAGGTCCGTCAGACTGATCGTGCCATCGGCCGCGGCCTCGATCACGTCGAGGCCGCGAAGGAGGGTCTGGCTGCTCGACGACTTCGTGATCTCCCGCGTCTCGACCCCCTGACTGCGTGTTGACGTTGATTGTCTCATCTCGTAGCTTCTTATTTCAAATATTGATACGACAGGCAAGAGGCTCGGGAGGGAGTCGGGGTTGCCTGCATCCCAGCCGCGCGCACCCTTGTGCGCCCCTTCGCCGCTATCTCATATATTGATATCTGGAGACGAGATCGCAATGGCTTTCCCCGTAATCCGTCAGGTGCGGGCCTTCGTCGTTCGGGGCGGAGGCGCCGACTACCATGACCAGGGCGAGGGGCACTGGATCGACGACCACATCGCCACGCCGATGTCGCGCTATCCCGAGTATCGTCAGAGCCGCCAGAGCTTCGGCATCAATGTGTTGGGCACCTTGGTCGTGGAGATCGAGGCGGCCGACGGAACGGTCGGCTTCGCGGTCACCACCGGCGGCGAACCGGCGGCCTACATCGTCGAGAAGCACCTGTCGCGCTTCCTGGTCGGACGTTCCCCGACCGAGATCGAGAAGATCTGGGACCAGATGTATTTCTCGACCCAGTACTATGGCCGCAAAGGCCTGGTGGTGAACGCCCTCAGCGGCGTCGATCTCGCCCTTTGGGATCTATTGGGCAAGCTGCGCGGTGAGCCGGTCCATCACATGCTTGGCGGCGCGGTCCGCGACGAGCTGACCTTCTACGCCACCGGCGCGCGGCCGGACCTGGCCAAGCAGATGGGCTTCATCGGCGGCAAGATGCCCCTGCACTACGGGCCGGCCGAGGGCGAGGACGGGCTTCGCAAGAACATCGAGGAACTGGCCACGATGCGCGAGCGCGTCGGCGAGGATTTCTGGCTGATGTTCGACTGCTGGATGTCGCTGGACCTGAACTACGCTACCCGCCTGGCGCACATGGCTCACGCGCACGGCCTGAAATGGATCGAGGAGGCGCTGAGCCCCGACGACTACTGGGGCTATCGCGACCTGAAGGTCAATGCGCCCAAGGGCATGCTTGTGACCACCGGCGAGCATGAGGCCACGCGCTGGGGCTTTCGCATGCTGCTGGAGATGGACTGCTGCGACATCATCCAGCCAGACGTCGGCTGGTGCGGCGGCATGACCGAGCTGATCAAGATCTCGGCCTTGGCCGATGCGCGCGGCGTGATGGTCATCCCGCACGGCTCAAGCGTCTACAGCTATCACTTCGTGGTGACGCGCCATAACAGCCCGTTCGCAGAGTTCCTGATGATGGCGCCCAAGGCCGACGAAGTCGTGCCGATGTTCCAGCCCCTGCTGACCGGAGAGCCCGTGCCGGTGAACGGCCGGCTCAAGGTGCCCGACACGCCGGGCTTCGGCGTCGCGCTCAACCCCGACATTCCGCTCCATCGGCCCTACCCCAACTGACGACCGGACCCGTCCATGAAATTGCTGAGATACGGTCCCAAGGGCGCAGAGAAACCGGGCCTGCTGGACGCAGACGGGACTATCCGTGACCTGTCGGGTCACGTCGCTGACATCACGCCGGACCTGTTGCATGGCGAGGGTCTCGCCCGACTGAAGGCGATTGATCCGACCGCCCTGCCCGTGGTCGAGGGTTCGCCCCGCTATGGACTTCCGCTGAAGGGCAGCCGGAAATTCATCGCCATCGGACTGAACTTCGCCGACCACGCGGCCGAATCGAACCTGCCGATCCCGGCCGAGCCGGTGGTCTTCATGAAGGCCATCAGCTGCCTGAATGGGCCAAACGACGACGTGATGATCCCGCGCGGATCAGAGAAGACCGACTGGGAAGTCGAGTTGGGCATCGTCATCGGCAAGCCCGCCTCCTATGTCGACGAGGCCGATGCTCTCGATCACGTCGCCGGCTATGTGCTGGTCAACGACGTGTCCGAGCGCGCCTTCCAGACCGAGCGCGGTGGGACCTGGGACAAGGGCAAGGGTTGCGACACCTTTGGCCCGGTCGGCCCCTGGTTGGTCACGGCCGACGACGTCGATGACGTCCAGAACCTGGATATGTGGCTGGACCTGAACGGCAAGCGGATGCAGACCGGGAATACGCGGACGATGATCTTCGGCGTGGCCGAGATCGTCTCATACGTCAGCCAGTTCATGACGCTCGAACCCGGCGACCTGATCACCACTGGCACACCGCCCGGCGTCGGCCTGGGCCAGAAACCGCAGCCCTTCTACCTCAAGCCCGGCGACGTCATCCGTCTGGGCATTCAGGGATTGGGCGAACAGAGCCAGACGGTCGTGCCCTGGCACGCCGCATCGGGAGAAGTCGCGTGAGCGTCTATGCCAATCGCTTTCAGGGGCGCTGCGCCATCGTGACCGGCGGCGCGTCCGGCGTCGGGCGCGAGACCGCGGCCCGCATCGTCGCTGAGGGCGGCCAGGTCTGTCTGTGGGACCTGGACGCCGGCGTCCTGGCCGAGGTCGCCAAAGCCACAGGGGCCAGCAACTTTCAGGTTGTCGATGTGTCGGACAATGACGCTGTGGTGCGCGCCGCCAATGCGAGCGCCGAGGCCCTGGGTCGCGTCGATATCCTGGTGGTGGGCGCGGGGGTAACGGGTGCCACCGGGCCAGTGTGGGAGTTCCCGGTCGACAGCTGGCGCCGGGTCATGGACATCAACCTGAACGGTGCCTTCTACTGCTGCCGCGCGGTCGTTCCACACATGCTGAAGAACGACTACGGCCGGATCGTCAACGTCTCGTCGGTCGCGGGCAAGGAAGGCAATCCCAATGCCTCGGCCTATTCGGCATCCAAGGCGGGTCTGCTGGGGTTCACCAAGTCCCTGGGCAAGGAACTGGCGCAGACCGGCGTGCGGGTGAACGCCATCACCCCAGCCACCTTCAAGAGCCCCATCCTGGATCAGCTGCCTCAGAGCCAGATCGACTATATGCAATCCAAGATCCCGATGGGCCGCCTCGGCGAGCTGGACGAGGTCGCTTCCCTGATCTGCTGGCTCGCCAGCGAGGAGTGCAGCTTCTCGACCGCCGCGACCTTCGACATCTCGGGCGGCCGCACGACCTACTGAGCGTCCGCGAACGCCCCGGAAGACCGGGTCTCATTGAAGGAGGAACGCCATGGTTGGCTTGCCCTTTGTCGATGCCCACTTCCACCTGTGGGATCTGGGTCGCATCCGGTATCCGTGGCTGTCGCCGCCGTTCTCTGACGACGGTCCGAATGGCAGCGTGGAGCCGATCGCGCGAAACTATCTGCCCGCCGATTATCGAGGCGATCTTGAAGCATGGCATCTGGCGGGCGCGGTTCATGTCGAGGCGGGCGCCGATCCGTCGGCGGCACTTGAGGAAACCCGCTGGCTCCAGGGACTGGCCGATGCTTACGGCATTCCGGATGCCATCGTCGCCTTTGCCTCGCTGGAGAGCCCCGACGCGGAACGTATGCTGGAAGCTCAGGCGGCGCATCGCAGCGTCCGGGGGATACGACAGATCGTCAATTGGCATCGCGACGCCGCGCGATCCTACACACCGCGCGATCTGACGATCGATCCAGCATGGCAAGCAGGCTTCGGGCTGCTGGCCCGTTTTGGTCTGTCATTCGACCTGCAATGCTACCCAAGCCAGATGACGGCCATGGCCGCACTGATCGCGCGGCATCCCGACACGGTGGTGATCGTGAACCACGCGGGCATGCCCATCGATGATGATAGCAACGGGCGCGAGGTCTGGCGCGAGGGAATGAGAGCCCTTTCCGCCCTGCCGAATGTCTGTGTGAAACTATCGGGGTTCGGCTTAGCGAAACGCGATTGGACCCGGGACTCGATCGCACCCATCATTCTCGAGTCGATCGTTATGTTCGGCACAGAACGATGCATGTTCGCCACCGACGTCCCGACCGACAAGCTGTTCGGCAGCGTCGACATCCACCTGGCCGCCTATCACGCCATCGTCGCCGGCTTCAGCGAGGACGAACGGCTGGACCTCTTCGCACGAAACGCCATCCGCCATTACCGCCTCGACCTGACGGTGTGACCGATGACTCCTCGCCTTCTCGCGGCTGACGCTGCGCCTGTCGGGATCCCGGCATGACTCCTGATCCAGTCCTCGGCGTCCTGTTTCACTGGCTGGGCGGCCTCGCGTCCGCGAGCTTCTATGTGCCCTACCGGGCCGTCCGTTGGTGGTCCTGGGAGATTTTCTGGCTGACCGGCGGTCTGTTTTCCTGGCTGATCGCGCCCTGGTTTTTCGCCACGATCCAGACACGAGACCTGCTCGGCGTCCTCAGCGAGACCCCCGGTCAGGTCGTCGGCCTCTGCATCATGTTTGGGGTGCTGTGGGGCTTTGGCGGTCTGACCTACGGCCTGACAATGCGATATCTGGGATTGTCGCTGGGCATGGCCGTGGTTCTGGGTCTGTGCACGGTGTTCGGCACGCTGATCCCTCCGCTCGTGCAGGGAGACTTCAGCGAGACGCTGCTGGCCACCCCGTCCGGACGAATAATCCTGCTCGGCCTGGCCGTGACCCTCGCAGGCATCGTCGTCGTTGCCTTGGCGGGGGCGCGCAAGGACGCAGCCCTGCCGGACGAGCAGAAGAAAGCCGTCATCGCAGAGTTCGACTTCAAGAAGGGAATTGGCGTCGCGATCTTCTCAGGTGTCATGTCCGCGTGTTTCGCCTTCGGTCTTGCGGCCGGCGAGCCCGTCAAGGCGATCTCCGCAGCAGCCGGTACCGGTCCTCTCTGGACCGGCCTGCCAGTGCTTTGCCTGGTCATGTTTGGCGGGTTGATCACCAACGGCATCTGGTGCGCCTGGCTGATCGCTCGGAACCGGAGCGCGGGCCAGTGGTTGGGACGGACCAGCCTGGCAGAGGCGAGATCAGCCACCGCCGATGGCTCCTCCGAAATGGCCCAAACTCCGCTGTTGGCCAACTATCTCCTGTGCGCCCTCGCAGGCACCGCCTGGTATTTCCAGTTCTTCTTCTACACCATGGGCGAAAGCCAGATGGGCCGGTTCGGCTTCTCCAGCTGGACGCTGCACATGGCCTCGATCATCATCTTCGGCACCCTGTGGGGATTTGCCTTCAAGGAATGGAAGGATGCCAGGCCAAACGTCCGCGCCCTCGTTTGGCTGGGGGTGGCGCTGCTGGTCGGCGCCACGATCATCATCGGCTACGGCAATGCCATGGGACGACAGGTGTGAGCTTGGCTCATCTACCGGTAGCAAGGCCCCCGGTTCTCGGGGCTACCCAACATGTCGATCATTGCTCGGCCGTCGCAAGCAACGCCCAGGCGAGCCAATCCCATCCGTTGGCCTTGGCAATCATCGGAACCTGTCTGCGGGCGGTGTCCTCAGCGAGCTACCGGCCTCAATAACCGGACGGGTACCAGCGATCAGCGGCCGCGCCCCCAGAGCCGCTCATACCGCCACCCTGTCAGATCCTCGACCACGGCCTTGGCCTCTGGGCTGGACGGTGTCTGCTCTCCGGCATGGAAGCGGTCGATCTCGGCCATCAGGACGGCGTGGGTGCGGGCGTTCAGGTTGAAACGCCATGAGATGATCAGACCCAGCAGCATGACGATGATCGGCCCGGCGACAAGCAGCCAGGCGATGGTCGAGATGGCCTGGGGCGTCTGCTCAACAGCGACCCCATCGGTGGCGGACACATACCCCCCGGCCCCGATGATCCAGCCCGTGACGATGATCGCGCCCGACTGAGCCACCTTGCGAACCAGGGTCATGACCCCGGCGAAGATTCCCTCGCGCCGCTGGCCTGTCACCGCCTCGTCCACATCAGGCAGGTAGTTGTAGACGCTCCAGGGCACGAAGTTCAGCGTCCCGCGCCCAAGGCCTGCCAGCAGGACAGGAACGAACAACCAAAAGACCAGCATCGGGCTGAACGCCGGATTCGCCGGGTTGAGCGCCGACAGGAGATCTCCATCAAGCGCCGCGACTCCGGCGCCGAAACCCGCCGGCTCGATCAGGTAGAAGGCGAGATAGAGCAGAAGGGCGAGGCCAACCAGGGTGATGGCGATCCTGTAGGCCACCACCGGCCCTGTGCGGATGACGATGTTGATGGCGATCATCACCGAGATCAGCTGGGCCAGATACATGAGGGTCATCAACTGGGAGATGACCAGGGTCCCGCCCAGCAGCACCGTCACCACGAAGATCGGAAAGGCGGTATTGAAGATGTCCTGCGAGATGTAGCCGCCCAGATAGATCGACAGGTGTTGTCGGAAGGCGCGGATCCGCAGGGTCGAGAACAGATCCCGGAACATGGTCACCGGGATCAGCAGCACACGCTTCAAGCTCATCGGCGGCGGCTGGAAGGCCTTCTCGGCCTCGGTGTAGGGCCGCTCCCAGCTGGTGATGACGACCACCGTCACCACGATGCTGAAAAGAACGCCGAAGATGGCCGCCATGATCAGAAAGGTAGACGGCGAGTCCTGGCCCCCAAAGGTGTTGATAATCAAGGTCGGAAGGAGAGAGGCGAGGATGGCCGAGCCCTGGGCCACCAGCATCCGCGCGCCCGCGAAACGCGCCTTCTCCTTGTAGTCCTTGGTCATTTCCGCCGCGAGCGTCTCCCACGGGATCAGGAACATCGTGTAGAGAAGCTCGAAGAATATGAAGACGGCCAGGTAGTAGTAAAAGCTCTGTCCGGTCACGAACAACAGGACGAAGCTCGGTAAAAGCGGGATCGTGGCCAGAAGGAAGACCTTTCTCCGTCCAATCTTCCTGCCGATCCATGTGTGTCTCAGATTATCCGACACATATCCGATCAGGGGACAGGTGATGGCCTCGATCAGCCTCGGCAAGCCGAGGATCAGACCGGCCTCGACGGCGGTCAGGTCGCAGAAGGTGGTGAAGAAGTAGAACAGCCAGCCAGTGATGACCGCCTGGGCCCCGGCGCCGAGCATGTCGCCGGAGCCCCAGCCCCAGTAGTTGATCCAGCTGGGCTTGCGCATTCCGACGGCGGGCATGGTGATCGCTCCGACCTAGATGAACCGAAGGCGGAACTCGCCCAGCGCCAGGATGGCCATGGACTGGCCATAGGGCATTGAGGTCAGCGGTATGTCGCGATAGCCCTGAAGCGTGTCGAACACCGGGGTGCCGAACGACACCTGGGTCAGTTCGCCATCGTCATTGATGTGCGCCAGCACGCCCTTGAGGGCCCGGATCGCCATGTCCTCGTATTCGGAAGACAGATACCGTTTCCGGACCGCTTTCAGGATCCCGTAAGCGAACCCGGCGGTAGCCGAGGCTTCGAGGTAGCTGGTCGGATCATCGATAAGGGTCCGCCAGAGGCCGCTCTCGTGCTGATACTGCGCCAGCGCCTTGACCTGGGCTTCGAGGGTTTCGATCAGGAAGCGTCGCAAGGCGTCATCGGGCTGGAGATCCAGCATCTCGATGAACTCGGGGATGGCGATCGTGACCCAGCAGTTCCCCCGCGCCCAGAGGGCGTCGGCGAAGTTGTGCCGCCCCAGAAAGGTCCAGCCGTGGAACCACAGGCCCGTCTTGCGGTCGAACAGATATTTGATGTGGATGAGGAACTGCTTGCGCGCCTCGTCGACATAGTGCGGCCGATCCAGCAGCAGGCCGATGCGGGCCAGCGGCAAGACACTCATCATCAGGGTGTCATCCCAGAGTTCCTGCGGGTTCTCGTCGTTGAAGACGATGTGCTGGAACCCCCCCTCTTCCGTCCTCGGCAGGCCGTCCATCAGCCACTCGGCCCAGGTATCGAGGTAAGGCAGGAAGGTCGCGTCGCCGGTGTGCTCGTAGAGGTTCGCCAGCGTCAGGAACGGCGAAACCGTATTGATGTTCTTGGTCGGCGTACCCGCCTCGAACCGGTTGGCGAACCAGTCCAGCATGATCCGCATGACGGCGTCGTCGCCCGTCTGCTCGTACAAGCGGTACAGGCCGTACAGCCCGATCCCGTGGGTCCATTCCCAGTCGTTCCAGCCCTTGGTGTCGATCACCCGCCCGTCGTCGAGGCGCAGCAGGAACTCGCCCGTGTCGTCCTTGATGTTCACCAGGTTGTCGATCAGGCGGCTCAACGTCTCGTCGATCGTTGATCGCGACAGGTCGTGAACGAGGTTCGGCATGGGACGCGGGCTCGCGGGAGCGGGTTGTCGTTTGGACGGCAAGACCCCAGCGCGACGCCTTGCCTCTGTCGCCGCCGTCTCCCCGTCGGTCAGGCAACAAATCTCATTTTGTGTTTGTTTATCTCATAATGTGAAAGATTGAAGCGGGTCAAGTCTCCTGGTCGGCTTCTCCCTGCACCAGAAGGTCGGACCCAACCTGATCGATACGCTCTACACCGAGCAGGGTCATGGCCACCCGCATCTCCGCCTCGATCAGCGCCAGAACCTCGGCGACACCGCGCCGCCCACCCGCCCCCAGACCATAGACCCAAGCACGCCCTAGCAGCACACCGTCCGCCCCACAGGCCAAGGCGCGCAGAACATCCAGTCCCGAACGAATCCCGCCGTCCATCAGCACGGTCATCTGGTCGCCCACGGCGTCGGCGATCGGGCCGAGGGCGTCGATCGACGCCAGGGTCCCGTCCAGCTGGCGCCCGCCATGGTTTGAGACCACCAGGCCATCGAAGCCGCGCCGCGCCGCCTCGCGGGCGTCCTCCACATCGAGCACGCCCTTGATCACCATCCGCCCCGGCCAGAGCGCCCGAATCTCCTCGGCGTCGTTCCACGTGACCGAGGCGTCGAAGTTGCGCGCCATCCAGGCCCAATAGTCATCGATGCCCGCAGCGGCCCCGAGAGCCGAAGCGACATGACCGATCGTGTGAGGCCCGCCCAGCAGCCCCACGTCCCAGGCCCAGGCGGGTCGCGCCGCGGCCTGTGTGAACCGGCTGATGCGCCGCGCGAGCGCTGAGCCGCCCGACAGGCCTGACCGCTTGTCGCGGTACCGCGGACCGGGCGCGGGCATGTCAACAGTCAGGAACAGGGTGTCACAGCCGACCGCCAGCGCCCGGGCGATCATCTCGCGCATGAAGCCGCGATCGCGGATCACATAGAGCTGGAACCAGGGCGGCGTGGACACCCCGGCGGCGACCTCTTCCAGCGTGCAGGCACCGACGGTCGACAGGCAGAACGGAACGCCCGCGGCCTCAGCCGCTGCAGCGGCCTGGACTTCCCCGCGCCGGGCGTTCAGCCCCGCCATCCCGACCGGACCGAGCGCCACGGGCATGGCCGTCCTGCGGCCGAGCAGATCGCCTTCGAGGGACACCGCATCGGCCCCGGTCAGGACCCGCTGGCGCAACCGGACGGCCCGCAGCCGATCGATGTTGTCGCGCAGAGTGGTCTCGGCGAAGGCTCCCCCGTCGATATAGTCGAACAGGAACCGCGGCAGGCGCCGACGCGCCGCCTCGCGATAATCCATCACATCCGCGAGAAACATGGCCACCACGTTCAAACTGCCGCCACGCGGTGCGGCCATTCATATTTTGAGACGGTATGTCGGCATTCAGGACGATGCAATGCCGCCTCGCACTCTTGACCCTCGCCTGGCCCCCGTCGACGGAGCGCATCAGGGCGATCCTCCATGGACCCCCGGATGGCCAGAAGTGGCGCCTCGTGAGCCGATGCCGAACTGGACGGCAGGCGGGCCCCTAGTCCTCCGGGTCCCGTATCCACGTCTGGAGCGTACTCAGGGCTTTTGCCAGCGTGCCCGAAAAGCCGGCAGGATCATAGTTGAACCATGCATGGCCGGCATCCTTGAACACTTCCACTGAACAACGCCCGCCAGCGGCCTGCACCCGCCGGCAATAGAGCTCCGCCGTCTCCACGGGGATCAACGGATCGGAATCGCCGACCAGGATCAACGTGTGCGGATGCCCGTCTGCGATATTATGGATCGGGGAGAACGCCGCCCAATAATCTCGGACCAAGGCATGGCCATAGCCACTGGGACCGTTATCCACGACAGGCTCGAACAGGATTAATCCGGCCGGGCGGACATGACCCGTGATGCTCTGCGGAGGCGCCAGCGTCGCCAGGGCCGCCGCCATCTGTCCGCCCGCTGAGGCACCTCCGGCGAACAGCCGCTCGCGCGCGAGCCCCAGGTCCTCCGCCGCAGCGTGGATCGCTTGCCATGCGAGGAAGGCGTCCGTGACAGAGTCCCGCGGCGTGGTTCCGTCCTCGTCACGCAGCGAGTACTCCGGCAGGGCGACGACAAAGCCCGCATCTGCGATCGCCCGGGCCTGGCGATAGAACTGCACAGGCGCGCCTTCCCTCCAGGCCCCGCCATGGAAGAGGACCAACCCGGGATGAACAGAGCTGCCTTCGGGGGCGTCGGAACCCGGCTGGAAAATCTCGATGCGGTGGGTTTGGCTAGCGACGCCGATGTATGTTCGGACCTGGTCCGGCGCAGAGCCTGCCGACGCCGCCGCATCCCGCAGAAATCCCCAGATGTCTTCAGGGCGTTCAGCCTCATCCTGAGGCATTCTTGTCTCCGCCTGTACAGGGTCTGTTGGCAAGGGCGGCGCGAGCGTCATCAGTCCCGCGAAGAGCGCGATCCAAGCGGATGACAGGCCCAGAAAGCCGCTCACGCGCCGTCAGACCATGCTCTCCATGAAGGCGCGGATCTTCGCGTCCTTCGCGTTGGCGAAGAAGTAGTCCTTAAACCGCTCGCCGGCGACGGCGGCCTTCAAGAGGTCCTGATCCACCGTCTTCAGCACCGTGAGCATGTCGTGGCAGGTCGCGGCCTTCAGATCGCGCAGGATGCCGCGATTGCGGGCCATGATCTCGGCGCGCTCCTTGGGA
>NZ_LJHU01000056.1 GCF_001295975.1 Brevundimonas sp. AAP58 | reverse complement strand
AACATTCCACACGGTCTCCGGGCGAAGGCCCGGCTGCTCCGCCCGCCCTTCCCATCCCGTTCACAGCGGAAGAGCGATGAGGCGTGTCTGGACGCGATTTCACTATCCGAGCCCGGTCTGCCGCGCGATAATCGTCGCGAACAGGGAAACGCTCATGACCACGCTCATCGTCATCGCCGTCATCGTCGCTGTCCTCGCCTTCGTGGTGATCGGATCGTACAACAAGCTCGTGGCGCTGGATCAGCGCGCGGATCAGTCGTTCGCCGACATCGACGTCCAGCTGAAGCAGCGCAACGACCTGATCCCCAACCTGGTCGAGACGGTGAAGGGCTACGCCGCCCACGAGCAGGGCACGCTGAACGCCGTGACCCAGGCCCGCGCCGCCGCTGCCGGGGCCACGACGGTCAACGACAAGGTCGCCGCCGACAACATGATGACCGCCGCGCTCGGCCGTCTGTTCGCCGTCGCCGAGGCCTATCCGGACCTGAAGGCCAACACCAACTTCCTGGAGCTGCAGCGCGAGCTCTCGGACATCGAGAACAAGCTGGCCGCCGCCCGCCGCTTCTTCAACAACGCGGTCGCCGAGTTCAACGCGGTGCGCGCCCAGTTCCCGACCGTGCTGTTCGCCGGAATGTTCGGCTTCGGTCAGGAGAAGCCCTTCTTCGACGTGGGTGCCGCCGAGCGCGAGACGATGAACGCTGCCCCGCCGACGGTGAAGTTCTAACGTCTGATGCGCGCCGTCGGTCTTCGGACCCACATCTGGGCCAACAACACCCGCTCGATCCTGCTGCTGGCGGGCTTTCCGGTCATGCTGGTCGGGGTGATCTTCGGCATCCAGCTGATCCTGATGGGGCTAGGCGTTCTGCCAAACTCGGGCGGGACGTTGGAGCAGGATATCGCGCTCGCCGCCTCCATGCTGGCGGGCACCATCCCGCTGGCGCTGGTCGTCGCCGGGATCTGGTTCGCCATCGCCTTCTTCGGCAACCAGGCCATGATCGATGCGATGACCGGCGCGCGAAAGGTTGAACGCACGGCCGAGCCTCAGCTCTACAACCTGCTGGAAAACCTCGCGATCTCGCGCGGTCTGCGGACGCCGACGCTGCGCATCATCGAGCGTCCGGAGCTGAACGCCTACGCGTCCGGCCTGCGCGAGGGCCACTACAGCGTCACCGTCACCCGCGGCCTGATGGAGGCGCTGGACCGCGACGAGATGGAGGCGGTGCTGGCCCACGAACTGACCCACGTCATCAACAAGGACGTGCGCACGATGGTCATCGCCTCGATCTTCGCCGGGATCATCACCGTCATCGCCGAGCTGACCTTCCGGGCGCTGTTCTATGTCCGGGGCTCCAGCCGCGACAACAAGAACGCCGGGCCGCTGCTGATGATCGGCTTCGCCATCGCCCTCGTCGGCTTCGCCCTGGCTGTCGTCATCCGCCTCATGCTGTCGCGGACGCGCGAGTTCGTGGCCGACGCCGGCGCGGTCGAGCTGACCAAGAACCCCGACGCCATGATCTCGGCGCTGCGCAAGGTCGAAGGCCGCTCCTTCGTCAAGGCCCCGGACGAGGTCCAGGGGATGTTCCTGGACAACCGCAAGGAGGGCTTCCTCGACGGCCTGTTCGCCACCCATCCGTCGATCGACCGCCGCGTGGAGGCCCTGATCCGCTTCGGCGGCGGGCGCGATCCCGGTCCGCTGGACGCCTTCGGCACGCCTTCAACCGCCCCGCCGTCGACCTCTGTACCCCTCGCGGGCTGATCGGCGTAGAGCGAGACTAGATCGGAGGTCGCGACCGCATGGCCGTCGTCAAACTGTTTGGAGCCTTCGCCGAGACCGCAGGCTGGCGGGACGCGGAGATCGACGCCGCCACGCTGGACGCCCTCAGGCAGGTCCTCGTCGCCGATCATCCGGGCCTGGTCGACCGGCTCGACCACCCCAGCACCTTCGTCGTGCTGAACGGCGCCATCCTGCCGCCCGCCGCCCGCGCCGGCGACCGGGCCCTGACCCCGACCGACGAGATCGCCTTCGGCCCTCCCGTGAGTGGCGGCTGATGATCGAGGTTACGGCGGCGCCGCTCGACCCTTCGGCCCTGCTGGCCGGCTTCACGCGAAGCCGCGCCTCCGTCGGCGCGATCGTCAGCTTCACCGGCCTGACGCGGGCAGGGGATGCCGACTTCCCGGTCGCGGAGATCGTGCTGGAGTCCTATCCCGGCGTCACCGAGCGCACGATCCAGACCATCGTGGACGGGGCGCGGAGGCGCTTCGACGTCGAGGACATCCACGCCAGCCACCGCATCGGCGCCGTGCCGGTCGGGGAGCCCGTGGTCTTCGTCGCCGTCGCCGCCGCGCATCGCCGCGCGGCCTTCGACGCGGCCGACTTCGTCATGGACCATCTCAAGAGCCGCGCCGCCTTCTGGAAGAAGGAGGTCGGCCCGAAGGGTTCGCGCTGGGTCGAGCCGCGGGCGCAGGACCTGACCGACCTCGACCGCTGGACCGGAGACGCCCCATGACCGCCCCCGACACCCTTCCCGCGCCGGGCGGCAAGCTGGTCGACGGACCCGTCACGCCCGTCCGGATCGCCGTCCTGACCATCAGCGACACCCGCGACGAGGAGAGCGACACCTCCGGCGCCATCCTGGTCGAGCGCATTGTCTCCGCCGGCCACGTCTGCGCGGATCGGGCCATCGTCCCCGACGACGTCGTGGCCATCCGGGCCCGGGTGCGCGGCTGGATCGAGGCGGGACAGGTCGATGTCGTCATCACCACCGGCGGCACCGGACTGACTGGCCGCGACGTCACGCCCGAGGCGCTCGAGCCCCTGTTCGACAAGCGCATCGAGGGCTTCTCGGTCATCTTCCACCACGTCAGCTACCAGACCATCGGCCTGTCGACCCTGCAGTCCCGGGCCACGGCGGGCATCATCGACGGCGTCTTCGTCTTCTGCCTGCCGGGCTCCAACGGGGCGGTGCGCGACGGCTGGGACAAGGTCATCCGCTGGCAGCTCGACAGCCGTCATCGGCCCTGCAACCTGGTCGAGCTCATGCCCCGGCTGAAGGAGGTCTGATGCCCGACCTGACCCATTTCGACGGCGAAGGACGCGCCCGCATGGTCGACGTCTCGGCCAAGGCGGAGACGGCGCGTGAGGCGACCGCCGTCGGGCGGCTTGCGATGCGGCCGCAGACCCTTGCCCTGGTCCGCGAGGGCCGGGCGGCCAAGGGCGACGTTCGCGCGGTCGCCGAGATCGCGGGCGTCATGGCGGCCAAGAAGACCTCGGACCTGATCCCCCTGTGCCACCCCCTGCCGCTGACCGGCGTTCGGGTCGTCGTCTCCGAGGCGGCGGACGGCTCCGGCCTGGAGGTCATGGCCACGGTCCGCACGCGGGGCCAGACCGGGGTCGAGATGGAGGCTCTGACCGCCGCCACGGTGGCCCTGCTGACGCTCTACGACATGCTCAAGGCCGTGGACCGGGGCATGACGCTCGAGCGCGTCGCCCTGACCGCCAAGTCCGGTGGGGCGTCCGGGGACTGGGTGCGAGCGTGACGCTCGCCACGGTCCAACAGGCCCGCGCCGTCATCCTCGCGGCCGCTGCGCCGCTCGGCGCCGTCGAGACGCCGCTCGCGGAGGCCGACGGGCGCTGGCTGGCCGAGACCGTGTCGGCCACGAGGGACCAGCCGCCGTTCGACGCCTCCGCCATGGACGGCTGGGCCGTCCGGTCGGCCGATGTGGCGCCCGGCGCCCGCCTGTCGATCGTGGGCGAGATCGCTGCAGGGCACGCGTCCGGCGCCACCGTCGGTCCGGGCCAGGCCGCCCGCATCTTCACCGGCGCCGCCTTGCCGCCGGGCGCCGACCGCGTCGTGATCCAGGAAGAGGCGCGCCGTGACGCCGACACCCTGATCCTGGGCGAGCAAATCAGCGAGGCGACCTGGGTCCGACCGCGCGGGGGCGACTTCCGGTCCGGCGAAGCCCTGCTGTCCCCGGGCGCGCGGCTCGGCCCGTGGCGACTGGCCCTGGCAGCGGCCGCGGGCCGGACGACGCTGCTCTGCGCTACTCGTCCACGTGTCGCCATCCTGCCGACCGGCGACGAGATCCGTGCGGCCGGAGAGCCCGTCGGCCTCCATCAGATCTACGACTCCGCCGGTCCCGCCCTCGTCGCCTTCGCCTCGCGGTGGGGCGCCGAGGCTCGCCTGTTGGCGCCGGTCGAGGACGATGACATCGCCCTGGACTCCATCATGACGGACACCGACGTCGACCTTCTCGTCACCGTCGGCGGGGCGTCGGTCGGGGATCACGACCGGCTTAAGCCGGTGGCGCGAGGACTGGGGGCTGATCTCACCGTCGACGGCATCGCCATGCGACCCGGCAAGCCTCTTTGGTTCGGTCGCTTCCCGTCTGGTCGCCTCATTCTTGGGCTACCAGGCAATCCGGTGTCGGCCCTCGTCTGCGCCGAGCTATTCCTCGCGCCCCTGCTCGCTGCGCTCCAGGGAGGGCGCGTCGATTTCGTTGTCGAAGCCGCTACGCTGGGCGCGGCCCTTGAGGCGAACGGTCCCCGCGAGCACTATATGCGCGCCCTCCGAAGCACCGAGGAGGGGCCTCCGACTGTGCGTCCGGCCGGCTCGCAGGACTCGTCTCTGGTCCGGGTGCTGGCCGGGTCTGATGCCCTGATCCGGCGCGCACCGCTCGCGCCCGCGCTGGCTGTCGGCGACCCGGTCGATCTGGTCCGCCTGTCTTACGAGCGGTAGGCAGGCTCCGCTCTCACAGCCCGTCGGCAAGCCCTGTCCGCTCGCGCCATGTCGAGGGAAACCCAGACGGCGATCTCAGGACGATTGGCACCGCGTAGGGTGGGATGCGGCACCAACCGTCGCGAAGGCTTGGACCGCGTCCGAAGGCGGCAGGCGACCAGGCGCGCCGCTCATGGGCCGTCCATCCACTCCGGGACCGGCAGGTCTTTCGAGCGCAGGAAGGCCGGATCATAGATCTTGCCCGCGTAGCGCTGGCCGGGGTCGCACAGAATGGTGACGATGGTCTTGCCTGGCCCCAGCTCGCGCGCCAGACGAATGGCTCCGGCGACATTGACCCCGCTGGACGGTCCGAGGAGCAGGCCCTCGTCGCGCACAAGGTCGAACAGCACCGACAGGGCCTCCGCGTCCGGGATCCGGTAGGCGTGGTCGACCGCCAGCCCGTCCAGATTGGCGGTGATGCGGTTGACGCCGATGCCCTCGGTCACCGACTGCCCCTCGGCCGCCAGACGGCCCTCGGTAAAGTAGCTGTAAAGCGCCGCGCCAGGCGGATCAGCCAGGCCGATGGCGATGTCGGGCTTCCTCGCCCGTAGCGCCCGCGCGACGCCTGCGAGCGTGCCGCCGGTGCCAACCGCGCAGATGAAACCGTCAATCTGTCCGTCCGTGTCCGCCCAGATCTCTGATCCCGTGGTGCGTTCATGGACGTCGCGGTTGGCGGTGTTCTCGAACTGATCGGTGTGGATCGCGCCGTTGGGTTCGCTTTCGTTCAGTTCTGCCGCCAGTCGCCTCGAGAAATGCACGAAGTGGTTCGGGCTGGAGAACGGCGCGGCGTCGACCTCGATCAGCCGCGCGCCGTGCAGCCGGACCGCTCGCTTCTTCTCCTCGGTCTGGGTGCGCGGCATGACGATCACCACCGGATGGCCCAGCGCGGCTCCGACCAGCGCGAGGCCGATGCCGGTATTGCCGGCGGTGCCCTCCACAATCGTTCCGCCCGGTTTGAGCGCGTTCGATGCCCGCGCTGCCTGAACCAGCCCCAGCGCTGTGCGATCCTTCACCGACTGGCCGGGGTTCAGGAACTCCGCCTTCCCCAGAATTTCGCAGCCCGTCATGGCTGAGGCGACCCGGAGCCGCAGCAGGGGCGTGTTTCCGATCAGTTTGGTGACGTCGGTTCGGACAGGCATGGCGGTTCCGCGCGCATTGGATTTCGGTAAACCACGCCAGCGCGCGCGATCACAAGCGAAAGCGGGTGAGGTCCGATATCGACGATGGGCGATCAGATGCCTGCGTAGCGCGACCGTGTCCGTCTCGCCGCAATGGCGGTAGTCCTCGAGACGGCGCATTTCCTGGGAGGACGATGGTGGGTGATGTAGGGTTCGAACCTACGACCCGCTGATTAAGAGTGAGGCGTCTGACGTTGAAATCATTGAGATCGGGAAGACTGTTCCCGTTCTATTCTTTTCAATGGATTCAAAACTCTAGCAGGCCAGTTGGACGGATTGCGGGGTTCGCTTAGAGGCAAAAATGCAAGCTGGGCTCAACGTCAAGTCGTCGTTGCCACTAAGCGGCGACCCCGATGACGACTATTTCCAGAACCTCGCGCGGCATCTGGACGATCTGCAGCCGCTGGCGGCGTTCGTGCGGCAGCACGTCCAGACAGGAGTAATCCTGGACGTCGGCGCCAACCTGGGCGCCGCGACCCACGTCATGCTGAACGCTGCCCCCGCCTGTCGCGTGCTTGCGTTCGAGCCATCGCCGGTCAACGCCGCCTACTACCGCCAGAATGCGCCGATAGGCGCAAAACTAGTCGAGGCCGGGGTTTCCGACCGACCCGGCGTGATGCCGTTCGTCATGGCTCCGAACCGGGCCAACTGCCACTTCACGACCGACGCCTACATGTACGCCGACGCACCGGACTTCACCCCCCTGTACATCCCGGTCACCACGCTCGATGACCACATGCCGGAGCAGCAGGTTGCCCTCATCAAGATCGACGTCGAGGGCTTCGAGCCGTTTGTGCTAGACGGCGCCGCCGCGCTCATCGCACGCGACCGGCCGTGGATCTGGATGGAGTTCAACGCCGCCTCGCTGAACATCACGCACGGCATCAGCCCGATGCGCTTCGCTCAGTGGCTGTTCGAGCGCTTCGAGGTCTTCGACGTCGACATGCAGCCGTGGGCCGATCCCGCCGAGCTGACCTTCGCCAACATTACTCGCTTCCGGTGCATCCAGGACGTCGTGCTGCGTCCACGCATCTGTGGATCGACTTCACCACGGTGGGCACTGGAGTAGGTGATGACGGCCTGTTCGCCGGGGCCGAGCGTCAGGGTCGCGCCCGTGGTCCAGCTGGCGTGTGCGGGCTGCACGGTCCCCGAGATCGCCGCGATCACCGCCCACACTCTGCAGAGCGTCCACACGATCCTGACGACCTACCTGCCGCGCGATGGCACGGTGGCTAGGAATGCGCAGAGGAAGAGGGGATTGGTGTAGTCGTATTTGACAGGTTCGAGGACGCAGTCGCCGCCAAGCATGCCGCAGAGATCGAACTTGGGGCATTGAGCCTCGTCGCGAGCCAGAACTAAAGGGTAATTTATTATTAGGATAAGTTGGACGTATCCAACTTTGCGCCCCGACCCGCCGCCCGCTAAGTCTTTGAAACGATGGTGGGTGATGTAGGGTTCGAACCTACGACCCGCTGATTAAGAGTCAGCTGCTCTACCAACTGAGCTAATCACCCGGACCATTCGTCATGATGGGCACTGCAAACGCCGTGCCACTTCCGCGTGTTCAGTCCTGGGACGCCGCGCGGCGACGGGGAGATAGGGATATCGGTCTCGCCTGGCAAGGGATTCTGACGGTGGTTCCTCTGTGTCGCAGGGGCGTCTAGCATCGGAAAGGAATCGCCCCGCTGCGAGGGCGCGGGGAGGGTGAGTTCATGGCGTTCTGGAACCGACGGCGGTCCATCGAGCAGATCACGGCGTTTGAAGGCGGCTCTCGGCTCAAGCCAACGATGAGCTGGCCGCATCTGATCGCGCTGGGCGTCGGCGCGATCGTCGGCACCGGTATCTACACCCTGATCGGCGTCGGTGCGGCCAAGGCCGGGCCGGCGGTGATGCTGTCTTTCATGATCGCGGGCGGGGTCTGCGTCTTCGCCGCCCTGGCCTATGCCGAGCTGGCCACGATGATCCCGGCCTCGGGCAGCGCCTACACCTATTCATACGCCGCTCTGGGCGAGATGTTGGCCTGGGTGATCGGCTGGAGCCTGATCCTGGAGTACTCGCTGGTCGTCTCTGCGGTAGCGGTCGGGTGGGCGGGTTATTTCACCGGCTTTCTTGACAGCATGGGCTGGGGTTTGCCCGCCGCCCTGACCAGCGGGCCGTTCGGGACCGAGACGCCGGGCATCGTCAACCTGCCGGCGGTCGGCATCGTCGCCGTGGTCGCGGGCATGCTGATGCTGGGTACGCGCGAGAGTGCCACGATTAACGCCATCCTCGTGGTCGTGAAGGTCGTGGCGCTCGCCGCCTTCGTGGCGATCGCGGCGCCGCACTTCGATCCGGCCAATCTTCAGCCCTTCATGCCGTTCGGCTTCGGCAAGTCGATCGATGCGAACGGAGTGGAGGTCGGTGTCATGGCTGCGGCGGCCATCATCTTCTTTGCTTTCTACGGCTTCGACGCCGTATCGACCGCGGCCGAGGAGACGAAGAACCCTGGACGCGACCTGACCATCGGCATCGTCGGTTCCATGATGGTCTGCATGCTGATCTATCTGCTGGTCGCCGCGGCGGCTGTGGGCTCCATGCCGTTTGCCCAGTTCGCGAGCTCTGATGAGCCGCTGGCCTTTATCGCCCGTACGCTCGGCAATGATACGGCAGCGACGGTGATCGCAGGGGCGGCGATTGTGGCGCTGCCGACGGTGTTGCTGGCCTTCATGTACGGCCAGAGCCGCATCTTCTTTGTCATGGCGCGCGACGGCATGCTGCCGCGTGCCCTGGCCAGGGTGAGCGAGAAGCGGGGTTCGCCCGTCCTGATGACGGGCGTCACGGCCGTTTTGATGGCGGTCATCGCGGGTCTGTTCAGCCTGGGCGAACTGGCGGCCCTGGCCAATGCGGGGACGCTGGCGGCCTTTGTCGCCGTGGGCGCGGCATTGATCGTGCTTCGGGTTCAGCAGCCGCAGCGGCAGCGGATGTTCAAGGCCCCGGCCTGGCCCATCGTTGGGGCTGGAGCGATCCTGGGGTGCCTCTATCTGTTCGTCAGCCTGCCCATCTCGACCCAGATCAACTTCTTCATCTGGAACGCGGCGGGACTGGTGCTCTACCTCTTGTTCGCGCGGCGCAATACACGCCTGGCCAAGGGCGAGGAGCCCGCCGCCTGATGTCGCGCCGCGACCTGACCGGCGTGGTGGATTTCTCGGTGCTGGACCGAACCACGGGCGGCAATGATGCGGTGTCTGAGGAGATCCTCGGCCTTTTCGTCCAGCAAGCCGAGGTTTGGGCCCCACTGCTCGACATCCGCGATCAAGGTTGGCGCGACGCAGTGCACACGCTGCGAGGGACGGCGGCGGGGATCGGTGCCGGGGCCCTGGCTCAGGCTTGCGCGGTCGCTGAGGCGGCTGAAAAGGCCGACGCTCCGCCGCGGCTTGAACGGGTGCGCGATGCTCTGGACGCCGCGCTAGCCGACGTCGCGGCGTGGCGGCACGAACTGATGCTGAGGTCGCTGAAAGGCTAGCTGCGGGTCCGGTCGTAGACCGAGAACTCGTGGGCGATGCAGCGGTCGATCAGGGTGCGCCAGACAGGCTCGGCGATGTTCGGCGACAGGTGCTGGGCCTCGGCCGCCGCCAGGACCTTCGCCACCACATCCTCGATGCGCGCGTCGTCGTGGACGGCGTCGCGGTTCGGCTTGATGCGCGCGGCGGCCTCCATGTAGCGCTGGCGCTCGGCGATCAGGGCGACCAGGGCGCGGTCGAGCGCGTCGACGCCCTGACGGACCTCGGCCATGGACTGGCAGGCGGCCGGGTCGACGCGGGCGTCGACGGCGACGATCTGGGGCTTGTGCAGGACCTCAGCCGACAAAGGCGCGCTCCAGGACATAGTCGCCGGGCTCGGCGTTGGAGCCTTCCTTCAGGCCGTAGTCCTCCAGCAGCTCGGCCGTCTCCTTGATCATGGCCATGGAGCCGCACAGCATGACCCGGTCGCGATCGGGCGAGAAGCATGGGGGCAGGCCGAGGTCGGTGAAGACGGCACCTGACGTGATGCGGTCGGTGATGCGGCCGGGCGTGTCGAAGGGCTCGCGGGTGACGGTGGGATAGTAGGTCAGCTGGGCCGCTGCTTCCTCGCCGATCAGGGGATCGTCGTGGATGCCCGAGGTGAAGAAGTCGCGGTAGCTGAGGTCGGCGACGTTGCGCACTGTGTGGCAGACGATGACGCGGCCAAAGCGGCTGTAGGTCTCGGGATCGCGGGCGACGCTGAGCCAGGGGGCCAGCCCCGTGCCTGTCCCGATCAGCCACAACGTCTCGCCACCGGTCAGGGCGTCGAGCACGAGCGTGCCGGTCGGCTTCTTGCCCATCAGGACGGTGTCGCCCGGCCGGATGTGGACCAGCCGCGAGGTGAGGGGACCGTCGGGCACGGCAATCGAGAGGAACTCCAGCTGTTCGTCCCAGCTGGGGCTGGCGATCGAATAGGCGCGGAGCAGGGGCTTGGCACCGTCCTCGCCGGGCAGGCCGATCATGACGAACTCGCCCGAGCGGAAGCGGAAGTCCTCGGGCCGGGCGACGCGGAAGCTGAACAGCTGCTCCGTCCAGTGATGGACCCAGGTCACCTCAAGCTCATGGAAGGCCGAGGGACGGGCGGGCGGCGGGGACAGGGCGGCGTCGGTCATCTGACGCTGTCTTTAGGGGGTCGGCGTTAAATGGGGAAGGTGACGTTCGGTCCCTCTCGCGCTGGGAGAGGGTGACGAGCGCGAAATCCGCCGCTAGCGTCGAGGGATGCGCACAGTTCTCCTTGCCTCGTCCCTCCTTCTCTCCGCCGCGACCGCCCAGGCCCAGACCACCGATCCGGCGGTCCTGACCCCTGAGCGGGTGTTCGCCAATCCCGCCCTCAATGGCCCCGTGGCCCAGGGGGTCAGCCTGTCGCCGGACGGAGAGCTGGTGGCCTTCCTGCGGGCGCGCGAGGACGACGTCTCCGTGCTGGACCTGTGGGCCGCGCCGACGGGGGAGGGGGATCCCTTCAAACTGATCGACGCCCGAGCTCTGGTGCCCGACGCCGGGGAACTGTCGGAGGCCGAGAAGGCGCGGCGCGAGCGCATGCGGATCAGCCAGCGCGGCGTGGTCGAGTATTCCTGGGACGAACAGGGCCGCTACATCCTGGCCCCGCTGGAGGGCGACATCTTCCTGGCCAGCCGGGAAGGGGGCGACATCCGCCGCCTGACCGAGACCGAGGCCGACGAGATCGACGCCAAGGTCAGCCCCCAGGGTAACTTCGTGAGCTTCGTGCGCGATCAGGATCTGGTGATCGTCAATCTGGCCGATGGGCAGGAACGGCCGGTCACGACGGACGGCGAGGGTCTGATCACCTGGGCCACGGCCGAGTTCATCGCCCAGGAGGAGATGGACCGCGACACCGGCTACTGGTGGAGCCCGGACGAGCGCTTCATCGCGCTCCAGCGCACCGACGAATCGACCGTCGACATCATTCCGCGTCTGGACATCACCGGCGGCGGCGCGACGGTGATCGAGCAGCGCTATCCCCGGGCCGGGCGACCGAACGCGCTCGTCGAGCTGTGGGTCCAGGACGTCGCCTCGGGCCGACGCATCAAGGTCGATCTGGGCGCGAACGCCGACATCTATCTGGCGCGGGTCAACTGGGCGACCGACGGGTCTGTCCTCTATGTCCAGCGTCAGTCGCGCGATCAGCAGACTCTGGACCTGCTGCGCGTCGATCCGGCGACGGGGGCGTCCCGCGTCATCGCGACCCAGACGTCGGACGCCTGGGTGCCCCTGACCCACGATTTCAAGGCGCTGAGGGACGGCCGCTTCATATGGTCGGACGAAAGCACCGGCTGGCGGCACCTGTATCTGTATGACGCCGACGGTCGAAAGGTGCGCGCCATCACCTCGGGCGAATGGCCGGTCAAGGCGCTGAACGGCGTCAACGAGGACACCGGCGAGGTCTTCTTCACCGCCTCCATGCGCGACGGCCGCGAATACCCGATCGAGCAGCAGCTGTTCCGCGCCAGCCTGACGACGGACGGCGCGCCGGTGGCGGTGACGCCGCAGGGCGGCTGGTGGTCGGCGAGCATGAACCGGACGGCCACGGCCTATGTCGGCAACTATAATGACCTGAGAACCCCACCGCGCTCGGGTCTATATTCGGCGGACGGGACGTTCGTGCGCTGGATCGAGGAGAATGCGCTCGACGCCGACCATCCGTTCACGCCCTTCGTGTCGCGCAGGCCCAGCGTCGAGTTCGGCACGCTGGAGAGCGACGGCCATACCCTCGTCTGGCAGATGGCACGGCCCGTCGATTTCGATCCGACCAAGAGCTATCCGGTGGTGATGCAGGTCTATGGCGGACCGTCGGGCGGGGGCGTGCGCAATGGCTGGCTGCCGGCGACGACGCAGCTTCTGACCGAGGCCGGCTATCTGGTGTTCCGCCTCGATAACCGGGGCGAGGGCGACCGGTCGGCGGCGTTTAAGCAGGCGCTGTATCTGACGATGGGCCAGCCGGAGGTGGACGATCAGGTTCTGGCCATCAACTATCTGAGATCGCTGCCGTTCGTGGACGACGACCGGATCGCGGCCATGGGCTGGAGCTATGGCGGCTTCATGACGCTGCACATGCTGACCGAGCCGCGCATGAACCTGACCTCGGCGATCTCGGGCGCGCCGGTGACGGACTGGAGCCTCTACGACACCCACTACACCGAGCGGTTCATGTCGACGCCGGAGGCCAATCCGGACGGCTATGCGGCCTCCGACGTGGTCGATCAGCTGGATCAGCTGACCGGCCGGCTGCTGCTGCTTCACGGCATGGCCGACGATAACGTGATCTTCGAGAACGCGACCCGGGTGATCGACGCGCTCCAGGCCTCCAGCACGCCGTTCGAGATGATGCTGTATCCCGGCCAGCGGCACGGTATCCGGGGCAACGAGCGCCAGTTGCAGCAATGGCGGACCTATCTGGACTTCCTGGACCGGACCATTGGATCCAGGGCGCAGCCAACCCAATAGTCGACCGCAGGAACCCTCGCCGTGGGGCGCCGTTTGCGGCCCATGTCAGACCTGATCGCCAACGCTTTCGGCACGGCCGCCGCCCTGTGCTCCATCGCCAGTTTCGCGCCTCAGATCGTCAAGATCTGGAAGGCGCGGGACGCGTCGTCGGTGTCGCTGAAGACCTATTCCCTGACGGTGACCTGCTTCGTCCTTTGGGTCGTCTATGGTGTGCTGACCGAGGCCTGGCCTGTGGCCTTCGCCAATTCCGCTGCCCTGGTGATGGCGGCCGGGGTGTTGACCATGAAATGGCGCTTCCGCGACGGCGACTCGGAGGAACCGGGCGAGTGACGCCTTAACCCTGTTCTGCAACCGGCAGGGGCCGCTGGTTGCGGTGAACCGCGAACCGTCTTCTACGTTGGTCACGGCGTTAGAAGTTCGGTAACCAATCACTATGCGACGCGCTCTGCACATCGGCCTTTTCATCGGAACGCTGCTCGGTGTGTCCGCCTGCGCCACCGCGGACGACGGCTCACGCGGTGCCTATGGCTCAGTGGAAGCCGGCCGGACCGGCTGATCCTTCCATCCAAGGAAATCGTGGCGAAAACCTTGGCATTCCGCTAGGAGCGAAATGCGGACGCCGTTTGTCGCGCCGCGCCGGGTCTCTTCCCTCTAAATGTTAGCCATCGCCATCGTCGTCGTTCTGCTCCTTGTGGTGCTCAACGGCCTCTTCGCCATGACCGAGCTGGCGGTCGTCTCTTCTCGCAAGTCGAAGCTGCAGAGCCGGGCCGAGCGCGGCGACCGGGGCGCGCGCGCGGCGCTGAAGCTGTCGGAAGACCCGACTCACTTCCTGTCGGCCGTCCAGGTCGGCATTACCCTGATCGGCATTCTGGCCGGTGCCTATGGTCAGGCGGCCATCGCGGGCGAGCTGACACGCATCATCGAGACGGCGTTTCCGGCGACGGAGGCCTGGGCCGAGATCGCCTCGACCGCCGTGGTTGTCATCGGCATCACCTATGTTTCGCTGATCGTCGGCGAACTGGTGCCAAAGCGGCTGGCGCTGATCTTTCCCGAAGCGATCGCGTCCAAGACCGCCGCGCCGATCTCGACCCTGGCAATCGTGCTGCATCCCTTCGTGGCCCTGCTGACGGCCTCGACGTCGGGCATTCTGAAGGTTCTGGGGGTCAAGGACCGCGACGGGTCGGACGTCACCCAGGAGGAGGTCGAGACGATGATCGCCGAAGGCACGGCGTCGGGTCTGATCGAGCCCGAGGAACAGGAGATGATCGAGGAGATCCTGACGCTCGGCGACCGTCCGATCCGGGTGGCCATGACGCCGCGTCACGAAGTGTTCTGGGTCGCGCTCGACGACACCGAGGAACAGTTGCGCGAAGAGGTTCGCACCTGTCCCTATAGCCGCATCGTGGTGGCGCGGGAGAACGACGTCGATAATCCGATTGGCGTGGTCCACAAGAAGGATTTGCTGGATAGCCTGTTGGACAATGGCGAGTTCAATATCGAGAAACACGTCCAGATCCCGGCCTTCATCCCGCAGTCGACCTCGGTGCTGAAGGCGCTTGAGATCCTGAAGTCCTCAAAGGTCCACATGGCCTTCCTCGTCGATGAGTTCGGGGCCTTCGAGGGCGTCGTCACGGCGACCGATCTGCTCGAGATGATCGCCGGCGATTTCGACGAGGGTCACGACGACGCCGAGCAGATGATCCGCCAGCGCGAGGACGGCACCTGGCTGGTCGATGGCCAGATGGACCTGGACGAGCTGGCCGACGAACTGGGCGAGGACTTCGGCGAGCACGAAGGCTTCCACACCATCGCCGGCCTGGTTCTGCACCAGCTGTCGCGTGTGCCGGAAGAGGGGGAGATCCTGCAGCTCGGCCGTTTCGAGGTGGAGGTCATTGATATGGACGACCGCCGCATCGACAAGCTGTTGTTCAAGCAGGTGGTCAAGCCGGAGGACGAAGCCGAGGCGGTGGCGGCGCACCTGGACCACTGATCCGCGTGATCGCGGTTATGCGCGGCAGGTCTGGTGATATGTTGGTGGTCTGTATCAAGACTGCACCGCAGGCTCCACGGCTTCTCGCCTTTGCGGACAAGGTCTGGGCATCCACAAACTCGTAGATGTCGCGGCCCACTAGTAGGTTCAGATAGCCTCTGACGTTGCTGGTCGAGCCGACCACGACGCAGGGATCGACCAGCATTGACGCGAAGGGGGCGATCGAAAGTCGATTTGCTCTGTCCGCTTCAACCCAGGGCTGGCCGGCGGCCAGTCGGTCACCATAATGGAACAGGTTGCTGGCGATGATCGCTGCTCCGATCACCGGCGCGCCGAGCGCGACGCGCCTAGGCGACGCCGTCGAAGCGACCCAAGCCAGGGCAAGGACGAGTGGAACCGCGAGCTTCAAACGGTCGAAGGAGAACTGGCTCGCGTGTTGCAGCATGACGACGTTCTCCAGGAGCGGAAAAGCGCACACGAACAACAGCAGGATCGAAGGCAGTGTACTGCGGTCGTGCTTCAACCGAACAACGATCAAGGCTGCGATCAGTCCGAACGGTAGAAGCAGGCCGAGAGATGTCCAATATCCGAACGGTAGCGCGGCGATATCGAGTGTCACGGATCGCGCTGCCGCCCTCATCAGCAAAGCCTTTATCGCGTCCTCCAAGCCGACGGCCGTCACGAGGTGGAGGATGGTTGCCAGGCCCACTACCATCGTGACGCCTGCAATCTGCAACGGCGGTCCCTTGACGGCCGTCAAGGCCGAGCGGCGTGCGGACCTCGAGAATGCCTGGGTGATGCTCGTGTCGCTCTGCTTCAGGACGCTGAAGGCCAGCGCAAGGGCAATGCCGATATTGAACACATAGCCGGACCACTCGAGCATCGGATAGACCGCGCAGCACGTCATCAGACCGATCGTCGTCGCGCGCGATGCTGGGCCTTTCAACGCCCGATAACCAAACCAGGCCCCGACGATGAAGACGATCTGCGCGGGTGATTGCGGCCAGTAGACGTTGCCGTGCGATTGCAGCGACTCGCAAAGGAACAGCGTCGTCACCGTTGCGACCAGGAACACGAGCCAATCGAGACTGGCTTGGTCCTCTGCTCCGACCGTGATGGCGCGATTGTCCAGGTACAGTCGCCTCGCCAGGGCCGCGAGCATCAAGGCAGCGCCGAGTCCAAAAAGACTGTTGAGGAGAGACAGCGGTAGGAGATCCAGAGAATGGGCACCCAATCGCGCCACCGGTGTCGCGAGCCAGAAGGCCAGAGGCGGGAACGACGCATAGATGTAGCTGCCCCCAGCCGTCGGCTGGGTAGCCCCCCATGAAATGTCGTTTCCGGGTATCGGGGCCAAGGTTACCGTGGGCAGCAGGTGATGGCTTGCGGCGGACGACTCGACCATCGCCCTTGCGGTCCAGATAGAGTGATAGGTCGCCTCCAGATTTGGAGTTGCGGCTTCACCCGTGAACGCTGGCCAGCGCACCCAAAGAGAGAGTGCGAACGTAGCGATAATGACCACTCCCGCGGCCAGAAACTGAAGTCTTCTCAGGTTGGCCATGGGATGAGGGCGTGCTTACATCGAGGTGTCGCTATGACATAACACCGGTGTGTGGCCAATCAGTTTGCCGCTGCGGTGTAAGGCTTGCCTCGTTAGGGCGGCACTGTTACATCGCGACCTCTGGCGAACCGACGCGCCGATGGGTTCGCTCCCACGGCGCGTTCTGTTTTGTCTAGGAGTTTAGCTCAGTTGGTAGAGCACCGGTCTCCAAAACCGGGGGTCGTGGGTTCGAGTCCCCCAACTCCTGCCATTTTCCCCTCTGTTCCCGCAGGCCACGGCTTCCCATCTGCGGGGACGGATCAAGCGTTAGAAGAGACCCCGTAGACGATGGCCAAGTCCAGGTTCACAGGCGGACGCCGCACCGGAAACCCGGCCGCTGGCGCGCGCCCGCAAGCGGCGGCGCAGGCCTCCGGTGCCACGGTTACGGTCGACGACGCCGCCCCCAAGAAGAAGACCAGCCCGGTCCAGTTCTTCGGTCAGGTCCGCGCCGAGGGTCGCAAGATCGTGTGGCCGAGCCGCAAGGAGACCTGGATCACCTCGGTGATGGTCTTCATCATGGTGGCCATCGCGGCGGCCTTCTTCTGGATCGTGGACTGGATGCTGGGCATGGCGTCCACCTTCGTCCTCGCCATCGGCCAATAAGAAAAAAGAAGGATCGCGCCCGTGACGGATGCAGCGCCCGCCCCCGCCAATCCCCGGCACAAGTGGTACATTGTCCACGCCTATTCGAACTTCGAGAAGAAGGTCGCCCAGCATATCCGCGACCAGGCCAAGCAGCGCGGACTGGAGGAGTATTTCTCCGAGATCCTGGTGCCGACCGAGGACGTGGTCGAGATCCGTCGCGGCCGGAAGGTCAACTCCGAGCGCAAGTTCTTCCCCGGCTATGTGCTGGTGAAGATGGACCTGACCGACGACGCCTATCACCTTGTGAAGGATACGCCCAAGGTCACGGGCTTCCTGGGTGCCGCGGGCGGCACCAAGCCGCTGCCGGTCAGCGAGCGTGAGGTCCAGAACATCATCGGCGCCGTGGAAGAGGGCGTCGAGCGTCCCAAGCCCACGATCCGCTTCGACATCGGCGAGACCGTCAAGGTCATCGACGGCCCCTTCGCCAGCTTCGATGGCCAGGTGGAAAGCGTCGACGAGGACGCCGCCCGCCTGCGGGTCGCCGTCTCGATCTTCGGGCGTCCGACGCCGGTCGATCTGGAATACAGCCAGGTGGAGAAGGTCGCGGCCTGATCGTCAGACCACTTCAGACTTCGCAGCGGCGGCTCCTTCGAGCCGCCGTTTGCTTTTGCAGGGCGAGCCCGCTATAGGCGCGCCTTCGCTTTTCCGGCCCGCCGGAAACGCGGGAAATCCGTGGGAGGCCGCCATGCCGCACCACGGCTCATCCGTGGCGATTGAGTTCGCCGCTTCATAGGAGAGACCAATGGCCAAGAAGATTCTGGGCTATATCAAGCTGCAGGTGCCCGCGGGCTCTGCGACCCCGTCGCCGCCGATCGGGCCGGCGCTGGGTCAGCGCGGCGTCAACATCATGGGCTTCGTCAAGGAGTTCAACGCCCGCACCGAGAAGGAAGTGAAGGGCACGCCCCTGCCGACGGTGATCACCGTCTATCAGGACAAGAGCTTCACCTTCGTCACCAAGACCCCGCCGGCGACCCACTACCTGAAGCAGGCCGCGGGCATCACCTCGGGCGCCAAGCTGACGGGCCGCGAGACGGTCGGCAAGGTCACGCGCACCCAGCTGCGCGAGATCGCCGAGAAGAAGATGAAGGATCTGAACGCCAACGACGTCGAGGCCGCGGCTAAGATCATCGAAGGCTCCGCCCGCGCGATGGGCCTGAACGTGGTGGAGGGCTAAGATATGGCCAAGCAACCCAAGCGCATCCAGGCCTGGAACGTGGACCGTGAGGCCCTGCTGCCGTTCGACGCCGCCATCAAGGCCGTCAAGGAGAACGCCAAGGCCAAGTTCGACGAGTCGATCGAGATCGCCGTCAACCTGGGCGTCGATCCGCGTCACGCCGACCAGCAGGTCCGCGGCGTGGTCAACCTGCCGTCCGGCACCGGCCGCGACGTCCGCGTCGCCGTGTTCGCCAAGGACGCCAAGGCCGAGGAAGCCCGCGCGGCTGGTGCCGAATACGTCGGCGCCGAGGATCTGTACGAACAGATCAACGGCGGCCTGATGGACTTCGACCGTGTCATCGCCTCGCCTGATATGATGGCCCTGGTGGGTCGTCTGGGTAAGGTGCTGGGCCCGCGCGGCCTGATGCCGAACCCCAAGGTCGGCACCGTGACCCCGAACGTCGGCCAGGCCGTCAAGGACGCCAAGGGCGGGGCCGTCGAGTTCCGCGTCGAGAAGGCGGGCATCGTCCACGCCGGCATCGGCAAGGCCTCGTTCACCCAGGACGCCCTGGAAGCCAACGTCAAGGCGATCGTCGACGCCCTGGTCAAGGCCAAGCCGTCGGGCGCCAAGGGCACCTATGTGAAGCGCATCAGCCTGTCGTCGACGATGGGCCCGGGCGTTAAGGTCGATCCGGCCTCGCTGAACGCCTGATCGCCGTACGGCGCTGAGAAACGAAGGGCGGCGGCCGCAGGGTCGCCGCCCTTTTCTATGTCTGGAGGTCTGGCTAGGGTGCGCGTGCGGGCCGACGCGGGCGCCCGCTGACAGAGGTTCAGCCTCCAAGGCCCGTTCCCGAACGCACCGCAAGGCGCGCTGGAGGACGCAATGGCCGAAACGTTCCGCTCCCTAGAGGATGTCGCGCCCCCGAGGATGGGGCTGGTCTCGCTGTTCTTGCGGTTCCTGTCGTTTGGAATCCGGGCTTTTGGCGGGCCGGTGGCGCAAATCGCCATGATCCGGCGCGAACTGGTCGAGCGCGAGCAATGGATCTCGAGCGCGCGCTTCAACCGGCTGCTGGCCGTGATGCAGGCCTTGCCGGGGCCAGAGGCGCACGAACTGTGCGTGCATCTGGGCATGCGCGCGAGGGGGCGGATCGGCGGACTGCTGGCCGGGCTGGGCTTTATGTTGCCGGGCCTCGTGCTCATGCTGGCACTGGGGTGGTTCTATTTCCTCATCGACTGGGGCGAGCCGAGGCTGGCGTCGGCCCTGCCGGGCGTTCAGGCGGGCGTGGTCGGGCTGGTGCTGTGCGCCGTGCCCAGGATCGGGCGCCATGTGATGACCAGCCGCTGGTTGATCGCCTTGGGCGTCGGGGCGGCCTTCGCGTCGCTGCTGGGCGTGAACTTCTGGATCATCCTCATCGCTGCAGGGGCGGCGCATGGGTTGGTGGGGCTGGGGCGTCCCCGCGCGGCTCTGGTGGTGATCGCTCTGGCGGCGATCTTCGGCGCGGTCTTCGTCCGCATGTCTGATGATAGCCTCGGGCAGGTCTCGCAGGGTCTGGCGGCGAGCGGGCCGGGGCAGGCGGATCTGCTCCTGCTGTTCGCCAGCGGGCTGAAGGCTGGCCTTTTGACCTTCGGCGGTGCCTATACGGCCATCCCCCTGGTGCGTCAGGACGCGATCGGACGCGGCTGGATGAGCGACGGGCAGTTCCTGGATGGACTGGCCCTGTCCGGCGTGCTTCCCGCGCCGCTGATTATCTTCACGACCTTCGTCGGCTATGTTGCTGGCGGGTTCTCGGGCGCTCTGGCCATGACTGTCGGAGTGTTCCTGCCGGCCTTCGCCTTTTCGATGATCTTCTATGACCGGCTGGAAGCGGTGGTGGACGACCGGCGGCTGAGGGCGTTGCTGGACGGTGTGGCGGCCGGCGCGGTGGGACTGATCGCAGCGACGGCGGCGCAGTTGGCGTTCGGCCTGTATCAGGGGCGTGAGACCGGTTGGCCGCTGCTGGCCGTCGCCCTCATTGCCGCTGTCGCGGCCTGGCGATGGCGTTCTGGTTGGGCCCTTCCGGTGATCCTTGTGGCGGCTGGGATGGCGGGTCTCGGATTGGAAACGTCCTAGCGCCAGCCACCTGTTTTCGCGCTTATGTTGCAAGGGAGTTCTAGGCGGACGCTGCCGCGTGGGTCACAGTTCCGCGCGTCCGTCGTCGAAGAGTGCCCCTGATGCGTATCCTGATCGCCGTGCTGATGATGTTCGTCACCGCCACGCCCAGCTGGGCTCAGGACGATGATGCCGAAACCCGTGCCGCGCTGGCGGAGCGACTGATCGTGGCGACTGTGACCACCACTATCGGCAAGATCGTCGACGAAGCGGTCGAGGGCATGCTGGCCGACCAGACCGAAGTCACCGAAGACGAGGCCGAGTGGACGCGGGTCAACATGCCCGTGATCATGAACCGGCATCTGCAGGTCATGATCGATCAGGTCGAAGCGCACTATACTGAACGCTTCACTGCGGGCGAACTGCTCTCTCTGGTCGAGTTCTACGAGACGCCTCAGGGGCAGGAGATCGCCCGGAAGCAGAACGAGGTCAGCGCGCTCATGGGCGAAAGCCTGATGACCTTCATGGTTGGCTTCACCGAGGAATACCTGACGAAGTACTGTGCTGAATTCGACTGCCCGGCGGGGGCTATCGAGACTGTCAATCCGGCGAAGAACTGATCCCGGTTGATTTCCGCCCTTCTTCCTGTATAGAGCGCCGCTTCCCGCTGAACCCCGGTTCGGCGGACCTGTCCGAGAACTTCGGGGCGAGGGGGTCACCCTTGCCGTAAATGCTGGAGAGCCCTCCGGCGCCGTGGGGAGATGGGGATGTGAGATGACAGCCGTCGGCCCGTGATCCGGGATGGACGATGTCGGACGCTTCCTTCGGACAATACGACCGGCCTGAACGCAGTGCGGCGACGCGCGGCGCTTTGGCCATACGGCGTCGGGGCTCGTCCCGGCGCCGAGTTCAAGACTGGAGACCGCAATGGATCGCGCACAGAAGGCCGAGTCGATCGAAACGCTGAAAGGCGTCTTCGCCGAGGCCGGCAGCGTGGTCGTGACCCACAACCTGGGTCTGACCGTTGCGGAAATGGAAGACCTGCGCGGGCGGCTTCGCTCGGCTGGCGGCGCGTTCAAGGTGGTCAAGAACCGTCTGGCGCTGAAGGCCTTGGATGCCCCGGAAGGCAGCGCCTACCACGGCCTGTTCAAGGGCCCGGTCGGCATCGCCTACGCCGAGAACCCCGCCACGGCCGCCAAGGTCTCGACCGAGTTCGCCAAGGCGAACGACCGGTTCGTGATCGTCGGCGGCTTCATGGGCGAGACCGTCGTCGATCAGAAGGGCGTGGAGAACCTCTCCAAGCTGCCGACGCTCGACGAGATCCGCGCCTCGCTGCTCGGCCTGCTCAACGCGCCCGCGACCAAGGTCGCTGGTGTGGTCCAGGCTCCGGCCGCGCAGTTGGCACGCGTCTTCAGCGCCTACGGCGCGAAGGAAGCGGCGTAAGCCTCCATCTCCGCATACCCTCTCTGAAACCAATCTATTCCCCGAAGGAAAACTGACATGGCTGACCTGTCCAAGATCGTCGAAGACCTGTCCTCGCTGACCGTTCTCGAAGCCGCCGAACTCTCGAAGCTGCTGGAAGAGAAGTGGGGCGTTTCCGCCGCCGCTCCGGTGGCCATGGCCATGCCGGCTGGCGGCGCTGCCGCTGGCGGTGGCGACGCCGCCCCGGCCGGTGAAGAGCAGACCGAGTTCACCGTCGTCCTGCTGGACGGCGGCGACAAGAAGATCAACGTCATCAAGGAAGTCCGTGGCGTGCGTTCGGACCTGGGCCTGAAGGAAGCCAAGGACCTGGTCGAAGGCGCTCCGCAGAACGTCGTCGAGAACGTCTCGAAGCAACAGGCCGACGAAGTGGCCAAGAAGCTCACGGAAGCCGGCGCCAAGGTGCAGGTCAAGTAAGCTTCGCGACCGCGAAACGAGAAACGGGCCGGGGAGTGATCCCCGGCCCGTTTTGCTTGGGCGATGGACAGGCGCGACAATCCCGTGTTCCGCTGGAGGACGGGAGGATCGAACCGATGATGCGAAGCCTGTTGCCGCTCGCGGCCGCGATGGCGGCCTTGACCCTGTCGGCCTGCGAGGAGCCTGCGGCGTCGACGCCACCAGCGCCACCGGCACCCCCTTCACCGCCCAGCCCCGACTTGCCGATGACGGGCGCCAAGGCGCGCGAGATCATCGGCGATTTGCCGTTGCCCTGCGTCGAACTCGCCTCGCTGAAGGCGGATATGCTCACCTGCGCTGAGCGCGTCGGCGGCGCCGCCGACCACGAGGGGTTGCGGACGGAACTGCGCGACCTGCGGTGGACACTGCAGTCCCTGCCTGCCGACGAGGCGGCGTCGCGGTGCTCGGCTCTGACGAATGAACTGCGGACGCAGCCCAAGCCTCAAGCCTGCTGGAATCTCGGCAACGGCTAGCGCCGCCGCGCCGTCAGGATGTCGCCGATGCGGTCGCGGGTGCCCTCGATCCGCTCCAGGCGGGGGTAGCGCAGGCCATCGTGGTACGCGAGTTCGACGGTGCGGACGCGCTGGCCGTTGCGCAGCGTCAGGCGGATGGGGTCGGTCCCGCCCTTGGCGGCGGTGACGGCCTCGCGCAGAGCCTCGGCGCTGCCCGCGCGGTCGCCGACGGCGAGCAGGTCCCAACCCGCGCCGATGCCGGCCTCGAACAGGGGGCCGCCCCAGCGGATGGCGGTGATGCGGTTGTTGGCACCGCTCAGCGAGAAGCCCAGCGAATAGCGGAAGTCCGAACCCCAGTTGGAATAGACCGCCTTCTCGTCGGCGTTCGGTTCCTCGACATAGACCAGGCGGTAGCCACCGCGCTCGAGGCCATCCAGCGGGGCCTGGGCGTCCGGGCCGTCGGCGTCCAGACGATCCCGCAGGAAGGTGGCCCAGTCGTAGGGCTCGACCGCATTGAGCGCCGCGACGACGTCGTCGAAGGTGTAGCCGCGCGGGGTCCAGTCGCCGTCCGAGCCCTCCGGCGAGAAGAAGGTGCGAGCGAAGTCGTCCAGCGAGCGGCGGTCGCCGGACCGCTCGCGGATCAGGGTGTCGACGTCCAGCCAGATCAGGGCCGCTTCGTCATAGTAGTCGCCCGTGCCGCGCATCCAGGACGTCCACTGGCCGGGCACGCGATAGCCGAGCAGATTGTGGTTGTTGACGTCCTGGAGATTGCGCCAGCGGCGGCCGGGCTGGTTCTGATAAAAGGCCGCGCGGTCGGCGATCAGAATGAGCGCCTGGGCCTTGGTGTGCAGGCCGGTGCGGGCCGAGAGCACGTCGCCCCAGTATTCGGTCTGGCCCTCATAGACCCACATCAGGCTGTTTTCGGTCGGCACATTGTAGTTCGCGGTCAGTTCGTCGGCGGGCCGCATGAACTTGCCGTTCCAGGAGTGGACGTATTCGTGCGGCAGCAGGGCGCGCCGTCCGGCATGACTGTTCCACGAAGTGAAGAAGTTCGGGGCGTGGGTATTCTCGGAACTCCGATGATGCTCGAGCCCGATGCCGCCCATCTGGTTGGTCAGGCCCAGCAGGAAGTCGTAGCGGTCGAAATGGCGTGACCCGAACAGGCGATCAGCCTGGGTGATGAGGTTTTCGTAATAGCCGATCTGCTCGGGCGTGGCGGCGAGGTTGGCGGCCTCGTCGGCGACGATGTTGAGGTAGACGTCGTCGCCTTCGGGATCGATCTCGACCTGGCGATAGTGGAGGCCCGCGAACATCGGACTGTCGGCCAGGGTGTAGAGATCGACGGGCTCAAAGGTCGCGAGGCCATCCTCGAACGAGGTGGTGCGCAGCGACACGCCGTAGTTCCAGCCGTCGGGCAGGCGCACCGACGGGGCGAAGGTGATGCCGGTGGAGGCGTAGCCAGCCGGATAGAGCAGCGCCTTCTCGAACTGCAGATTCATCATGCGCGGCGTCATGACCACGCGCCAGTTCGCGTTGTCGGACTGGGTCAGCCACTGGAAGGAGACCTCCAGCTCGCTGGCACCGGCGGGGATGTCGATGTGGAAGGCATAGGGATCGACGGAGTCACGACGCCAGTCGATCTCCTGGCCATTGGCGACCACCGTCAGCCCGCCGAGCAACTGAATTGGGCCGGAAACGGCGTGGTTGCCGGGCAGATACTTGGGATAGAGCAGGGTGATGCGGCTGCCCGAGACCGGGATCACCTGGCGAACCGAGACGATGTGGCGGTCGTAGTCGGTCGCATCGACCTCGTAGCGAATGACGCCGGGATAGGTCGGGTTGGTCGGTGCCGGGATCGGGGGACTGTCCGGGAAACCGCCGATGTTGGGCGTGGTCGGCGTCGCCGTCTGGGCAAGGGCCGGGCCCGCAGCGAGCAGAAGGGCGGCGAAGCAGGCGGAGGCGGCGAGACGCGACATTGGGACACCGAGACAACGAAGGGGAGGGGAGATCACGACGCAGAGATCGACGGGTCAAGGGGTTGGCGATGTTCTGTCAAAAGGGGGCGAAGATCGGTCCCGATGCAGAGTATGCAAGACGCCCGCCTCATCGACTGCTAGTCAGCCAGGAGTCGGAGAGGAATCGCCATGCGCGTGGGGCTATATCCCGGCACCTTTGATCCGGTCACCAACGGCCACATGGACATCATCGGCCGGGCTGTGAAGCTGGTCGATCGTCTTGTGATCGGCGTGGCCCAGAATGACGACAAGGGTCCCTTGTTCTCGACTGCCGAGCGGGTCGAGATGGTGCGTGCCGAGGTCGTCCGGCTGAACGCCGACATCCAGGTCCAGCCCTTTTCGACGCTTCTGATGCATTTCGCTGAGAGCCTGAACGCCAACGTCATCGTGCGCGGCCTGCGCGCGGTCGCCGACTTCGAGTACGAGTTCCAGATGACGGCGATGAACCAGCGCCTCAATGACGACATCGAGACGGTCTTTCTGATGGCCGATCCGCGTCACCAGGCCATCGCCTCGCGACTGGTCAAGGAGATCGCCCGGCTGGACGGATCGATCGACAGTTTCGTCAGCCCCGCCGTGGCCGCCGCCGTGCGTGCCAGGGTGAAACCCTAATTTCGGATACCCTCGCTTGAAGATCGCCTTCGCCCTTGCTGCCGCCCTGACGCTTCTTCCGCTCGCCGCCGCCGGACAGTCCGCGCCAGTGCCAGCCGCCTCGGACTGGCGCACGGTCACGCCCGAGAACCTGCTCGTTATCGATACCTCCAAGGGGCGCATCCTGGTCGAGCTGGAGCCGCGGGCGGCCCCGCGCCACGCCGAGCGCATCCGCACCCTGGCCGACCAGGGGTTCTACGACGGCCACAAGTTCCATCGGGTTCTGACCGGCTTCATGGCCCAGACCGGTGATCCTCTGGGCACCGGTGCCGGCGGGTCCGAACTGCCCGACGTGGCCGCCGAGTTCACCTTCCGCCGGGGCCGGGATGCGGGCTTCGCGCCGGTCGAGGGCGGGATTGCCAATGGCCTGTCTGGACTGGTCGGCACCCTGCCTGTTCAGACCCAGCCAGACGCCCAGATGATGGTCACCTCGGACTTCCGCGTCGATGCGAACGGCCTGTTCTGCACCGGCGTGCTGGGCATGGCGCGATCGGGTGACCCGAACAGCGCCAACAGCCAGTTCTTCCTGATGATGGCTCCCAACGGCATCCTGAACGGTCAGTACACGGCGTTCGGCCGCATCCTTCAGGGCCTCGACGTCGTCCAGTCGCTCAAGGCCGGGCCCGAGGCCGAGGACGGCCGCGTCGCCGAGGATCCCGACATCATGACCCGGGTCCGCACCGCCGCCGCCCTGCCGGAGGGCGAGCGCCTGACGGCCCGCGTCCTCGACGCCCGCTCCGCCGCCTTCCAGGCCCGCGCTGCCGAGATCCGCGCGGCCCGGGGCTCCCAGTTCAGCATCTGCGACCTCGAGCCGGTTGTGGAGATTTCCTAGCTCCTCCGCTCATCCCGGCGGAAGCCGGGACCCAGTCCTTAAGTGAGGCACGGCATCATGGGTCAATGTTTCGCATCGCTAGAAAAGTCTTCGCCCAAAGCACTGGGTCCCGGCTTCCGCCGGGATGAGCGGAAAGGGATTTTGGTCGGCATCGTTCTCGCTTGCGCGGGGATCGTCTCCCCCGTGTTCGCCCAAGACGCCCCCGCGACTTCCACCCCCGCCGCATCCGACTGGCGCGCGGTGTCGCCCGAGAACCTTCTGGTCATCGACACCAACCGGGGCCGCATCCTCGTGGAGATGGCGCCGGAGGCCGCGCCGCTGCATGTCGAGCGGATGCGGGTGCTGGCGCGGCGAGCTTTCTTCGACGGCATCGTCTTTCACCGCGTCATCGACCTGTTCATGGCCCAGACCGGCGATCCGCTCGGCAACGGGGAGGGCCAGAGCCCCTATCCGGACCTGACCGCCGAGTTCACCTTCCGTCGGGGCCCCGAGACGCCCTTCACTCCTGTCGCCGAACCGGCCGGGTCCATGCTGGGCTTCATGAACAGCCTGCCCATCCAGACCCAGCCGACGGCGCTCATGCCCACGACCGCTGACGGCAAGGTTCACGGCTGGGGCACCTACTGCCCCGGCGTCGCCGGCATGGCGCGCGGCGATGCGCCCGATAGCGCGAACAGCCAGTTCTTCCTGATGCGCCAGCCCTATCCGGCGCTGGACAAGCGCTACACCATCTGGGGCCGCGTGGTGTCAGGGCTGGACGTCGTGCGCGCCATCAAGACCGGCGACCCCGCCAACAACGGCATGGTACCATCCGAACCCGACATCATGACCCGCGTTCGCGTGGCCGTGGATCTGCCGGTCGAGGAGCGGCCGGTCGTCCAGGTGCTGGATACCGGCTCGGCCACCTTCCGCACCCTGGCTGAAGCCGCGCGGCAGGCGAGGGGGGCCGACTTCTCGATCTGCGATATCGACCTGCCGGTTCAGGTCTCCGGGCCGCCCGCGCCGGCCGCCTGAGGCCGACCCCGACCGCGGCCCCGCCGACGACGGGTGGCCTTCTTCGCCGCCCGCATCTGCTGGAGCAGCAGGCCCTCGCGCAGGCCCCGGTCAGCCACGCGCACGCGCTCGCTGGGCCAGGCGCGCTGGACGGCTTCCAGGATGGCGGCGCCCGCCAGTACCAGATCGGCGCGGTCCGGTCCGATGCAGGCCTCGTCGGCCCGACCCTTGGGGCCGAGTGCCTTGAGTTTCGCCGCCGCGGCCTCGCAGTCGGCCCGGGTCATCCACAGACCGTCGACCAGATCGCGCTGATAGCGACGCAGGTTAAGGTGGACACCGGCCAGCGAGGTGATGGCCCCCGACGTACCGACCAGATGGCCCTTCCTGTCGGCGAACAGTCGCCGGAACTCGGCGTCCTCGAACCCTCCCGCGGTCAGCGCCGCGCTCATGTCGCCCACCATGGCCTCGAACCAGGCGTCGCCCGCGTCTTGTGGCTCGGGATGACGCTCGGCCAGGGTGACGACGCCCAGTGGCGCCGACATCCAGCCGACAGTCTTCATCTCGCCGTCGGAGCGCCGCAGCCAGGACAGTTCAGTGGAGCCGCCGCCGACGTCGATGACCAGCACGGCCTCGGCCCTGGGGTCGATCAGGTTCAGGCAGCCCTCGACCGACAGGCGCGCCTCTTCGACCGGATCGATGATGCGCAGCCGCAGACCGGTGCCCTTGCGAACCCGCTCGATGAACTCCGCCCCATTCTCGGCCTGGCGGCAGGCCTGGGTTGCGACGGCGCTCAACCGGGCGGACTCAACGCCGCGTCTCATCACGCGCTCGGCGCAGAGACCGAGCGCCTCATAGGCTCGGTCCATGGCGGCAGGATCCAGCCGGCCGGTCCGCGAAAGACCTTCGCCCAGGCGCACGATGCGGCTGAAACTATCGACCACGCGAAAGCCATCCCGCGCCGGTCGCGCGATCAGCAGGCGGCAGTTGTTGGTCCCCAGATCAAGCGCGCCATAGGCCGGGCCGTCGCGTCCCGACGCGCCCCCGCCATGCGCCCGCTGGACCCGGGACCGTCCGTCGCGGCCTCGCGGCGCGCCGTCGGGTTCCGGCATGGGCCGAACTTTCTTATGGGCGCAACCGAGACGGGCACCCGTCCCGATCACCCTAGCCCCGCCTGGCCGCCATCGCCAAGCCCACCTGTCAGGAAGATGAACGAGCGCGACGGACAAGGCTCAGAGGCCAGGGAGCAGTGTGGTGCCATGACCCAGCTTCGTTCCGCCAAGTTCGCCCTCGGCCAGATTGTCCGGCACCGCGACGCCGCCTTCCGAGGCGTGGTCGTCGACGTCGACGCCGCCTATGCCGGACCGGCGCATGAGCCCGGCCCGGACCAGCGGGATCAGCCCTTCTATCGCGTGCTGGCGATGGGCGTGGACGCGGGATTCCTGGTCTACGCCGCCGAGGCGGTGCTGGAACATGATCCGGAAGTCGCGGACCTGACCGAGGCCGAACAGGCGCAGTGGTTCACGATGGACGCCGATGGCCATCGTGCGCCGAGGAGCCAGCCGATCCATTGAGCCGGGCGGCGGCCCCGCCTAGATTGCGTGCTCAAGGGAGTTCGCCATGTCCGATTTCGAGCACGTCTTCGAGACCCCGCCGGAAGGCGCGGCCGCCGACTGGACGATCTCGCAGAACTGGCGCGCCTATACTGAGGTCGAGCACGACACCTGGGACACCCTCTATGCCCGCCAGATGAAGATCCTGCCGGGCCGCGCTTGCGACGCCTTCCTGAAAGGGCTGCAGGCTTTGGATCTGAACACCGGCGGCATTCCCGACTTCGCCCTGATGAACCCCAAGCTCAAGGCGCTGACCGGCTGGACGGTGGTCTGCGTGCCCGGCCTGGTGCCTGACGATGTCTTCTTCGACCACCTGGCCAACCGCCGGTTCCCTTCGGGCCAGTTCATCCGCAAGCCCGATCAGCTCGATTATCTGCAGGAACCCGACATCTTCCACGACGTGTTCGGCCATGTGCCGATGCTGACCGATCCGACGTTCGCCGATTACATGCAGGCCTACGGCAAGGGCGGGCAGAGGGCCCAGTCGCTGGGCATGCTCAAGAATCTCGCGCGGCTCTACTGGTACACTGTCGAGTTCGGCCTGCTGGAGGATACGGACGGTCTGCGCATCTATGGGGCCGGCATCGTGTCGTCGGCGTCCGAGAGCGTCTTCGCCCTAGAGGACCCGTCGCCCAACCGGATCGCCTTCGATCTGGAGCGGATCATGCGCACCGATTACCGCATCGACGACTTCCAGCAGGTCTATTTCGTGGTGCCCTCGATCGAAGCCCTCAATGACGCGACCTATGAGGATTTCGGTCCCATCTATGAGCGGCTGAGGGACAAGACGTCGATCCCGGTGGACGCCATCGAACCCTATGACCGCCTGATCACCCGCGGCACCCAGGCCTACGCCCGGAAGGGCGGACGGTTCGCGGCGTAATGAGACGACATCGCGATCAGGGTCTTTGAAACGGATAGAAGCCCGAGCCCAGGCCGATCAATCCAGTCAACTCATCCAGTGCAGCCCGGCTCTCGTCGATCAGGGCCGGATCGGTGAGGTCGGAGGGGGTCAGACGGTCGCGGTAGTGGCGCTCGGCCCAGGCGGACAGGCGGGTGTGCAGGTTGTCCGTCAGGCGCATCGCCGGATTGGTCGCGGCCAGTTCTACCTCGGTCAGGACGACGCGCAGGCGCAAACAGGCGGGGCCGCCGCCGTTGCGCATCGACTGGCGAACGTCGACGTATTCGACGCGGCCGATGGGGCCGTTGGAGGCGACCAGGGATTGGGCCACCGCGTGGCTGCGCGGGTTGTCGCGGGTCTCGGTCGGGCAGATCAGGGTGAGGCGATCTTCTCCCGGCAGGCTGACCAGCATGGAGTTGAACAGATAGCTCGAGATGGCGTCGGACAGCGGCAGGTCGGCGGAGGAGACCTCGACAAAGATGGGGTCGAAGCCTTGCGCGGCCTGGCGGATGGCGGCGTGGGTTCCGGCGGTGTCCTCGAAGGCCAGGTCGTGGTGGAACAGGGTGTCCAGCGCGCCGACGCAGACGACGTCGTTGTGGAAGGTGCCGCCGGCGATGGCGGCGCGGGATTGCTGGGCCAGTACCGCGCCGGACGCGCCGTGGCGGCGGGCGGCGGCTTCGGAGGCCTGGCGCGTCTGGCGGGCGGGGTAGGGGCCGTCCCAGGCTTCGAAGGCGTCGCGGCCCCAGACGAGCAGGTTGACGCCAGGCGCTCCATGCTCGGCGCACAGGCGGACATGGTTAGCTGCGCCTTCGTCCGCGAGATGGGCGACCGGCGACAGGGCGTCGTGGACGGCGAAATGGGCGGGGTCGGGGAACAGGGCGTTCAGCGACCGCATCGTCTGGGCGTGCTCCAGGCTGCGGTGCAGGTTGGTGACCAGGTTGGCGGGGGTGAAGTGGACGCGGCCGTCGGCGCTGTCGGCGCTGGGCGTGACGGTCGCGGCGTTGGCGGCCCACATGGGGCTGGCCGAGCAGGCGGCGGCGGCGAAACTGGGGGCGTCCTTCCAGGCGCGTTCCAGCACCGCGGCGTCCGAACCGGTGAAGCCGAGACTGCGCAAGAAGGGGATGTTCGGCCGCTCGTGCGGTGGGAGAACGAACTGGGGCAGGCCCAGGTCCGCGAGCCGCTTCATCTTGTCGAGGCCCTGCAGGACCGCCGCGCGCGGGTTGGACGCCTCGCCCTTGTTCAGGCTGGAGGCGAGGTTGCCGGGGCTGAGGCCTGCGTAGGAATGCGTCGGCCCGATCAGGCCGTCGGCGTTGGCTTCGACGGCGGGGGTCACGACCTCAGCCCCTTGATCTCGGCCTCGATGTTCCGGACCGTTCCGGCCTCGAAACTGGCGACCGGATAGGCGCAGTAGTCGGCGGCGTAATAGGCGCTCGGCCGATGGTTGCCGCTGGCCCCCAGACCGCCGAAGGGCATGTCGCCGGCCGCGCCGGTCGTCGGGCGGTTGAAGTTGACCACGCCCGCGCGGATGCGGCGGATGAAGCGGTCCCAGTTGGCCGGGTCGTCCGAGACCAGGCCGGCGGACAGGCCGTAGCGGGTGGCGTTGGCCTGCGCGATCGCATCATCGAACGATGCGACGCGGGTCACCGACAAGAAGGGGGCGAACATCTCCTCGTCCGGAACGTCGACGCCGGTGACGTCGAGGATGGCGGGCCGGACGAAGGCGGCGGGTAGGTTGTCCACGGGGCCGGAGGCTCGGATGACCTTTGCGCCCAGGCCGATGCGCTGCTGGAGCGCGGACAGCGCCTGTTCGGCCGCGCGCTTGGAGATCAGGGGGCCGCCGTAAGGCTCGGGCGTCGAGTCCCACGGGGCGAAGATCAGCCGGTCAACGAGGCCGTCGATGGCGGCGATGACCGCGTCTCCGGCAGCGCCCTGCGGCACGATCAGGCGTCGGGCGCAGCTGCATCGCTGGCCTGTGGTGACGAAGGCGGACTGGACGACGAGACCCGCGACGGCCTCGGCATCCGCGGCGTCCCAGACGACCAGCGGATTGTTACCGCCCAGCTCCAGCGCCAGGATCACGTGCGGATCGTCCGCGAACTTGCGCCGGAAGTGCGCGCCCGCCGCGCCCGAGCCGGTGAACATCAGGGCGTCGATGGGCTGGTCCAGCAACGCGGCCCCGACGTCACGCCCGCCCTGGACGAGGTTGAAGACGCCCGCCGGCAGGTCGGCCTCCTCCAGGCATTCCGCGATGAGCTGGCCCGCGTGCGGCGTCTCCTCGGACGGCTTGAACACCACCGTGTCGCCGGCCAGCAAGGCCGGGACGATGTGGCCGTTGGGCAGATGGCCGGGGAAGTTGAACGGCCCCAGCACGGCCGCCACGCCGTGCGGCCGATGGCGCAGGGTGGCGTGGCCGAAGGCGGTCTCGGAGGTGCGCTCGCCGGTGCGCTCGTCATAGGCGCGGATGGAGATGTCGACCTTGCCGGCCATGGAGCCCAGCTCGGCGGTGGTCTCCCACAGGGCCTTGCCGGTCTCTCTGGAGATGGCCTCGGCGAAGGCCGGAGCGCGGGCCTTGAGCGCGGCCTGATAGCGCTTCATCGCCGCGATCCGCTCGTCGCGCGGACGGTCGGCCCAGTCGGGGAAGGCGGCGCGGGCGGCGGCGACAGCCTGTCCGACCTGATCGGTCGAGGCCTCATTGCCGCGCCAGACCCGTGCCTCCGTCGCAGGGTCGAAGGAGGCGAAGCCGTCGCCGCGTCCCTCGGTCCATCGGCCGTCGATGTAGAGCTTGCCGTCCGTCATGGGGTTCTCACGTCTTGACCCGCGCGACCTCGCCGTCGCCGAGCTTGAGCGCGTCCGCGACCTCGGGGGTCAGGCGCACGGTTTCGCCTTCGATCTGGGCCTTGGCCCGAACCGCGCGGAAGGCGGAGACGCTGTCGGTCGAAATCAGGGCGGGCAGTTCGGCGTCGACGTCCTCGCTGACGCGGACGGTCAGCCGACGGGCATCGCGGACGGTGCGGATGTGGTCGCGCTGGCATGACACGGTCGGCCCCGCGTCGAAGATGTCGACAAGGCCGTTGGGTCGGAAGCCCTCGGATTCCAGCAGCGCCATGGCCGCCACGCCCTGCGGATGCACCTTGCCGATCACCGCGCGGGCGGGCTCGGGCAGGAGGTCGACGTAGATCGGGTGACGCGGGGCCAGGTCGAGGATGAACTGTTTGTCCGTGGAGCCCGTCATCAGGTCGGCCTCGTCGAACTCCATCGGAAAGAACTTGTGGGCGACATGGTCCCAGAAGGGGCAGGCGCCGTCGGGCGTGAAGACGCCGCGCAGCTCGGCCAGCACCATCTCGGCGAACAAGTCAGGCTCGGCACCGATGAGCATGTAGCGTGACTGGCTGAGCAGACGGCCCGCGCCGCCCTTGCGCCGATCCGCCTTGAGGAACAGCGATCCGACCTCAGTCCAGCCCGTGCATTCGTTGACGATCTGCAGCGTCTGGTGGTCCAGCCGGATGTTCAGCGACGGCGACTGCGCCGCCTGGTTCACGAGCCGGAACGAGAAGAAGGGTCGCTTCAGGCCCACCGCCGCCTTGACCGAAGCGATGCCGTCGACGTCGCCCGTGTCGGTCTCTTCCATCATAAGGGTGTACCAGCGGTCCTGGGGGGCGAGGACGCCACCGAAGCTGTCGCGACTGATGTCGAGGCGCTCAACCAGCTGGTCGGGGTCCTCGGGCAGGCTGGTGAAGCCGGGGCCGGACAGGATGGCCAGTTCCAGGAGATGATCCAGGTCGGCAGGACCGGCGGGGCGGACGACAAGCATCAGAGGGTCTCCATGCGGAGACGCTTGAGGGCGAGTGCGTCGATCTCGCCGGACGCGATCTTGCACAGCATAAGGAGCGACAGCTGCGCCCGCTCCACGAAGCTGTCGGGCCAGGCGAACTCCTGCGGCGAATGGATAAGGCCGCCCCGGACGCCCAGGGTGTCGATGTTGGGCAGGCCGGCCGCGTGCAGGTTGTTGCCCTCGCAAACGCCGCCAGAGGGCGACCAGGCGATGGTCTGGCCGAGCAGGGCCCCGGTCTGGCGGACGGCCTCGAACAACGCGGTCTGGGCCGCGTCCATGGGCTTGGGCGGACGGGTGAAGCCGCCGTGCAGCGCCAAGGCCAGCCCCTCGAAGGGCGGGGAGGCGGCAATCTCGTCGATCGCAGCCTTGATCCAGTCGGCCGACGCCTGGTCCGGCACGCGCACATTGAAGCGGACGACGGCGTTGTCGGCCACGACGTTCAGCGCCCCGCCGCCCGAGATGCGCGCGACGTTGACGGTCACGCCTTCCCGCTGGCCGTTCAACGCATGCAGAGCCGCCGCGACCATGGCGGCCCCGGCGACGGCGTTGCGGCCCTCATTGAAGGCGCGGCCGGCGTGGGCCGCCTTGCCGGAGACGATCAGATGGAAGTTGCCGCTGCCCTTGCGTGCGCCTGCAAGCGTCCCGTCGGCCAGGGCGGGTTCATAGGTCATGCCCACATGGCCTTGCGCCCCGAGCTCGGCCAGCAGAGGGGCGGAGGCGGGCGAGCCGATCTCCTCGTCCGGCGACAGAAGGACGGTCCAGCCGACGCGGTCCTTGTCCGGATGGGTCTCGAAGGCTTCCAGCGCGCCGAGCATCACCGAGATACCGCCTTTCATGTCGGCGATACCGGGGCCGTTCAAGGCACCGTCCGGACGCGGCGTCACGGCCTGGAAGGCGCTGTCGGCCGGGTAGACGGTGTCATAGTGGCCGGTCAGCACGACCTGGATCGGTGCCTCGGGCCGGGCCGTGATCTTTAGGGCGTCGGCGCGCGCCTGCGGCCTAACGGATCCGTCATCTCCGACCGTGGAGAAGCCCAGCGTCGGGACGCGCGCCACATCGGCGGGCAGCCTAAAGGCCTCGACCTCCAGCAGGGCCAGGGTCGCTTCCAGCCCCTCGGCGTGGTCGCTGCCGGAGTTGACGTTCGCCCAGGCGATCGCGCGGTCGACAAGGACCGCGCCCCCCCGCCCGACCAGGTCGAGGGCGGCATGATCCTGCTCTAGAATCCGCATGGATCGCTTCTAGCCCTGCGCGTGGCAAAGGTGAACCCCACGGACGCGGCGGAGGGGCTCTCGATTAATTCGAGGTCATGACGTCGAGTTAAAATGACTTCCGCAGCCGCCAGGATCAGGTTCTGCTCATCGCTTGGAGGAGCAGAACCCATGAAGACCACCCTGGCCCTGACCGCCGTCTCAACCGCCCTGGCGGCGACCTTCGTCTTCGCCGCCGCGCCCGTGAAGGCGCAGGAAACCGAAGTCCGCGTCCGTCACGCCGCCGCGCGCATGGTGGTGATCGTCGAGGACCGGTCCGACATCGCCGTCGAGATCGAGCCCGGATCGTCGGGACTGCCCACCCCGACCGTCACCCGAGTCGGCAACGAGGTCCGCATCGACGGCAACCTCGGCCGCCGCGCTTTCCGCAACTGCCGCGGCGGATCAAGCGATGCCCGTCAGCCGGGGGAGGGCGCCTCCGTCGAGATCCGGGACCGCGGCACAATACAACTATCCGCCGCGCCCTTGATCGTCGTGCGCACGCCGCCTCGGGTCGACGTTTCGACTGAGAACGCCGCCGTCTTTGGTGCGGTCGGCCGCGGCGCAACCTCGATCGAACTGTCCAGCGGCGGTTGCGGCGACTGGACCGTGGCCAACACCGCCGGGACGATGGATCTCGCTGTCGGCGGGTCCGGAAACATGCGGGCCGGGACCTCCGGTCGGCTCGAGGCGGCCATCGGCGGCTCGGGCACAATCACAGCGGGGGCGACCGGTGACCTGGACGCCTCCATCGGCGGCTCGGGCACGGTGATCGTCGCTGCGGTGACCGGCTCGGTGGACGCGGCCATCGGCGGCTCCGGCGACATCCGCATTAACGGCGGTCGACCGACCTCGATCGACGCCTCCATCGGCGGTTCGGGCGACATCCATGTCCAGGGCGACGCCGGTTCGTTGGACGCCTCCATCGCGGGCGGCGGCGACATCACCGTCACCGGCACGGTCTCGAGCCTGGACGCCAGCCTGGTCGGCGGTGGCAACGTCAACGTCGGCCGGGTGACCGGCTCGGTGTCCCAGTCCGTGATGGGCGGAGGACGCGTGCGCATCGGCGGCTGATCCCCCACCCAGCCCGCCGAACACGGAGACGGCCCGGGAGCGTGGAACCCCCCGGGCCGTCTTTTTATTTCCTGGCTCTCGGGAACGTTCGCCCGCTTGACGAAAGCGGAATCGGCGGTCATAAGCCGCCCCTCTTGTTGGACCGGCTGTGCAGTTCGCTGCAGACGCGGTTCGCAGGAACGACCTGAGTTACCGTTCTTTGCAGCGACTTAGGACTCCAACGGCCTTCGCGGGCGACCGCGTGGGCCGATCGTTTTTGCGAAACGTGCGTACCCTGACGGGGTTTCCCCGAAAGGCTCCGGTCTTTGAAATGGTTCACAGGGACGCAGGTTCGCCTGCTTGGGAATAGCTACCGATATGGATCAAAGCATCCGCATCAGGCTCAAGGCCTTCGATCACCGCGTCCTCGACTTTTCGACGCGCGAGATCGTCAACACCGCCAAGCGCACGGGCGCGACCGTTCGGGGTCCGATCCCGCTGCCGACCCTGATCGAAAAGTTCACCGTGAACCGCTCGCCGCACGTCGACAAGAAGTCGCGCGAGCAGTTTGAAATCCGCACGCACAAGCGTGTCCTCGATATCGTCGACCCCACCCCGCAGACCGTGGACGCGCTGATGAAGCTCGACCTGTCCGCCGGCGTGGACGTCGAGATCAAGATTTAAAGTAGAGAAGGCGGGATCCGATGCGCACGGGCGTGATCGCCAAGAAGCTGGGCATGACCCGCGTGTTCGCCGATGACGGCGCGCACGTTCCGGTCACTGTGCTTCAACTCGACGACTGTCAGGTCGTCGGCCAACGCACCCAAGAGCGGGACGGCTACGTCGCCCTGCAGCTGGGCGCCGGGGCCAAGAAGGCCAAGAACACCAACAAGGCCCAGCGCGAAACCTTCGCCAAGGCCGAGGTGGAGCCCAAGCACGTGGTTATGGAGTTCCGCGTGTCGGAAGACGCCATGATCGACGTCGGCGCGACCCTGTCGGCGGACCACTTCGTGGCCGGCCAGAAGGTCGACATCCAGGGCGAGACCATCGGCAAGGGCTTCGCCGGCGCCATGAAGCGCTGGAACTTCGGCGGCCTGCGCGCCACCCACGGCGTTTCGGTCTCGCACCGTTCGCACGGTTCGACGGGTAACCGTCAGGACCCGGGCCGCACCTTCCCCGGCAAGAAGATGGCCGGTCACCTGGGGGTCGAGACGATCACCACCCAGAACCTGACCGTCGTGAAGGTCGACGCCGAGCGCGGCCTGATCATGGTCAAGGGTGCCGTCCCCGGCCACGAAGGCTCGTGGGTCAAGGTCCGCGACGCCCACAAGAAGCCGTTCGACGGCGTGCCCTTCCCGGGCTCGTTCAAGACCAAGGGCTCGGCCGCTGCCGCCGCCCCGGCCGAAACGCCTGCCGAAGAGCCGGCCTCGGTCGAAGCCAATGAGGGCGGTGAAGCCTGATGAAACTCTCGGTCATCAAACTCGACGGCAAGGCCGCCGGTGACGTGGAACTGTCGGACGCCGTCTTCGGCATCTCCGACATCCGCGGCGACCTGCTGGCCCGCTACGTCAACTGGCAGCTGGCCAAGCGCCGCGCCGGCACCCACAAGGTCCAGACCCGGAACGAGAACTCTCGCACCGGCAAGAAGATGTACAAGCAGAAGGGCACCGGCGGCGCTCGTCACGGCTCGCGTCGTGCGCCCCAGTTCGTCGGCGGCTCGCGCGCCTTCGGCCCGGTCGTCCGCGACCACGGCTTCGACCTGCCCAAGAAGGTCCGCGCGCTCGCCCTGCGTCACGCCCTCTCGGCCAAGGCCAAGGCCGGCGACCTGGTCGTCGTCGACGCCCTGACCGTCAAGGACCCGAAGACCTCGGCTCTGCGCGAGACCTTCGGCAAGCTCGGCTGGACCAAGACGCTGATCATCGCCGGCCCGGAAGTGGATGAGAAGTTCGCGCTCGCTTCGCGCAACATCCCGCACATCCACGTGCTGCCGAACGCCGGCCTGAACGTCTACGACATCCTGCGCGCCGACAAGCTGGTGCTGAGCAAGGCCGCCGTCGACGCCATCGAAGCCCGCTACGCCGACCACAAGCTGTCGCGTCGCGAACAAGCCGAGAAGGACGCCGCGTAATGGCCGCCCAACCCACCGCCAAGCACTACGACACGATCCTCTCGCCGATCATCACCGAGAAGGCGACGATCCTGTCCGAGCAGAACAAGGTCGTCTTCCGCGTCGCCGACACGGCCACCAAGGACGAGATCGCCGCGGCGGTCGAAAGCCTGTTCAAGGTCAACGTCCTGAAGGTCAACACCCTGGTCCAGAAGGGCAAGACCAAGCGCTTCCGGGGCATCATGGGCCGCCGGGTCGACATCAAAAAAGCGATCGTGACGCTGGCCGACGGCCAGTCGATCGACGTCACCACGGGGCTCTGATCCGATGGCCTTGAAGACCTACAATCCGACCTCGCCGGGCCGTCGCGCCCTGGTGCTGATCGACCGTTCGGAACTGCACAAGGGCCGTCCGGAAAAGTCGCTGACCGAAGGCCTGACCAAGTCGGGCGGCCGGGGGCAGGGGGGCCGCGTGGCCGTCCGCTTCCGTGGCGGCGGCGCCAAGACCCTGTACCGCAAGATCGACTTCAAGCGCCGCAAGTTCGCCGAGGCGACCGTCGAGCGCCTGGAGTACGACCCCAACCGGACCGCCTTCATCGCGCTGATCACCTATGCTGACGGCGAGAAGGCCTACATCATCGCGCCGCAGCGCCTGAAGGCCGGCGACACGATCGTGGCCGGCGAGAAGGTCGACGTGAAGCCGGGCAACGCCATGCCGCTGCGCTCGATCCCGGTCGGCACGATTATCCACAACGTCGAGATGAAGCCGGGCAAGGGCGCCCAGCTGGCCCGTTCGGCCGGTGCCTACGCCCAGCTGGTCGGCCGCGACCAGGGCTACGCCCAGATCCGCCTCGGCTCGGGCGAGCTGCGCATGGTTCTGGACGGCTGCATGGCCACGGTGGGCGCGGTGTCGAACCCCGACCACATGAACCAGAACCTCGGCAAGGCCGGTCGCGTCCGTCACATGGGCTGGCGTCCGCACGTCCGCGGCGTCGCCATGAACCCGATCGACCACCCGCACGGTGGTGGTGAAGGTCGGACCTCGGGCGGCCGCACGCCGGTCACGCCGTGGGGCAAGGACACCAAGGGCACCCGCACCCGCAAGAACAAGGCCACGGACAAGTTCATCATCCGTAGCCGCCACGTGAAGAAGGCTCGCTAAAGATGGCCCGTTCCTCCTGGAAAGGCCCGTTCGTCGACGGGTATCTGCTCAAGAAGGCCGACGCCGTTCAGACGTCGGGCCGCAAGGACGTGATCAAGACCTGGTCGCGCCGCTCCACCATCCTGCCGCAGTTCGTGGGCCTGACGTTCGGTGTCCACAACGGCCAGAAGCACGTCCCCGTGCACGTCAACGAGGACATGGTCGGCATGAAGCTGGGCGAGTTCGCCCCGACCCGCAACTTCCCCGGCCACGCCGCGGACAAGAAGGCGAAGCGGAAGTAAGATGGCCCAGACCAAGAATCCCCGCCGCGTCGGACAGACCGAGGCCCGCGCCAAGCTGGTCAATGTCCGTATCAGCCCGCAGAAGCTGAACCTGGTGGCCGCCTCGATCCGCGGCCTGCCGGTGCAGAAGGCTCTCAACGAGCTGGAGTTCAGCCGCAAGCGCATCGCGACCGACGTCCGCAAGGTGCTCTACAGCGCCGTCTCGAACGCCGAGAACAACCACAACCTCGACATCGACAACCTGGTCGTCGCCGAGGCGTTCGTGGGCAAGAACCTGGTGATGAAGCGCTTCGCGAGCCGTGCTCGCGGTCGTTCGTCGCGCATCCTGAAACCGTTCAGCGAGATCACCATCGTGGTCCGCGAAGCCGGCGAGGCCGCCTGATGGGTCAGAAAATCAATCCGATCGGTTTCCGCCTCGGCGTGAACCGCACCTGGGACAGCCGCTGGTTCGCCGGCGGGGCCGACTACGCCCGTCTGCTGCACCAGGACCTGAAGCTGCGTACGTGGCTGAAGGAACGCCTGAACGCCGCCGGCGTGTCGCGCATCATCATCGAGCGCCCGCACAAGAAGTGCCGCGTGACGATCTACGCCGCCCGTCCGGGTGTCGTGATCGGCAAGAAGGGCGCCGACATCGAGAAGCTGCGCAAGGACATCGCGGCCCAGACCGAGGGCGAGGTTCACCTGAACATCGTCGAGGTCAGGAAGCCCGAGACCGACGCACAGCTGATCGCCGAGAACATCGCCCAGCAGCTGGAACGCCGCATCGCCTTCCGTCGCGCCATGAAGCGCGCGATGCAGTCGGCCATGCGCCTGGGCGCCAAGGGCGTCCGGATCAACGTGTCGGGCCGTCTCGGCGGCGCGGAAATCGCGCGGATGGAGTGGTATCGCGAAGGTCGCGTGCCGTTGCACACGCTCCGCGCCGACATCGACTACGGCTTCATCGAGGCCAAGACGACCTACGGCATCATCGGCGTAAAGGTCTGGGTGTTCAAAGGCGAAGTGCTCGAGCACGACCCGATGGCCCAGGACAAGCGCTGGGCCGCCGAGGCCGCCGGCCCGTCTTCCAACGAAGGCCGCGAACGCGGCCCGCGCCGCGATGACCGCGGCGGCCGTCGTGGCCGTGAGGGCTAAGGACCATGCTGCAGCCTAAGAAAACCAAGTACCGCAAGGCCTTCAAGGGCCGGATCCACGGCGCCGCCAAGGGCGGTTTCTCGCTGAACTTCGGCTCCTACGGGCTGAAGACGCTGGAGCCGGAACGCATCACCGCGCGTCAGATCGAGGCGGCTCGCCGCGCGATCACTCGCCAGATGAAGCGTCAGGGCCGCGTGTGGATCCGCGTGTTCCCCGACCTGCCGGTCACCGGCAAGCCGGCGGAAGTCCGGATGGGCAAGGGCAAGGGCGCCGTGGACCACTGGGCCGCGCGTTGCCACCCGGGCCGCATCCTGTTCGAAATCGACGGCGTGGCCGACGACATCGCCCGTGAGGCGCTGCGTCTCGGCGCCGCCAAGCTGCCCGTGCGCACCAAGGTGGTCACCCGCCTCGACGCCGGCGTGGCGCATACGGAGGCCGCCGCCTGATGACCAAGATCGCCGATCTCCGCTCCCAGACGACGGACCAGCTGGGCGACCAGCTGCTGTCGCTCAAGAAGGAGCAGTTCAACCTGCGTTTCCAGGCGGCCACCGGCCAGCTGGAGAAGACGCATCGCGTTTCGGAAGTCCGCAAGGACATCGCCCGGATCTCCACGCTGCTGCGTGAGAAGAAGGCTTCGTAAGGAACCCCCATGCCCAAACGTATTCTCGAAGGCGTGGTCGTGTCCGACAAGGGCGACAAGACCGTGGTCGTCAAGGTCGAGCGCACCCTGCTGCACCCGGTCCTGAAGAAGACCGTCCGCCTGTCCAAGAAGTATCACGCCCACGACGAGACGAACGCCCTCAAGGAAGGCGACGTCGCCCGCATCGTCGAGTGCGCCCCCAAGTCCAAGCTGAAGCGGTGGGAAGCCCTCTCCCCGACTTCCGCTTCGTAACCGGAAGGATCTGAACAATGATCCAGATGCAAACTAACCTGGACGTGGCCGACAATTCGGGCGCTCGCCGGGTCATGTGCATCAAGGTGCTGGGCGGCGCGAAGCGTCGCTACGCCTCGGTCGGCGACACCATCGTCGCCTCCGTCAAGGAAGCCATCCCGCGCGGCCGCGTGAAGAAGGGCGACGTCGTTCGCGCCATCGTCGTTCGCACCGCCAAGGACATCCAGCGCAAGGACGGTTCGGTGATCCGTTTCGACCGCTCGGCCGCCGTGATCGTCAACAAGCAGAACGAGCCGGTCGGCACCCGCATCTTCGGACCGGTTCCGCGCGAGCTGCGCGCCAAGAACCACATGAAGATCATCTCGCTCGCTCCGGAGGTCCTGTAACCATGGCCGCCAAGATCAAGAAGGGCGACCGCGTCGTCGTCCTGACCGGCAAGGACAAGGGCCGCACGGGCGAAGTCGCCAAGGTGCTGCCCACCGAGAACCGCGTCGTCGTGACCGGGATCAACATGGTCCAGCGTCACACCCGTCCGTCCCAGGGCGACCCCCAGGGCGGTATCAAGAACAAGGAAGCGTCGATCCACGTCTCGAACGTCGCGATCGCCGACGCCAACGGCAAGGCGACCCGCGTCGGCTTCCGCATGGACGGCGAGAAGAAGGTTCGTTTCGCCAAGACCACGGGAGACGTCATCTGATGGCGACCGAGAAGTACATTCCCCGGCTCAAGACCGAGTACAACGAGCGCATCAAGGCCGTGATGACCGAGAAGTTCGGTTACACCAACCCGATGCAGACGCCCAAGCTCGAGAAGATCGTGCTGAACATGGGCATCGGCGAAGCCGTGGCGGACTCCAAGAAGGCGAACGCCGCCCTCAAGGACCTGACCCAGATCGCCGGCCAGAAGGCCGTGCCGACCAAGGCCCGCAACTCCATCGCCGGCTTCAAGCTGCGCGAAGGCATGGTCGTGGGCGGCAAGGTCACTCTGCGCGGCGACCAGATGTACGAGTTCCTGGACCGTCTGATCACGATCGCCCTGCCGCGCGTGAAGGACTTCCGGGGCCTGAAGCCGACGTCGTTCGACGGCCGCGGCAACTACGCCATGGGTCTGAAGGAGCACATCGTGTTCCCGGAGATCAACTACGACCAGATCGACCAGATGTGGGGCATGGACATCATCGTCTGCACCACGGCCAAGACCGATGACGAGGCGCGCGCGCTTCTCACCGAGTTCAAGTTCCCGTTCGTGAAGAACTGAGCGGGAAGGGAAAAGCACAATGGCTAAGAAAAGCGCCGTAAACCGCAACGAAATGGTCAAGGCCAAGGTTGCGCAGTATGCCGCGAAGCGCGCCGCCCTGAAGGCGATCGCGAACGACGAGAGCCTGCCTCTGGAAGAGCGTTTCGACGCTCGCCTGAAGCTGGCCGAACTGCCCCGCAACTCGGCGGCCGTCCGGATCCGCAACCGCTGCGAGGTTACGGGTCGTCCGCGCGCCTTCTACCGCAAGCTCAAGATGAGCCGTATCGCCCTGCGTGAGCTCGGCAACCTGGGTCAGATCCCGGGCCTGACCAAGTCCAGCTGGTAAGGGGAGCGACAGACATGATGATCAACGATCCCCTGAGCGACATGATCGCCCGCATGAAGAACGCGGCCATGCGCAAGCGTTCCAAGGTCCTGACGCCGGCCTCGCGCCTGCGCCAGCGCGTCCTCGACGTGCTGCAGGACGAGGGCTACATCCGTGGCTATAACCTGGTCCAGAACCCGGGCGAGTTCCCGCAGTTCGAGATCGAGCTCAAGTACTTCGACGGCCAGCCGGTGATCGCCGAGATCGCCCGCGTGTCGAAGCCCGGCCGCCGCGTCTATTCGGCGATCAGCGACCTGAAGCCGGTCAAGAACGGCCTGGGCATCTCGATCCTGTCGACCTCCAAGGGCGTCATGTCCGACGCCGCAGCCCGCGACGCCAACGTCGGCGGCGAAGTCCTCTGCAGGGTCTACTAAGATGTCCCGTATCGGAAAACGTCCCATCACCGTGCCGAAGGGCGTGACCATCACGCTCGACGGCCAGACCGTCACCGTCAAGGGTCCCAAGGCCGAGCGGTCCTGGACCGTGGCCGAGGAAGTCGAGCCCAAGCTGGACGGCGATCAGCTGACCTTCGAGATCCGTTCGGACACCCAGCGCGCTCGCGCGATGTGGGGCCTGTCGCGGACCCTGGTCGACAACATGGTCACCGGCGTCACCACCGGCTTCGAGCGCAACCTCGAACTGGTCGGCGTGGGTTATCGCGCCGCCATGAAGGGCAACGACCTGTCGCTGCAGCTGGGCTTCTCGCACGAAGTGGACATCAAGGCTCCGGCCGGCGTGACCTTCGCGGTGCCGAAGCAGACCGAGATCAAGATCTCTGGCCCGGACAAGCAGGTCGTCGGCGAACTGGCCGCCAACATCCGCAAGCTGCGTCCGCCGGAGCCCTACAAGGGCAAGGGCGTCCGCTATGCCGGCGAGAAGGTCCGCCGCAAGGAAGGCAAGAAGAAGTAAGCCATGGCCACGACTCTCAAGCAAAACGCCAAGCGTCGCGCCGAGCGCACCCGTCGCCGCCTCAAGGCCGTGGCCAACGGCCGCCTGCGCCTGTCGGTCCACCGTTCGGACAAGAACATCTCGGCGCAGATCATCGACGACGCCAAGGGCATCACGGTGGCTTCGGCCTCGTCGCTGGAAGGCGACAAGGCCGGCGTCTCCAAGGGCTCGAACGTCGAGGCCGCTGCCAAGATCGGCAAGCTGGTCGCCGAACGCGCCATCGAGAAGGGCGTCAAGGACGTGGTCTTCGACCGCGGCGGTTACATCTATCACGGTCGGGTGAAGGCGCTGGCGGATGCCGCGCGTGAAGCCGGCCTGAACTTCTAAGGACCGACAGATGGCCCAGGCACCCCAGCGTGGCGGCGGACAAGGCGGCAACGACCGCAACCGTCGCGACAACCGCAACTCCAACGCTCCCGCCGCCGACGGTCCGGATTCGGACATCGTCGAGAAGCTGGTGCACATCAACCGCGTCGCCGCCACCGTTAAGGGCGGCCGCCGGTTCTCGTTCGCGGCCCTGATGGTCGTCGGCGACGGCAAGGGCCGCGTCGGCTTCGGTCACGGCAAGGCGCGCGAAGTGCCGGAAGCCATCCGCAAGGCGACCGAGGAAGCCAAGAAGACCATGATCCGGGTCCCGCTTCGCGAGAACCGCACCCTGCACCACGACGGCAATGGCCGTTGGGGCGCCGGAAAGATCATGATGCGCGCGGCTCCTCCGGGAACCGGCGTCATCGCCGGCGGTCCGATGCGCGCCGTCCTGGAAACCCTGGGCGTCGCCGACGTGGTCGCCAAGTCGACCGGCTCGTCGAACCCCTACAACATGATCCGCGCGACGTTTGAGGCTCTGAAGGTTCAGTCCTCGCCGCGTCAGGTCGCCTCCAAGCGTGGCAAGAAGGTCGCCGACCTGATGGGCCGCCGCAACGACGGCGCCTCGGCCCCCGAGGCCGCGCCCGAAACCGTGGAGGCCTAAGACATGGCGAAGAAGGAAGCCGCGACGGTCACCGTCCGCCAGACCGCCAGTCCGATCCGCCGCAAGTCGGACCAGCGCGCCACCCTGGTGGGCCTGGGCCTGAACCGCGTCGGCCGCGAAAAGACCCTGGAGGACACTCCCTCGGTCCGCGGCATGATCGCCAAGGTCTCGCACCTGACCGAGATCGTCGAGAAGTAGGTTCGAGGGGATGGGTTCTAGGTTCGAGGGAGATCGAGTTTGCTCTTCCCGTCTTGGCCCTAGAACCTGATCCCTGGAACCTCGAACCTCATCAAACAGCCGAGTCTGGCCCAGCCAGGCGCTAGAACCCGAAAGGATCAGGCATATGAAACTGAATGAAATCCGCGACAACGAGGGCGCTCACAAGAAGCGCATGCGCGTCGGCCGGGGCCCGGGCTCGGGCAAGGGCAAGACCGCTGGTCGGGGCGTCAAGGGCCAGAAGTCGCGTTCCGGCGTCGCCATCGGCGGCTTTGAGGGCGGTCAGATGCCGCTCTACATGCGCATGCCCAAGCGCGGCTTCAACAATCCCAACGCGCTCAAGCTCGCCGAAGTGAACCTGTGGCGTCTGCAGGACGCCGTGGACGCCAAGAAGCTGGACGCCAAGTCCGAGATCAACGGTGACGCCCTGGTGGCCGCTGGCGTGATCCGCCGCACCAAGGACGGCGTGCGTCTGCTGGGCACTGGCGAGGTCAAGGCCAAGCTGAACCTGGTCGTCTGGTCGGCGTCCGCCGGCGCCAAGAAGGCGATCGAGGCCGCCGGCGGCTCGGTCGTCGAGCAGCGCATCGAAGCCGAGGCCAAGGCCGCCGCCCGCGTCGAGAAGCGCAACGCCGCCAAGGGCAAGGCGCCTGCCGCCAAGCCGCGCCTGGGCGACGCCAACAAGGTCTCGGCCCGCGCCAAGCGCTCCGCTTCGGCCAAGGCGTAACAATAAAGCGCGGGCGGTCTCCCCAAGAGGCCGCCCGTCGCCTATCTGGACGATGGCGTCGGATTCTCGTCGATGCGCCGCGTTCTGATCAGTCGGGGTAACGACACATGGCTTCGGCCGCCGAACAACTCGCCGCGAATATGAACATGGGCTCGTTCGCCAAGGCGACCGAGCTGCACAAGCGCCTGCTGTTCACGCTGATGGCGCTGCTGGTCTATCGCATCGGGACCTACATCCCGATCCCGGGGATCAACTCCGAGGCCTTTCTCCAGTTCTTCCAGAACCCGGATGGTCAACGGGGTGTGCTGGATATGTTCAACATGTTCTCGGGCGGCGCCGTCGAGCGGATGGCCGTCTTCGCCCTGAACGTGATGCCCTACATCTCGGCCTCGATCATCGTGCAGCTGATGGGCGCGGTCTATCCGCCGTGGGAGAAGCTGAAGAAGGAAGGCGGCGAGAGCGGCAGGAAGCAGCTGAACCAGTACACGCGCTACCTGACGGTTGCCCTGGCGCTGGCCCAGTCGTTCGGCATCGCGGTCGGCCTCAACGCCCAGCAGGGTCTGGTCGATGAGCCGGGCCTGTTCTTCATCGTCACCACGGTCGTCAGCCTGACGGGCGGCACCATGTTCCTGATGTGGCTGGGCGAACAGGTCACGGCGCGTGGCGTCGGCAACGGCATCTCGCTGATCATCTTCGCCGGCATCGTGGCGCTGCTGCCCAGCGCGACCGCTCGTCTGCTGGGCCTGGCCCAGCAAGGGCAGATGTCGGTCTTCATGCTGCTCTTCATCGCCGCTCTCGCGATCGCGCTCGTCGTCTTCATCGTCTTCATGGAGCGGGCTCAGCGGCGTCTGCTGATCCAGTATCCCAAGCGTCAGGAAGGCAATCGCATGGCGGGCGGGGAGCGCAGCTTCCTGCCGCTGAAGGTGAACACGGCCGGCGTCATTCCGCCGATCTTCGCCTCGTCGCTGCTGCTGTTGCCGACCACGGTTGCGCAGCTCACGGCCACGGCGGACCTGCCGGGCTGGATGGACTGGCTCCCGGTCGTTACCGGTCAGCTGCAACAGGGCCAGCCGCTGTTCATCGCCCTCTACGGCGCGCTGATCGTGTTCTTCTGCTTCTTCTACACCTCGATCACCTTCAATCCCGAGGACACGGCCGAGAACCTGCGCAAATACGGCGGCTTCCTGCCGGGCATCCGTCCGGGCAAGCGCACGGCGGAGTATCTGGACTACGTCCTCACCCGTCTGACGGTGATCGGCGCGGCCTACATCACCGCCGTCTGCCTGCTGCCCGAGTTCATGGTCAACCAGATGGGCGGCATCTATTTCGGCGGCACCTCGATCCTGATCGTCGTCTCGGTGACCATGGACACGGTGGCGCAGATTCAGTCACAGCTTCTGGCGCACCAGTACGAGGGCCTCATCAAGAAGGCCAAGCTGCGCGGTCGTGGTGGCCGGGGCGCGCCCGCGCCCGTGCGCCGCTAGCACCGGCTCAAGGGGGGCCTCGGAATGAACCTGATCCTCTTTGGGCCCCCGGCGGCCGGCAAGGGCACGCAGGCCAAGCGGCTGGTCGAACAGCGCGGCATGGTCCAGCTATCGACCGGCGACATGCTGCGCGAAGCCATCGCCTCGGGCTCGAAGCTGGGTCTGGAATGCCAGGCGATCATGTCGCGTGGCGAGCTGGTCAGTGACGCCATCGTCATCGCCCTCATCGAGGCCCGACTGAAGGAGGCCGAGGACGCGGGCGGGGCCATCTTCGACGGCTTCCCCCGAACGGTGCCGCAGGCCGAGGCGCTGGACGCCATGCTGGCCAAGCTGGACAAGAAGATCGACCACGTCGTGCGGCTGAAAGTCGACGACGCGGCCCTGATGGAGCGGATCGCCAAACGCTACGCCGACCAGGGCCGTCCGGACGACAACCCGGACAGCTTCAAGGTCCGGCTGGACGCCTACAACAGGAACACCGCGCCGCTCCTGCCCTATTACGGGGACAAGGGCCTCCTGACCGAGGTCGACGGCATGGGCTCGATCGACAGCGTGGCCGCCGCGATCGATGCGGCTCTGGACGGCAAGACCGCCTGAGGCTCGCGTCGCCGGCCAAATGAACGCAAGGTGACGCTTCGCCGTCTCATGCGTTCATGACCCCGATGATACCCCGACGCGTGGCCCAGTTCCTGTCAGACGCGAAAGCGAAGCGATGGACCCGCCCGGCCGTGGTCGCCACGGTCGTGGCCGCCCATGTCGGTGTCCTGGCCGCCATCGGACTGTCGCGCGCTTCGCCACCGCCAATCCCCCTGCAACTGCCGATCTCGGTCGAGCTGTTGGAGATTGCGCCGCCGCCTCCACCGCCACCTCTGCCGGATCCAGAGCCCGCTGCTGATCCCGGCGGGGGGGCGCCCGCCGCCGCGTCGCGGGTCAACCGGCCGCCGGACCCGCCGCGCGTCCGTCCCGAACTTCCCGTCCTTCCGCCGACGCCTGCCCCTGAACCCACCCTCGTCGTCGGGGCCTCTCCGACCGTCACCCTGAACAGCGGCCTCGGTCAGGGCGGGGAGGGGACGGGCACGGGCACCGGAACCGGAGAGGGAGCCGGACCGGGATCGGGCACGGGCGCCCAGATCCTGCGCGGCGCCTCCAACGGGGAGATCATGGACTTCGTGCCGCCAGAGGCCCGCCGTCGCCGCATCCCCGGCCGCGCCTCGGTCAACTGCGTCATCCGTGCCGACACCCGGCTCGAGGCCTGCCGCATCGTGGACGAGACGCCGGGCGGCCTGGGTTTCGGCGACGCCGCCGTCCGCATCGCCGAGACCCACTTCCGTTTCCGCCCGCCGACCACGGCCTCGGGCCGTGTGGTCGAGGGCTTCCGCGTGACCGTCTTCGTCCAGTTCGGGCGACAGGGGTGACTGTTGCCGACGGCAACGGGCGTTGACGGAACCTGAATCACCTGTATAAGGCGCGCTTCCCGCGAAGGGCGCCACGCTCCTGGTCTGTTGACCGGAGCGTTTGTTGCGTCCGGAAACGCGTATCTGGAGAGCTTCGTGGCCCGTATCGCTGGCGTCAACATCCCGACCAACAAGCGCGTCGTCATCGCGCTGCAGTATATCCATGGCATCGGACCCAAGTCCGCCCAGGAGATCACCGAGAAGGTCGGCATCGAGGCCTCGCGCCGGGTCAACCAGCTGACCGACGCCGAGGTCCTGCAGATCCGCGAGACCATCGACAAGGATCACACCGTCGAGGGCGACCTGCGCCGCGAGACCTCGATGAACATCAAGCGTCTGATGGACCTGGCCTGCTACCGCGGCCTGCGTCACCGCAAGGGCCTGCCGGTCCGCGGCCAGCGCACCCACACCAACGCCCGCACCCGCAAGGGTCCCGCCAAGCCGATCGCCGGCAAGAAGAAGTAAGAGAGCTAGCTGATGGCCAAGGAACCGGGTCGCGTAAAGAAGCGCGAGCGCAAGAACATCACCTCGGGCGTCGCCCACGTGAATGCGTCCTTCAACAACACCATGGTGACCATCACCGACGCGCAGGGGAACGCGATTTCCTGGTCGTCGGCCGGTCACATGGGCTTCAAGGGTTCGCGCAAGTCGACGCCCTACGCCGCCCAGATGGCCGCCGAAGACGCGGGCAAGAAGGCCGCCGAGCACGGCGTCCGCACCCTGGAAGTCAACGTCTCGGGTCCGGGTTCCGGCCGCGAGTCGGCGCTGCGTGCCCTTCAGGCCGTCGGCATGACCATCACCACCATCCGCGACGTCACCCCGATGCCGCACAACGGCTGCCGTCCGCCCAAGCGTCGCCGCGTCTAAGCGCCGCTTCGTAGACCGCCGCTGACCTCATTCTCCGCTGGTTCCGCCTCACCTGACGAGGTCAGGGGAACCGGCGACACTCGTTAGGGACACCTATGATCGAACGTAACTGGCAAGAGCTGATCCGTCCCGAGAAGCCGCAGATCGAGCTGGGTTCCGACGCGCAGCGCAAGGCGCGTCTGGTGGCCGAGCCTCTGGAGCGCGGCTTTGGCGTGACGCTCGGCAATGCGCTCCGCCGCGTTCTCCTGTCGTCGCTGCAAGGCGCGGCTGTGACCGCCATCCAGATCGACGGCGTGGTGCACGAGTTCTCGTCGCTGGAAGGCGTGCGCGAGGACGTCGTCGACATCGTGCTGAACATCAAGCAGCTGGCGCTGCGCATGCACGCCGAGGGCCCCAAGCGCATGACGCTGCGCGCCACCGGCCCTGGGCCTGTCACCGCCGGCCAGATTGACGCGCCGGCCGACATCGAGGTCCTGAACCCCGATCACGTGCTCTGCACGCTGGACGATGGTGCCTCGATCCGCATGGAACTGACCGTCCAGAACGGCAAGGGCTATGTCGCGTCCGAGTTCAACCGCCCGGAAGACGCCCCGATCGGCCTGATCGCCGTCGACGCCCTGTATTCGCCGGTCAAGCGCGTCGCCTATCGCGTCGAGCCGACCCGTCAGGGCCAGTCGCTGGACTACGACAAGCTGATCATGGAAGTCGAGACCAACGGCGCGGTTTCGCCGGTGGACGCGGTGGCCTACGCCTCGCGCATCCTTCAGGACCAGCTGCAGATCTTCATCACCTTCGAAGAGCCCAAGAAGGCCGTCGAGGCCACCGAAGGCAAGCCGGACCTGCCGTTCAACCCGGCCCTGCTGAAGAAGGTCGACGAGCTGGAGCTGTCGGTCCGCTCGGCCAACTGCCTGAAGAACGACAACATCGTCTACATCGGCGACCTGATCCAGAAGACCGAGGGCGAGATGCTTCGCACCCCGAACTTCGGCCGCAAGTCGCTGAACGAGATCAAGGAGGTCCTGACCTCCATGGGTCTGTCGCTCGGCATGGACGTGCCGAACTGGCCGCCCGAAAACATCGAAGATCTGGCCAAGAAGTTCGACGACCAGATCTAGTTTCAACCCTCCGCCCAAGGCCCCCGGGTCGCGGAGCGGTTAGAAGGAAAAGCCCCAGGTCCGGCTCTGTCGGAAACCGGGGTTGAGTAGGAGAGACCCCGATGCGCCACGGCGCCGCCTATCGCAAGCTCGGCCGTACGGTCAGCCACCGCCAGGCCATGTTCGCCAACATGGCCGCCTCGCTGATCAAGCACGAGCAGATCACGACGACCCTGCCCAAGGCCAAGGAGCTGCGGCCCTTCGTCGAGAAGCTGGTCACGCTCGGCAAGAAGGGCGACCTGCACGCCCGCCGTCAGGCCATCAGCCAGGTCCGCGATGTGACCCAGGTCGGCAAGCTGTTCGAGACGATCGGCCCGCGCTACGCCGACCGCAACGGCGGCTACATCCGCATCATGAAGGCCGGCTACCGTCACGGCGACAACGCTCCGATGGCCGTCATCGAGTTCGTCGACCGCGACGTCTCGGCCAAGGGCCAGGACTCGGGTCCGGTCATGTCCTACGAGGGCGATGACGAGGCCTGAGCCTCGGCTTCATCGCTGACGATCTGAAAGGGCGATCCGGGCGACCGGGTCGCCCTTTTCGTTTGGCCGCCGCGCGACGCGGTTGCAGGATCGGCGGATGACCGACCTCGTTCTCTACAGCCACCCCTTCTCCTCCTACTGCCAGAAGGCCCTCGTCGCCTTCTACGAGAAGGGCCTCCCGTTCGAGCACCGGAACCTCGAGCAACCCGGCGCGATGGATGAGCTGAAAGCCGTCTGGCCCTTCGGCCAGTTCCCGATCCTGAAGCAGGGCGGCCGCGTCTTCGCCGAGACCTCCATCATCATCGAACGGCTGGACCAGATCGCGCCGGAGACACCCCTGATCCCGGCCGACCCCGAGGCCGCGCTGGAGGTCCGCTTCATGGACAGGGTGTTCGACAACCACCTCCAGGCGAACCAGCAGCGCATCATCTACAACGCGCTCCGCCCCGAGGCCGATCGCGACCCCATCGCCGACGCCGAGGCTCGCGCGAAGCTGGAGACCGCCTACGCCTGGCTGGACGCCGTCATGGCCACCCGGACCTGGGCCGCGGGCGAGACCTTCAGCCTGGCGGACTGCGGTGCCGCGCCGGGCCTGCTCTACGCCCACTGGACCCATGCGATCCCCCAGCGGTTCGAGCACTTGTGGGCCTATCGCCGGCGGCTGCTGGCGCGGCCGAGCTATGCCCGCGCGCTGGACGAGGCGCGGCCCTATCGGAGCTATTTCCCGCTGGGCGCGCCGGACGAGGACTGAGGCCCTATTCCTTCGACAGGTCCTGCCGGCTGAACCAGGCGAGGGCGGCGACGAGGGGGACGATCGTCCAGATCGCCAGGCCCGTGATCGCCTTCCACGCCAGACCGTCCGGAGCCGAGGCTGCGTCCGGGCCGCCCTGAAGCAGCAGCTTGAGGCTGTCGTGCGACAGGCCGGGGATGAGCAGGTGTGCCTGGACGTCGCCCGGGGTCCAGGCCAGGAGCGGCATGGCCTGCATCAGGAAGAACTGGCCGATCGCCACCACCATCGGCACGAACAGGGCCGCGAGCAGGGACCGGGTCATGACGGCGGCCAGTAGGCCGATCATGGTGAACTGCATCACTCGCGCGACGGTCACGCCGATCAGGCCCGCGAACTGGCCGGGCCGTTCGTCGGCGAAGGTGAAGGTCAGGGGGCGCTCGAAGATCGCGCCCTTGATCAGTTCGCCGATCATGCCGAAGACGAGCCACGTCAGCAGGGCGACGAGAACGACGCCGAACACGAGCGCCACCTTGCCCGCCACCAGATTGATCCGTGTGTTTCTCGCGCTGGTCAGCCGCCAGGTCTCCCAGCGGTAGTCGCCGGCATAGATGATGGCCGCCCCGATCAGGACGAACAGCATGACGATGGGATTGGCGAAATCTCCCGCCTGGGCCAGCAGCCCCTGACCCAGATCCAGCGGCCCTGACGCGGCCAGCGGTCCGCCCTCGGCGGTCAGTTCTGGCGGCAGGGCTTCCGACATCTCGGCCATACGGGCCTTGGTGAAGAACTGCACCGCCGTGCCAATGGCCAGGAACAGGACCGGCACGAACAGGATCGACCAGAACATGGCCATCCGGTTACGGGTGAAGCGGTAGGTCTCGGAGCGGATCGCGTCAGCCAGCATGAAGGGTCTCCGGCATCTGGACCGATCCGGTCTCGGTCATGAACACGGCCTCCAGGTCGGCGCCGACCCAACGGGCCTCGTCGACATCGACGCCGCCCTCGATCAGGGCGCGCAGCAGGGCGGGGGCCTCGGCGCGGGGCAGGGCGGCCATGACGGCGTCGCCTTCCAGCGAACCGTGGGCGTTCGGCAGGGCGGCCAGCACTTCAAGCGTCTTCGAAATGGGCGTCACCGACAGGCGCAGCCGCTCGCCCGCCGAGGTCAGGTCGCTGACCGCGCCTTCGCGCACCAGCTTGCCCCGGTTCAGGATGGCCACGCGATCGCAGACGCGCTGGACCTCCAGAAGCTGGTGACTGGCGAGGATCACGGTGATGCCGTCGCGTTCGGACAGCGACCGGATCAGGGCCCGCATTTCCTGGATGCCGGGCGGGTCCATGCCGCTGGTGGGTTCATCGAGGATGACCAGCTCGGGCTCGGTGATCAGGGCGGCGGCCACGCCCAGGCGCTGGAGCATGCCAACGGAAAAGCCCCGCACCCGGCGGTCGGCGGCCTCGGCCAGGCCCACCCGTTCGAGCCAGCCCGAGACGCGCGCGGCGTCGGCCTTCAGCCCGTGGGCGGCCGACAGCCACTCCAGCACCTGACGCGCCGTCATGAAGGGCGGAAAACGCGGTGTCTCGATCATGGAGCCCATTCGGCGGGACGCCGCGACGTCGCCAACGGCCCCGCCCATCACCGAGGCCTCTCCCGCCGTGGGCCGGATCAGGCCCAGCAGGATGCGGAACAGGGTCGACTTGCCCGCGCCGTTGGGGCCCAGAACGCCATAGACCCCGCCGCGCGGGATGCTGAGGCTGAGGCCGTCGAGAGCCCGAACAGACCCGTAGGTCTTGGTCAGGCCGCGCGTTTCGATCACCGAGGTCATGGCCGGACCTTCGCCCGGTCAGGGGCGGTCGGCAAGCGGCGTGGGATTAAGCTTTCGACAGGTCCGGAGGGGCCGTCACCGTCGTTTTCGGGCCTTGCTCTGTGCCCGGCGACGCTCGGCGCGGCTCATGGGCCGGGGCGGCGCCTCGTCAGGCGTGTCAGCGTCGGATTTCGGGTGCAGATCGTGCAGATCGTGCGGGCCGATCGAGCGCAGGCGAGCGGCCGCGCGTTCAGTGGCCAGAATGGTGCGCGCCTGAACCTCGATCGAGCGGGCGCTGGCGGTGACCTCGTCAAGAAGGCTGTTGGCTTCCCGGCTGGCGGCGCGCTGCGCTCGCGCCTTGCGTAGCGCCTGCGCGTGGTCGTCAGACTCGCGGATCCGGGCCATCCGCTGGATCGCCTCGCCGAAGCGGGCCCAGCGAAGCGCCTCGCCCACCAGACCCCGCCGCGCAGCCCGGGCCATCTGGGAGCGAGCGATATGGCTGAGGACCGCGTCGTCCGCGTCGTCGAGGTCGTCGGTGCCTTCGAGCGTCGCCGCCAGGGGTTCTGGGTCGGGCTGGTCCGCGCGGCGCCACCCCTCGGCGGCGGCGCGGGCGCGAAAGGTGCGCTGGCCGAGGTCGAACCGCGCGCAGACGCTCTCGGCCGTCTCGCCGGCGAGATAGGCGTCGCGCGCCGCGTTCCAGGTTTCCGGGGAACGGGTGCGATAGGTGTCGGTCATGGGCACAGCATGACCCGCGCCTACGTCAAAAGCGGACGTAGGCCGCTCCTTCGCGCGTCAGGCCCCGCCGGCGTAGGCGACGGTGTATTTGCCGTCCTGGACGCCGCCGATACCCCAGTTCAGCGTCTGGCCCGAGGCGAAGCGGACGGCCCAGGTCTCGACGCGGCCGTTCGGGGTGTCCTCGGCGCGGACGAAGGTCATGGTCTCGATGGCTCCGAGGCTGGCCAGCCCCGCCGACATCTGGGCGAGCTGCTGACGGCATGCCTCGAGCAGGCCGCCGCCCATGACGTCTTCGGGGCAGGTCCCGGAGGCCGTTTCGGTGATCATGCGGCGCAGGGCGTCGGCGTATTCGCCCGTCTGGGCTTCCTGCGACAGGGCCGGGAAGGCCATCAGAAGGCCTGCGAAGGCTGCGGCGAGAACGGTCTTGCGGGGCATGGGCGTCTCCTGAGTTGGATCGATAACTTCTCGCGCCCGAAGGTCGAGGGCAAGGCGGCAGGCATGACGCTTTCGCAATGTCGGACATTGCTGGAATCCCGACGCCTTGAAGCGGCCCGAAAGCGCTACAGATATAAGGTTCTGCATGACACCGAACTGGACCGCCATGAAGACCTCTTCGCTCGCCATCGCCGTGGCCCTGACGCTGGCCGCGTGCGGGAACGCCAACAGCTCCAAGGCCCAGGACGGCGTGTTCGCCGAACCGACCGAGCGTCAGGCTCCGACCGACGCGACGTCGATGAAGCAGAGTTTCGCCCCGGTTGTGCGTCAGGCGGCACCGGCGGTGGTCAACATCTCGGCCCGGTCGATCCAGCGCGTGCAGGCCGAGCCCTTTTTCCAGTTCTTCGGCGGCGGCATTCCGCGCGAGCGCGTAGCCGAGTCCGCCGGGTCGGGCGTCATCGTGCGTTCCGACGGCATCGTCGTGACCAACAACCACGTCATTCAGGGTGCCCAGCAGATCCGTGTGGTCCTGAACGACCGGCGTGAGTTTCCCGCCGAGATCATCCTCGCCGACGAACGCTCCGACATCGCCGTGCTCCAGCTCCAGGGCGTGACCGAGCAGCTTCCCGTTCTGGCCATCGACGACCGCGAGGAGCAGGAGGTGGGCGATCTGGTCCTGGCCATCGGCAATCCGTTCGGCGTGGGCCAGACGGTGACCAACGGCATCATCTCGGCCCTGAACCGGACCGAGACCGGCATCTCCGACTCCGGCTCCTTTATCCAGACCGACGCCGCCATCAATCCGGGCAACTCCGGCGGGGCCCTGGTCGACATGGACGGCGACCTGATCGGCATCAATACGGCGATCTTCTCGCGCTCGGGGTCGTCGGCGGGGGTGGGCTTCGCGGTCCCGGCCTCGATGGTGCGGCGGGTGGTCGATTCAGCGCTCGGCGGCGAGAGCATGGTCGTGCGGCCCTGGCTGGGCGTGAAGGGCGAGAGCGTCACCGCCGCGATCGCTCGCTCGCTGGGCCTGTCGCGCCCACAGGGCCTGATCGTCACCGAGCTGTATCAAGGTGGGCCCGGCGACCGGGCGGGTCTGCGCGAAGGCGACGTCATCACCGCCATCGACGGGGCCGAGGTCAATGACCAGAGCGGCCTGAACTTCCGTGTGGGCACCAAGAGCCCGAACGAGGTGGTGGCTGTGACCGTGATGCGCGACGGCCGGACCCAGACCATAAGTGCCCGCGTCCAGACCCTGCCCGGTGACGCCAAGGGTGACGGCCTCCTCATCCAGGACGGCCCCTTCTCAGGGGCGGAGATCGCGGCGCTCAATCCGGCGCTGGCCGACCGCCTCGGCGGCGATCCCTTCGCCACGGGTTTGCTGATCACTTCGGTCCAGCGCGGCAGTTATGCAGCCCGGGCGGGCCTGCGCCCCGGCGACCTGGTGCGTGAGGTCAATGGCAGGGTGGTGACATCCCCACAGGCCCTGGCTCGCCTCGGCGCGTCGGAGGTCACAATCGAACGGCAGGGTCGACGCCTGACGGGGGTGCTGCGCTAGGGATTAGCCCTTGATCGCGCTGGCGATGGACCAGCAGTGGCCGAAGGGGTCCATCACGCGGCCATAGCGATCGCCCCAGAACTGGTCCGCCAGGGGCATGACGGGCACGGCCCCGGCCGTCAGGGCCCGGGCCCACCATTCGTCGGCGTCGTCGACCTGGAGATGCAGGGCGACGCCAGCGGGTTCGACGTCGACCGGATTGCCGTATTCGGGAAACTCGTCGGACAGCATGATCAGGCCGCCGTTGATCCGCAGTCGGCTGTGCATCAGCCGCTCGCCGTCCTCGGCCAGGTTGCGGAACAGTTCCTCGGCCCCGAAGGCGCGCTGATAGAACTCCACCGCCGCCTGTCCGCCCCGCCCGGGGATGCTCAGATAGGGGATGACACCGGTCGGAATGGGATCGGGTTCGGCCATCGGCAGCGCTTTCTTTCGGCGACGTCAGCCCCCACCATAGCGGCATGACCGATCTTTTCGAAGCCTCGGGCGTCCATCCGCCAGAAAGCGACAAGGGGGACGCGCCGCTGGCCGACCGCCTGAGGCCCGCCTCGCTGGACCAGGTGGTGGGCCAGGACCATCTGCTGGGCGAGGGTGGACCCATCCGTCGCATGGTCGAGGCCGGGCGGCTGGGGTCGATGATCCTGTGGGGACCGCCGGGCACGGGCAAGACCACCATCGCCCGGCTGCTGGCGACGGCGGCGGGCTATCAGTACCAGTCGATCAGCGCGGTCTTCTCGGGCGTCGCGGACCTGAAAAAGGCGTTCGAACAGGCCCGGGTTCGCCGCGCGGCCGGGCAGTCGACCTTGCTGTTCGTCGACGAGATTCACCGCTTCAACCGCGCCCAGCAGGACGGCTTCCTGCCCTTCGTGGAGGAGGGGGTCGTCACCCTGGTCGGCGCCACGACCGAGAATCCCTCGTTCGAGCTGAACGGCGCGCTCCTGTCCCGCAGCCAGGTCTTCGTGCTCAAGCGGCTGGACGACGCGGCGCTAGATCAACTGTTGACGCGTGCTGAGGATAACGAGGGCCGACCGCTTCCGCTCCGGCCTGAAGCGCGTCAGGCGTTGCTGGCGCTCGCTGATGGGGACGGTCGATACCTGCTCACCATGGCCGAAACCCTGTTCGCCCTGCCGCCCGAGCCGCTGGATGTCCAGGGGCTGGCGAGCGTCCTGCAGAAGCGCGCTCCGGCTTACGACAAGAGTCGAGAAGAGCACTATAACCTCATATCCGCGCTTCATAAATCGGTACGCGGTTCGGATCCCGACGCCGCCCTCTACTGGCTCGCCCGTATGCTGAATGGCGGCGAGGACCCGCTCTATCTCGCGCGTCGCATCGTGCGGATGGCGGTGGAGGACATCGGCCAGGCTGATCCCCTGTCCCTGCTGGTCGCCAACGCGGCCAAGGACACCTACGACTTCCTCGGCTCGCCCGAGGGCGAGCTCGCCCTGGCCCAGGCCGTCGTCCACCTGGCCACCGCGCCGAAGTCGGTCGCCGTCTATGAGGCCTGGAAGGCGGCGTCGAAAGCCGCGCGCGAGACCGGCTCCCTCATGCCGCCCGCCCATATCCGCAACGCGCCGACCAAGCTGATGAAGTCGCTCGGCTACGGCGCGGGCTACCAGTACGACCCCTCGACCGAGGACGGGTTCTCCGGGGCGAACTACTTCCCCGACGGCATGGACCGCCGCGTCTTCTACGCCCCGAAAGGCGAAGGCCACGAGGAGAAGGTCAAGGCGCGGCTGGAACGCTGGGCGGCGTTGCGGGCGGCGAGGGCGGAGGGCTCCTAGCTTGCCGCCACGCTTGATCGGCGTATCGTCTCCGATCTGAACGATCCTTGGGAGGGGACAATGGTCAGCATCATGAGCGCGTCGTCGGGCGCGCGGACACCATGGCACCTTTGGGTGGTCGGGGTCGTGGGCCTGCTGTGGAACGCCTTCGGCTGTATCGACTACACCATGACGGCGCTGCAGGGCGAAACCTGGCTGCGCCAGATGGGCATGACCGACGCGCAGATCGCCAGCTACGAGGCCATGCCTGCGTGGATGACCGCCGTCTGGGCCATCGGGGTGTGGGGGGCGATGCTGGGGACCGTGCTGCTGCTACTCAGAAACAGGCTGGCGGTCCCGGTCTTCGGGGTGTCGCTGATCGCCTACGTCGGCAGCCTCGTCTACGCCTATGCCCTGTCGGATCAGGCCGAGGTGATGCCGGAAGGGACCTGGATCATGCAGGCGGTAATCTTCGTCGGGTGCGTCTTCTTCGTCTGGTACAGCCGCATGATGGCGAAGCGCGGCCTGCTCCGCTAAGCGCACGGGGTGACCCGCGCCCCCGTTTCCCTGAGCCCCGAAGAGATTGCCGCGGTCCGTTCGTGGGTCATCCATGAGGACGCGGCGGTCATCGCCTTCGCAAAGCCCGCGGGCCTGTCCAGTCAGGGCGGCCGCATAAAGGCCCACACCCTGGACGACCTGCTTTGGGCCTTCGCCCGGTCGAACGGCAAGCGGCCCGAACTGGTCCACCGGCTGGACCGCGACACCTCCGGCGTCATCCTGGCGGCGAAAACCAAGCCGGCGGCGGGGTTCCTGGGCAAGGCGATCGAGGCGCGGCGGCTGACCAAGACCTATCTGGCGCTGGTCTCGTCCGCGCCCGAGCCGAGCGAGGGCGACATCAATGTGCCCCTGATCCGGCAGGAGATCGGGCGTGAGAGCTATATGCGCATCGCTGCCTTCGACACGAAGGGGGCGCAAGGCTCGCGCAGCCGATACCGCACCCTGTCGGCGAGTGAGGAGGGGGCGCTGGTCGAACTCCAGCCCTTCACCGGGCGGATGCATCAGCTGAGGGTTCACATGGCCCACATCGGGCGGCCCCTGATTGGAGACGTCCGCTATGGCGGGGCGCTGACGGCGGCGGGCCGGGCGGCACCCCGTCTGATGCTGCACGCGGCGGCGCTGAGGTTTCCGCATCCCGACGGCGGCGAGCGGACGCTCACCGCCGAGCCGCCGGAAGACTTCAGAGCTCTGGCGGAGGCGATGGGGCTCATGCTGTGATCCTTCTCCCGCAAGGGGAGAAGGAACGCGCCCGTCCTTCCCGCGCTTAACGTCCCAAAGGAAGCGTCGCCATGATCCGTATCCTCGCCATCGCCGCCTCGGCCCTGTCGCTCGCCGCCTGCGCCTCGCTCGCGCCCTATGGCCCGCAAGGGGGACCCGGCGGGCAGGGCTATGCTGAACAGCGGATCGAGAGCGACCGCTATCGCGTCACTTATAACGGCGTCGGCGCGCCGGGGCCCGTGGCGGACCTTGCCCTGCTACGTGCGGCCGAGCTGACGCTGGAACAGGGCTATGACTGGTTCGAGGTCACGCAGCGCTATGTCGACGGTCGTCCGGACAGCGCGGGCGGGTTCCGGCCGAACGTCTCGGTCGGCTACGGCTCCAGTTCGGGCCGATATGGCGGCTACCGCCATTCCGGGTCGGGTGTGGGCGTCGGCGTAGGCCTGAATTTCAGCGGCCCTTCGCCGACCTCCACTGTGCTAGAGGTCCGGCTGGGGCGCGGCCCCATGCCGGATCGGGGCGAGGCTTACGACGCGCGCGAGGTCCGCGCCGCGATCAGCGGCCGCGGGTAAGGGCCCGGTACTCGACCAGCCGTTCCTTGTCGCGCCGCACCTGGTCGCCGATGGTGTTGTCCAGGTCCAGCGAGGCATAGCGGACCCAGCCGTCCAGCCCCAGCTTGTCCTTCACCGCCGCCGTCGGCGTCTGCCAGCGGTAATAGGATAGCCACGACACGATCAGACCCATCAGCAGCGCCACGCCCTGCAGCACGCGGAATCCGACCTCATTGCCTGCCGGCGCTGGCCAGAAGGCGAAGACCGCCAGCCAGACGACCAGGACGAACGGCGTCGTGATCCGCCCGACCCAGCGCATCCAGTACCGCTCGCGCCGCACGCGCCACAGCTCCAGCTGGGCGTATTTCTCCAGATGCTCCATTCGCGCGCCCAGCCAAAGGACCAGCCGCGTCAGGAACAGCGCCCTCTGGCCCCAGCCCTTGCCGTCGGTGGCGTAGGTCGTCTCGGCCTGGTCCGACAGGGCTCGGGCGTTGGTGAACAGATTCTGCAGCTCGCGCGTCCGCTGCACGATCTCGCGCGACAGCTCGTAGGAATCGTTCTCCAGCCGGAACCGGTACTGCACGAACAGGATGGCCGATACGCCGTAGAACAGCCCCGCGGTGATCAGCATGCCCAGAACCGCCAGCCCCAGCCCCTGAGGCTGGCCGCCCGTCCACTCCGCAAACAGCGTCGGTCCCAGGATCGCCATGGCGGCGAAACCGATCAGCGCCAGGCCCTGCGTCAGCCGCTTGATGATGACGTGAATGCGCAGCGCGTCGAACACCCGGCGTCCGTAGCCGAAGATCCGCCCCCGAATGTCGGCGTCGGCGGGGAATCGCTCCTCGATCTGGCGGGTGTAGAGGACGTGGAAGCGATCCGGCTTGTTCTCGGTCTCCCAGAACGGAAAGATGTCCAGCGCCTGGTTGAAATACCGGTCGATGTTGGCCGAGATCACCGAGATCGCCTCGGGATCCAGCGTGAAATAGTCGCTCTCCTGGATCGGCCGCAGGATGCCTTCCTGGGCTGTCGTCGGCTCTGGCCGTGAGCGCGGAATGGGGGGCGGCTCGCCCCGATCAGCGCGCGTGGCCGTCCCCGCCGGCTCGACCTCGACGGGCGGCAGGATCGGCGGCGGCGCGGAGGGGGGCGGCTGGTCCTGTTGCGACATGGTCATGACCCTAGACCGATCCGGCCAAGCTTCCGACGCCCTTCGCGCCGAAAGCGAAGACTGATATCGCCGTTAACCCTGAACGGCGGCAAGTGAAGTTTCCGACACCTTGGTTTCAGGACCGCGCCATCGCTGCCGCGAAGCCGACCAGCGGGAACAGCAGCAGCACCTCGATGCGCACCCATAACGCCGTCTTCGCCACCTCGCCCGCGGGCGGCCGGAAGCCTGCGTCCGCCTTGAGCGCCCGGCTCCAGCGGATGAACCGTATGGTCGGCAGGATCGAGATCAGCCCGATCACCGTGAAAGTCGCGATCTTGGCCCAGAACCAGGAATTGCCCTCATAGGCGACCCAGCCCTTGGCGCCCCAGATCACCCGCGCGACGCCGACGATCAGTACCAGCACCGCGACCCCGCCATAGCCTGCGTCCAGCCTCGCCAGTCGCGTCACGGGCACGGGATCGGCCCTCAGATAGGCCAGCTCCATCGCCAACATGATGGCCAGACCGAACACCAGCACATGGTGGACGACCGCCAGTCCCAGATCGTGCATGCGCGCCTCCCTTCGCTTCGCCGCAATCGGCGTTATAAGCCGCGCACAATGGAACGTCTCCTCATCGTCGGCCTGGGCGGAGCGCTCGGCAGCATGGCCCGCTATGGCGCGGGGCTCGCGGCCGCGCGTCTCGCGCCCGGCGCGGCCTGGCCGTGGGCGACGCTGTCCGCCAACGTCATCGGCGGCCTTCTCATGGGCCTGCTCGTCGGCTGGCTGGCCCAGCGCGGGCAGGGGGGCGAGAGCGTTCGGTTGTTCGCCGCCGTCGGCCTGCTCGGCGGCTTCACCACCTTCTCGGCCTTCTCGCTGGAGACCGTCCAGATGATCGAGCGACGTCAGTTCGGCCTCGCCGCCGCATACGTCGCCCTGTCGGTCATCTTGTCCTGCGCCGCCCTGGTCCTCGGTCTGATGATCGCCCGCCGCGTCTTCGGAGCCGCCCTGTGACCGACGAGGCCCCCAAGCGCGAGGTCAAGACGCTCTACGTCGCCGAGGCGGAGGACGGCATCCGCCTGGACCGCTGGTTCCGGCGTCGCTGGCCCCACCTGTCCAACATCCAGGTCCAGAAGATGGCCCGCAGCGGCCAGATCCGCGTCGACGGGGCCCGTATCAGGCCCGAAGGCCGCCTGACCGCCGGCGCCGCCGTCCGCGTCCCGCCCATCCCCGACGCCGTTGTCCGCGCGCCGGGCGAGCATCAGGCGCTCAGCCCCGCCGACGTCGCCTTCGCCAAGTCGCTGGTGATCTACGAGGACGATCTCGTCATCGCGCTCAACAAGCCCTGGGGCCTGGCCGTCCAGGGCGGCACCAAGACCACCCGCCACGTCGACCGCCTGCTGTCGGCCTGGGGGGAGGGGATGGAGCGCCCGCGCCTGGTCCACCGGCTGGACCGCGACACCTCCGGCGTCCTCCTGCTCGGCAAGGGCCCCGAGGCCGCCAAGCGCCTCGCCGGCGCGTTTGCCCGGCGTCAGGCCAAGAAGACCTACTGGGCGCTGGTCATCGGCCTGCCCAAGCCCACCGCTGGCCAGATCGACCTGCCGCTGAAGAAGACCGGCATCAACGACTTCGAGATCATGCGTCCCGCCGACGCCAAGGAGCACGGCGCCGAACCCGCCGAGACGGCCTATGCCCTCATCAGCCACGCGGGCCAGCGGGCGTCGTGGCTGGCGCTCCGCCCCTTCACCGGCCGCACGCACCAGCTGCGCGCCCACATGAAGGCCATCGGCCACCCCATCCTCGGCGACCCCAAATACGGCGATGAACGCAGCGCCGAGCTGTCCGGCCCCCTGAAGCTCCAGCTCCACGCCCGCCGGATCGAGCTGGATCACCCCTCCGGCGGCAAGCTGATCGTGGAAGCCCCCCTCAGCCCCGAGATGCGCGCCGGCTTCCAGCACTTCGGCTTCGAGGAAGCCGAGGCCGACCCCGACCCCTTCGCCGGCGTGAGGCGCATGCGATGAGGCCGCCCAGGAAAATCCTCCCCCGTTGGGGGAGGGGGACCGCGAAGCGGTGGAG
>NZ_LJHU01000055.1 GCF_001295975.1 Brevundimonas sp. AAP58 | reverse complement strand
ATTCGGGTGGCGCCATGCTGCTGGCCGACGAGCCGGTGTCGGTCGGCGGACTGGCCAGCGGGCCGACGCCCTATGAGCTGGTGGCGGCGGGGCTGGGGGCCTGCACGGTCATGACGCTGAGGCTCTATGCCGACCGGAAGGGCCTGCCGCTGGAGCGCGCCTCCGTCGAGGTGCGCCACGAGAAACAGCCCGGCCAGACGCCGCCGGACGTGTTCGAGCGGACCCTGAAGCTGGAAGGAACCTTTGACGAGGAGCAGCGCGCCCGCATGTTCGAGATCGCGGACAAATGCCCGGTCCACCGCACGCTGGAAGGCGGGGCGCGGGTGGTGACGCGGGCGGACGCACCCGCCATGCCCGCGCCCTGCGAGGAAGAACATTTCAAGGAGATGGAAGACGCTTGCCGGTCCTAGGGCAGGCGTTCGAACCTCTCCGCGTCCCAGACCACGGCGGTGACCCGTCCGTCGGCGCGCTCGAACCGAACCGGGCTGGGCGGATCGGCCAGGCCGTCGGTGATGCCGAACAGGTCCGGGGCGGCGGGCTCCAGCGGGCGGGTCACGACGCCCATGCGGGCCTGAACGGCCTCGCCCTGCGTGACGACAGCCAGGTCGCCGAGCGTGGCGTGGCGGTAGGTTCCGACATAGGCCGCCCGGTCGGCGGGCGACGGACGCCAGGTCCAGCCGGCCCACTGGGCCTCCGCGCGCCGGGCCTCGACGGCCTGCATGCGCTGGGCGGCGAAACGGGCGAGGCGCTCGCCATACTGCTGGCCGAAGGTCTCCAGGGTCATGGCGGGCGGTTCCGCCGACTGGACCGTCTCGAAGAAGGTCTGGACCATCATCTGGCCGAGGCCGCCCGTCAGGCTGTCGCTGTTGCTGAAGAAGGCGAAGCCGACGCCGAGGTCGGGCGAGACGGCCATGGCCGAGCGCATGCCGGTGTAGCCGCCGCCGTGGGCGCGGACATCGACCGCTCCGATGCGGCACAGGTTCCAGCCCAGGCCATAGCCCTGGCATGGCACCCCGTCGCCCCGAATGTCGGCGGCAACGGCCAGACTCTGGGTCTCGCGCACCCAGGCGGGGTCGAGGCCGCCTGCCGCTTCACCCAGCTGGATCGAGAGCCAGCGCGCCATGTCGTTGGGCGACATGACCAGGCCGCCCGCCGCGTGCATCAGATCGTCGGGCTTGCCTTCGAAAGCGTCCCAGCCGCGCTCGCCCATCCAGCGGTGATACAGGGGGATGCCGTCGAAACGGCTGGCCCTCGCGCCGGATCGCGTCATGCCCGCAGGCTGGAACAGAGCCTGGTCCAGCCAGTCGCGCCAATCGCGGCCGGTCGTCAGCTCCAGCGCCGCCGAATAGACGAGGTAGCCGAGGTTGGAATAGCGAAAGCCCGGCTCGCGCCCTTGGGACCCCTCGGCCATCAGACGCCCGTAGTCGGCGGCGGGCACAAGGTCGACGTAAGCCGTGCGATAGGACAGGGCGGGGGTCTCGAACGGGCCCTGGTGGCTCAACAGATCGCGGAAGGTGATGACGGCCGGATCGGCGGGGGCGGGCAGGGTCAGGTCGGGCCAGACCTCGGCGAGGGTCTGGTCCAGATCGAACATGCCCTCGGCGTCCAGCCGCACGGCCAGCAGGCCCATGAAGGCTTTGGTCTGGGAGGCGATGTAGAAGGGGGTGTCGGCGTCGGCGGGGGCGGCACCCGCTTCGGTGGACAGATGGCCGTGGGTCCAGATCACCGGGGGCTGGCCGCGCCGGACCATGACGACGGCCATGGCGGGTGCCGCGCCCGGTGTGGCGGCGACGACGCGCATCCGTTCCAGCACTGTCGCGGTCGCGCGATCGAAGGCGGCGGCGTCGGCGGCGGTGGCCTGCGGCGTGGCGACGGCCGACGCAGGCCCGGCCCGGGCGGCGGCGGCCAGAGGCGCGAGGGCGACGCAGGCGGCAAGGACGGCGGTCAGGGCGGGACGCATGAAGTGAGACTCCTCGTTTCGAGGACAGGAAAGACCGTCGCGCCGCCCCGGTCTTGAACGGATGCAACCTCGGTGAGGCGGATCAGCCGCGCAGCCGGGAGGCGAGGCGACCGGGCGGAAGATTGTAGAGGTCGCGGCAGGCGCGGCTGAAGTGGCTCTGATCAGAAAAGCCCGCGTCGATGGCGGCGGCGGCCAGCGGCTGGCCGGACGCCATCAGGCCCAGCGCCCGATCCAGCATGGCGCGGCGGCGGAACTCCGACGGAGTCTCGCCGTAGGCGGTCAGGAAGGCACGGCCCAGATGCACCCGGTGGCGGCCCGCGCGTAGGGCGAGGTCCGACACGCGCGTCGGGCCGGGGCAAGCTCGCAGCTGGTCGCGGACATCGGCGAGCCAGGGGTCAGGTCGGGGGCTCTCGGCGCGCAGGTCGATCAGGGCCAGCACATCCCAGATCGCCTCGGGCGCGTCCTCGCCACCCTCAAGGATCAGGGGCACGAGGCGGCGGAGGTGACGACCGGGCAGGGGCGGCGTCCAGGCCGGTTCGGCGAAGGACCCGCGCGCGCCGTCGCAAGATGACACGCCCAGCGTCAAGACGACGGCGCCGGTGCCGCCGAAGGCAACGGCGTGGCGCAGGCCCTCCGGGCGAAGGCCGAGCTGTCCGGGTTCGGCCGCATGATGCCGCCGCCCCGCCTGCTCCTCGAAGCCGCCGGACAGCAGCAACGACAGATGCGCCTCATCATGCGCGTGCGCCTGCTGGACGAGCCCCGGTCGATAGCGGCTGAGGCGTGCGGTGGAGGCGAAAGCGGTCATGGCGATCCTGGACCTTATGAGGGTCTGAGGCCGCGAGCCCGTGAATTGGATGCAAGATCGAAGGCCGCGACGTGGCCGTCGGCGCGTCAGTCCGGGTAGGCCGCGAGCATCCGGTCGATGGCGGCCTCGATCCGGGTCCAGCCGGCGTCATCCAGCGTCACGCCGGCGAAGCGGTCGCGCGTCACGGCGGCGAGCGCCAGATGCTGGACGGCGGCGAGAAACACGACGTTGAGGGCGACCACGTCCACACCTTGAGGCAAGGGCAGGGCGGGGCGACGCGATGCGGTCCAGCGCTGGAACACGGCCGAGCGTTTGGCCTCCATTCGCCGCAGCAGCGGGGTGTCGCCCGTTAGTTCCCAGGCGAGCAGGCGCAGGATCAGGGGATTGGCCCTGAGCGCAGCCAGATAGCCGATCAGCATCTCGCGCGCGAAGTCTCGATAGGACCGGGCCTCGGTGACCGGGCGGGCGGCCAGGGTTTCGCCCAGCCACAGGTCGAGACGGCCAGCAAGCCGTTCGACCACGCCCTCGACGCCCTCGAAGTAGCGGTAGATCAACTTGCGGTCGACGCCGGCCTCCGTCGCCAGGGTGTTGACGTTCAGCCCGCCCCAGCCGTCGCGCAGCAGGAGCCGCTCGGCGGCGGAGACGATCGCCGCTTCGGTGGCGGCGCGGTCGCGGGATCGGCCGGGCGAATCGCTGACAGTTGACATGTCTCATGTATGAGACATATAGCAATGTCTCACAAGTGAGACATAGAGTTGATCGCCACCATGAGATCGAAACGAGCGACAGGGGCGGCGATGGTCGGCTTCGCCCTGGCTGCCAACATTCCCTTCGCCCTGCTGGTCGACCGGTTCGGATACGACGATGTGCTGAGGGAGCCGCCGCTACAGGTGCTGGTGGCGTTCCGCGCGGGCGGACCAGAACTGATCCTGATCTGGCTGGCGTTCGCGGTGTGCGCGCTGGGCTTCCTGTGGGTTTCGGCCTGGACGGGCGCGGCGATCCGGGCGAGCGGCGGACGCTGGCCGGTGTGGGCGGCGGCGGCCGGAGCGGCGTCGGCGGTGGCGCAGGCCGTCGGCCTGTCGCGCTGGGTGTTCGTGGTGCCCGGTCTGGCCGATCGCGCGCTGGACGGATCGGCGGCCGAAAGCGCCGTGGCGGTCGGCACCTATCAGGCGCTGCACCAGTTCGCCGGCGTGGCGATCGGCGAGTGGCTCGGCCAGACCTTGCTGGCGGCCTGGACACTGGCGGTCGGACTGGCGCTGGTCGGCGGGCCGGTGGCGCGCGGCGCCTGGACGCGAGGATTGGGTGGCGTCGCCCTGCTGCTGGCCCCGCTGTGGATCGTGGGGCAGGTCGAGTTGCTGGCCACCGTCGATCCCGCCTTCCCCGAGTTTCAGATCACCCAGTGGGTCTTCACGGCCTGGCTGGGCTGGCTTCTGGCGTTGGGCGTGACCTGGCTGGTTCAAGGAGAGACGAAATGACGGGCGCGATCATTCAGACCGAGGGCGGCGCCAGCGGCTGGCCCGGCCGCCTTCTCCGGCTCGAGGGTCTTGCGCTGCTGGTCGTGACCTGCGTGCTCTATGAGGGCACGGGTCTGTCATGGTGGTGGTTCGCCGGCCTGTTCCTCGTGCCCGACCTGGCGTTTCTGGCCTATGGGCTCGGGCGCGGCGCGGGGACGCTGGCCTACAACCTCACCCATACCGAGATCGGTCCGGCGGTGCTGGGCCTCATCGGGATGACGGTCTTGCCGGCCGCCCTGCCCTTCGCCCTGATCTGGGCCGCCCACATCGGGTGGGACCGGATGATCGGTTATGGGTTGAAGTACGCCTCCAGCTTCGATCACACCCACCTGGGCCCGGTGGGCAGGGCGGCGAAGGCGAGCCGCGCGGCGGCCTGAAAGGCTGCGTTAACCGGCCGGGCGCACCCTTCCAAAAGCAGTTTGCGTCCGGGAGACCGCGATGGGCACGATGATGACGGCCAGCACGCGCAGCCGAAGGGACCACTTCGAGCCTTCGGATTCCGATCCGCAGGAGCAGCGGAAGCTGCGCGGATACCTGGAACAGATCGACTACACGGCCTTCGTGTCGAATCGCGAGGTCATCCCGCAGGTGATGGGGCTGGGGGCCAGCCATACCGAGCCCGCGGCGTTCCAGAGGCTGGCGGTGGCGGCCGCGTCGGCGCGGGCGCGCTGGATCGCCGAAGCGCTGCGGCTAACCGAGCAGGGCCATGCTGTGGCGCCGCACGACGCGGAACGGCTGGCGGCGCTGAGACAGGTCTACGAGGAGTTGTCGGAGGCCTATGAGGGCCTGAGGCGCATGGTGGAGCGGGGGTACTTGCCCTACCGGGTCCCGGAGCGGGGCTAGGTTGCAGCCTCGGCTGGCCGAGTCGCGAGAAGCGCGTCGACCTGGCTGCGGATACGGCCGACGACGCCCTCGCGAAGTCCGGCGGGAATACCTGGACGCAGTAGCCCCAGAGCAAACATCAGCCCGATCAACAGGCCGTTGAGAAGCGTCCATTCGACTAGGCCGCCCAGACCGCGCCCCAGCGCGCCGTCGAGGTGGTTCAGCTTGCCTGTGAAGGCGAGCCAGTAGGTTGAGAGATGCAGCGGGATCAAGGCGATCATGTAGAGGGGACCGATCATGGCGACGAGCGGAGACGCGGGCGGAGCGCCCAGCAACGACGAGACTCGACCTTCGAAGACGCGGCTCTTGCCCGTGTCATGATTAACCAGGGCCACCGGCTCGCCGCCCTCATTGGGGACGTAGACGATGGACACGGTGTGCCCTTCCCGGACCCCCACGCCGGGATTGACGAAGGTCTGATCGAACTCCGGGCCGCTGTCGGGACGCACGAAGATGTGCAGGCGGTTGCGAACGGTGGAACTGATGCTGACGCCGGGCATGGTCACGCTGCCGCCTTCGGGGCCGATGTGCGACGTTTTTTGGGCCGAGCCGCCGTGCACCTCGGTCTCGGACCACTCCCGACAACGCATGATGACGCCTGTCTTCGTCACCGTCTGCAAGTCGTCGATCGACAGGATTTTTCCGGCCATCATCTTCACCCTATCCAACCCTGGGTTAGCGAACACCGATCGGGCGTGTTCGTCAACGGCGATAGCCGGTGCCTACCCCAGCGGCTGCGGTCGGGTGAGGATCGGGGCGTCCGGGTCGGTCGGGGCGGCCTCGGCGGCGGTGGGCGGATCGACGACCAGGGGCGCGGTCTGGATGACCGGCGGAGCGGCCGGTTGAGGCGCGGGAGCCTGCACCTCTTGAGCCGGTGACGGCGGTGGCGTCTGGGTTGCGGCCGGGCGCGGTGGCGTCGTGGCAGGGGCCGAGGACGGCGTAGGCTGCGCACGAACGGGAGGCGCGGGCGCGGCGTCCGGTTCGGCCTCGTCGGCGGTCGTGGCGGGAGCGGCGTCCTCCTCGACGGGGACCGCATCGACCACGTCCGGGAGCGGCGCGGCCTCGACTGGCGCGGGCGCGGTCGAGGCGGCGGGCGCGTCGTAGGGCAGGGGCGCAGCGGGCGGGCGGTTCAGCGCCCAGATCAGGAGACCACCGAGCGCCGCGACGCCGAGCACGGTCGCGCCGATCATCAGACCGCGCCGACCGGACGACGGTGCCGCAACAGGCTGGACCACGACGGTCGGGGCGGGCGTCTCCGCAATTGGCGCGAGCGCGACAGCCGGGGCGCGGGGGACGTCGAGCGACGCTGTGGATGCGGAGGCGGGCTCCGGACTGGGACGCACCTCCTGACGGGGTTCAGGCGCGGCGGGCGTATCCACGCGGGGTCCAGCTGCGGGCGTCGGCCGAGGCGCCGCCGCAGACGGCTCCACGCGCGCCATGCGGGAAGCAGGCGCGGGCTTCGGCTCTTCGACCTCGGGGGCCAGAGGGCGCTCGCCAGGCAGGGGGCGCTCCGGCACGGCGCGGGGGATCATGGAGCCGGTGAAGATGTTGGTCGACGGCTCCGTCGCTGGCCGGGGCGCGGGGCGGGGCGGCTGGGCCGGGGTCTTGAACGGCGCGCTCCAGCTCTGCGGCGGCCGTGGCAGGGGGCCGGCGCGGAACACGGTCTCGGGTGGGCGACCCCAGACGATACGGCCTCGACGGAAGGGCTCGGGCGCGCCGGAGGGTTTGGGCTCGGCGTCGGACGGAGGGGGAGGGGCGTCGGACATGGCGGGCCTCTTACGCCCGGTCATTGAGGCCGTCCAATGACCGGGACGACGGTGGGGTCAGCGGACCTCGACGCCCTTCCAGAAGGCGATGCGGTCGGCGATCTCGGCCGCCGCCGACTTGGGCTCGGGATAGAACCAGGCGGCGTCCCGGTTCTCTTTCCCGTCAACGACGATCGAGTGGTAGGAGGCCGTGCCCTTCCACGGGCAGACCGTGGTCGTCGACGAGGGCCGCAGCACGGCCGGATCGACGGCGTCGCGCGGGAAGTAGTGGTTGCCTTCCACCACCACGGTGTCGTCGCTGTCGGCGATGACGGCGCCGTTCCAGAGGGCCTTGGGCATGGGGGTCGCTCCGTTCAGTTCTTGAGGCGGTAGCCGGTCTTGAACATCCAGCCGACGATGGACAGGCAGATCAGGAAGAAGGCGATCATGGCCCCGACGCTGACGCCCACGCCCACGTCGCTCATGCCGTAGAAGGCCCAGCGGAAGCCGTCGATCAGATAGACCACGGGGTTGAACAGGGTCACCGTGCGCCAGGCGGGCGGCAGCATGTCGATCGAATAGAAGGCGCCGCCCAGGAAGGTCAGGGGCGTGACCACCAGCATGGGGATGAACTGCAGCTGCTCGAAGCTGTTGGACACCAGGCCGATGATGAAGCCGAACAGGCTGAAGGTCACCGAAATCAAGACGAGGAAGCCGATCATGGCCAGGGGGTGATCGACCTGAAGCGGGACGAACAGGGTGGCGGTGGCCAGCGTCATCAGGCCGACGATGAGCGACTTGGTCGCGGCGGCGCCGACATAGGCCGTCACGGTCTCGAGCGGCGAGAGCGGGGCCGACAGGATCTCGTAGATCGTGCCGGTGAACTTGGGAAAGTAGATGCCGAAGCTGCCGTTGAAGATCGACTGGGTGAACACCGACAGCATGACTAGGCCCGGCACGATGAAGGCGCCGTAGGGCACGCCGCCGACTTCCTCCATCCGCCCGCCGATGGCCGAGCCGAAGACGACGAAGTAGAGCGCGGTCGTGATGACCGGTGTGATCAGGCTGCCGAAGATGGTGCGGCCGAAGCGGGCCATCTCGAAGCGGTAGAGGGCCCAGACGCCCCAGACATTGACGGTCATGCTGCGGCTCCCGTCCGGCTATCCTGGTGGACCAGGCTGACGAAGATGTCCTCCAGCGAGCTCTGGCGCGTGTTGAGGTCCTTGAAGGCGATGCCGAGGTCGGACAGGCGGCGCAGCAGGGACGGGACGCCGGTGCGTTCGGCGTTGGAATCGAAGACGTATTCTATCTCATTGCCGTCGGCCTTCAGCGTCAGGTCCCATTCCGACAGTTCGGGCGGGAGGGCGGACAACGGGTCCTGCAGGTTCAGCGTCAGGGTCTTCTTGCCCAGCTTCTTCATCAGGGCGGTCTTCTCCTCGACCAGGATCAGTTCGCCCTTGAGGATGACGCCGACGCGGTCGGCCATCTCCTCGGCCTCCTCGATGTAGTGGGTGGTCAGGATGATGGTGACGCCGCGCTCGCGAAGCTGGCGGACCAGCTCCCACATGTCGCGCCGCAGCTCGACGTCGACGCCGGCGGTGGGCTCGTCCAGAAACAGGATGTCGGGCTCGTGGCTGAGGGCCTTGGCGATCATGACGCGGCGCTTCATGCCGCCGGACAGGGTCATGATCTTGTCGTTGCGCTTTTCCCAGAGAGACAAGTCCTTCAGGATCTTCTCGATGAAGGCGGGGTTGGGCGCGCGGCCGAACAGGCCCCGGCTGAAGGTGACGGTGGCGATGACGGTCTCGAAGGCGTCGGTGGTCAGCTCCTGCGGCACCAGGCCGATCTTGGTGCGGGCCTGGCGATAGTCCGTCAGGATGTCGTGGCCGTCGGCGATGACGGTGCCCGTCGATGGCGTCACGATCCCGCAGATGATCGAGATCAGCGTGGTCTTGCCCGCGCCGTTGGGGCCGAGAAGGGCGAAGATCTCGCCCTTGCCGATCTGGAGGTCGACCGTCTTCAGCGCCTGATGGCCGCCCTTGTAGGTCTTGGTGACGCCCTGGATGTCGATGACCGGCGGCATGGCGAGCCCCTCAGACCGGCCGCTGCGCCGTGGCCGGAATATGGCCCGGATCGCAGGCGGCTCAAGGGGCGGACGGAGCCTTTCGCCGTCACGATGCGTTTCCCGGCTCAGCTTTCATGAGGAGGCCCGATGGCCGACGTCTTCGCCCCGATCCAGGATGTGCGCGCCCGTCTTGCAGCGCTGGGCGAGGCCGGGCGCGGACGGTTCGCGATCCTCAGGCGCGTGCCGCCGCTGCCGGTGCTGCTCGAAGGGGCGGCGCGGGTCGGATACGGGGCACGGGGCTTCGTCTATGTCTCCATCGGCGTGATCTGCCTGATGGCGGCGCTGGACATGACCGGCGACGCGGTGGGTTCCAGCGGCGCGGTCGCCATGATCGCGGATCAGCCGTTCGGGCGGGTCTGGCTGGTGCTGCTGGGGCTGGGGCTATGGGCCTTCGTGTCATGGCGCGTGCTGCAGTCGGTATTCGACGCGGACCGCGAAGGGACGTCCAAGAAGGCGCTGATGCTGCGCGCGGGACAGGCGGCTAGCGCGGTCTTCTACGGCCTGCTGGCGTCCACGGTGTTCGAGTTCCTGGACGAGTACGCACGATCGGCGGGTGCCGACAATGTCGCGGAGAACCAGCAGAAGGCGTCCGAACTGCTCGCCCTGCCGCACGGGGACTGGCTGCTGATCGGGGTGGGTCTGGTCATTTTGGGCGTCGGCATCGGCAACATCGTCAAGGGCGTGAAGGCGAACTTCGGCGAGGCGCTGGCCTGTTCGCCGGAACTGTGCCGCACCGTCTCTCCGATCGCCCGGGCAGGATATGTCGCGCGCGGCGCAGCCTATCTGCCGCTCGGCGTGTTCGTGTCGATCGCGGGATGGCATGCCAGCGCGGCGGAGGTGACGGGGTTCGGCGCGGCGCTGGATGCGCTGGAGCGCCAGCCGGGCGGGAGCGGGGTGCTGGGGCTGACCGCGCTGGGGCTGATCGCGTTCGGCCTGTTCGCCTTCGTGGAGGCGCGGTTCCGGCGCATCCGGCCGCCACGCGACCTGACGCCGGGCTGAGGCGAACCGCCGCGCGCATTCGCCGCGTCCGGATCGGGAACCGGAGCCGTATCTTCGGTCTTCCCCTGCACGACCGGAGCCAGCCGTGATCCTCTCCAGACTGACCGCCGCCCTCGCGCTGAGCCTCGCCCTCGGGCTGGGAGCCTGCGCGACCTCCATCCCCGCCGATCAGGTCCGAGCCCCGCAGCCGACCAAGCCGATCGATCTGCAACGCTTCTATTCCGGCCAGTGGCTGGAGGTGGCGCGGCTGCCGATGCGAATTACGGACGGCTGCGTGGCGGCCACCACCGATTACGTCATCGTCTCGCCGACGCGCGTCGATCTGCGCGACGCCTGCCGACAGGGCGGGATCGACGGGCGCGAGCGGGCCGTGGGCGCGGCCGGCGTGATCCTGGATCCCGGCTTCAACGCCAAGCTGAGGGCCCCCTATTTCGGCGGCTTCGTGACCTGGGAATACTGGGTGCTGGACCGGGCCGACGACTACAGCTGGTTCATCTCGGCCGACCCCCGGTTCGAGAAGCTGTGGATCTACACCCGCACCCCGCCGTCCCAGGCCGAACTGGCCGCGCTCGTCGATCGCGCCCGGGCGCTGGGCTATGACGTGAGCCGTCTCGAGTTCCCCGAAACCGCCCCCTGACCGGAGCCGCCGCCATGCGCCTGACCGTCCTTGCCGCTTCGCTCGCCGCCCTGACCCTTGCCGCCTGTAGCGCCGGTCCGCTGGCACCCGAGGGCGCGACCTATGGGCCAAATCCGACGCTGGTCCCGCCGAGCAGCCGTCCGCTGCCGCTTGTGAACATCGCCCCTGCGGTCGGCTGGCCGGAGGGCCAGATGCCGACCGCGCCGCAGGGATATACGGTCCAGGCCTTTGCCTCGGGACTGGATCATCCGCGCTGGCTCTATCGCCTGCCGAACGGTGACATCCTGGTGGCCGAGACCAACGCCCCGCCCAAGCCCGAGGACAAGCAGGGCGGCATCCGGGGCTGGATCCAGGGGCTGGTCATGAGCCGGGCGGGAGCGGCCGTGCCGAGCGCCAACCGCATCACCCTGCTGCGCGACGCCGACGGCGACGGCGTGGCCGAGACGAAGACGGCCTTCCTCGAGAATCTGATGTCGCCGTTCGGCATGGCGCTGGTCGGCGACCGCCTGTTCGTGGCCAATGCGGACGCGGTCGTCGCCTTTCCCTACCAGACCGGGCAGACGCGGATCGACGCGGCTCCAACGAAGATCGCCGACCTTCCGGCCGGGCGGAACCATCACTGGACCAAGTCGCTGGTCGCCTCGGCCGATGGGACCAAGCTCTATGTCGGGGTCGGCTCCAACTCCAACATCGCCGAGCACGGCATGGACGAGGAAGTGAACCGGGCGGCCATTCTGGAGATCACCATTGCCACCGGGGCGACGCGGGTGTTCGCCTCGGGCCTGCGGAACCCGGTCGGCCTGGCGTGGGAGCCGGTGACCGGGCAGCTGTGGACAGCGGTCAATGAGCGCGACGAACTGGGCAATGACCTGGTGCCAGACTACATGACCTCGGTCCGGGACGGCGGCTTCTACGGCTGGCCGTGGAGCTATTTCGGCCAGACCGTCGACCGGCGGGTGAAGCCGGAGAATCCCGAGGCCGTGGCCCGCGCCTTGCGGCCCGACTATGCTCTGGGGGCGCATACGGCGTCGCTGGGGCTGCATTTCTACGACGGATCGCTGCTGCCGGCGGCCTATCGCGGTGGAGCCTTCATCGGCCAGCATGGGTCGTGGAACCGCGAACCCAAGAGCGGCTACAAGGTCGTGTTCGTGCCGTTCGCGGGCGGGCGTCCGGCCGGGCCGCCTCAGGACTTCCTGACCGGCTTCCTGAACGCCGAGGGTGAGGCCCTAGGTCGGCCGGTCGGGGTCATCACCGATGCGCGAGGCGCGGTGCTGGTGGCCGACGACGTGGGCAATGTGATCTGGCGGGTGGCGCCCGCAAGCTGAGCCGAGACCGACCGGCGTGCCGTTACGTCAACCGGCGTATTGGCGCCACGATCGGCCGGAAACACCGTGGCATCGTCCCTATCGATTCCCCCGCCGGTTGACCGGACGCTGGCCCTTGTCCATCACAAAGACCGTGCTTTACGCCTGAACACGGAGTGACCGAGACCATGGGTCTGGTGGCCAATATCCGACGCGATCTGAAGTTCGCCGCCGGCCTGCGCCGCCTGTTGAAGCGCATCAAGCCCATCAGCCTGGATAGTGATGTCCTGGTCTGCGACGACTTCGAAGAGGCGGTCGACAAGTTCGGCGAGAGCATCGCCATCGAGGACGAGACCCGGTCCCTGACCTATCGCGACCTGGACGGCATGGCCAACCGCTATGCCCACTGGGCGCGGGGGCGGAACCTACGCCGCTCGGACGTGATCGGTCTGGTCATGACCAACCGGCCCGAGTTCATCGCCGCCTGGATGGGCTTCTCCAAGGTCGGCATCGCCACGGCGCTGATCAACACCAATCTGACCGGCCAGGCGCTGGCGCACTGTCTGAACATCGCGGGCGTGTCCCAGGTCGTCGCCGACGAGGAGACGTGGCGCCAGTGCGAGGAAGCCCGTCCCTTCGTGACCCGAACCATGATGCTGTGGGTGCTGGGGCTACGGGGCGAAGACGAGACATCGGACCGGCGGGGCCTGGACAACGCCGTGCGTGGGGGCTCCTCGGTACGGCCACCCCGGTCGGTGCGCGCAGGGCTGACCAACCGGGACACGGCGCTCTACATCTACACATCCGGCACGACGGGTCTGCCCAAGGCGGCGCGCATCCACCACGCCCGGGCACGGACCTATATGCGCGCCTTCGCCGGAGCCACGGCAACGACCGAGAAGGATCGTGTGTTCAATGTGCTCCCGCTCTATCACTCGACGGGTGGCTTGGTCGGGCTTGGGCCGGCGTTCCTGAACGGCGGGCGGCTGATCCTGCGGCGCAAGTTCTCGGCCTCCAGCTTCTGGAAGGACGTGAACGCGAGCGGGGCCACGGTGTTCGTCTACATCGGCGAGCTGTGCCGCTACTTGGTCAACTGTCCCGAGCAGGAGGGCGAGCGGGGACACAAGCTGCGCCTCGCCTTCGGCAACGGCCTGCGCCCCGATGTCTGGCCGGAGTTCCAGGCGCGGTTCGCCATCCCGAACATCCTGGAGTTCTATGGCTCCACAGAGGGCAATGTCTCGGTCTTCAACTTCGACGGCAAACAGGGCTCGATCGGCCGGGTGCCGAAGTTCCTCAAGAAGCAGATCAACATCCGGCTGGTGAAGTTCGACATCGACACCGAGATGCCCGAGCGCACGGCGAACGGCTTTTGCATCGAGGCCAGGCCCGGCGAGATCGGCGAAGCCATCGGCCTGATCGGCAACGACATCCGCCACGACTTCTCGGGCTATGCCGACAAGGCGGCGTCGGAGAAGAAGATCCTGACGGACGTGTTTCAGCGCGGCGATCGCTGGTTCCGCACCGGCGACCTGATGCGTCAGGATAGTGAAGGCTATTTCTACTTCATCGACCGGATCGGCGACACCTTCCGCTGGAAAGGCGAGAACGTCTCGACCGCCGAGGTGGAGCAGCGGCTGGTGGACGCGCCGGGGGTCAAGGAGGTCATCGCCTATGGCGTGCCGGTGCCGGGGGCCGAGGGCAAGGCGGGGATGGTGACCCTGGTGATCGAGGGCAAGTTCTCGCCCAAGGACTTCGCAGAATACGCCGACGCTCAGCTGCCGCACTACGCCCGGCCGGTGTTCGTGCGGATCGCCAAGGCGCTGGAGACGACGGGTACCTTCAAATACCGCAAGGTCGACCTGGTCACCGACGGCTTCGACCCGGAGAAGGTGTCGCCGGTCTATGTGCGTGGCGGCAGGACAGGCTACCAGAAGCTCACCCCGGCTGGGTTCGAAGCGATCCAGAGCGGCCAGACCCGGCTTTAAAAAAGAGAAGGCCCCCGCCACTTTCGCGACGGGGGCCGGCCCTACTGAAGGATGGGCGGGGTCATGACGCCCGCCGGGTCAGTCTCAGTTGGGGGTGTTCGAGGTGGTCATTCCACCGTCGACATTGCCGGCGGCATCTTCGACCGCGTCGGCGCGATCATCGGCTTGCTCCTGCACCGCGTCAGCCTGGGCGTTCAGGGCGTCGCGTTCAGCGTCGGTCGCGGCGGCGTCGGCCTGGTTTTCCAGCCGAGTGGCCTCGACGTTGGCCTGGGCCTCGATGGCGTCGGCCTCGGCTCCGGCTTCCTTCTCGGCGGCGTTCTCGCAGGCGGCGAGGCCGGTGATGGCGAAGACGGCGGCGGCGGCGGCGATCAGTTTACGCATGGGGTTACCCTTCCTTGTGAAGTCGGGGAAACGCCGCCGATCACGCCAGGTTCACGGACGCGTGAGCGAAAAATCCGAACGCCGTTACGCCGTCTCCGTAAAGGCGACGCGCGCGGCACCCAGAAGCGCGGCGTGCTTGTGGGTGATGACCCAGGTCGGGATGTCGGCCATGTAGTCCTTGAACCGGCCCTTCCTTTCGAAGCGACGACGGAACGGGCTGGCCTTGAGGAAATCCAGGATGCGAGGCGCGATGCCGCCGGCGATATAGACCCCGCCCTTGGCTCCAGTCGTCAGGGCGATGTCGCCGGCGACGGCTCCCAGGATGGCGCAGAAGCGCGCCAGCGTCGCGCCACACGGGCTGTCCCAGTCCTCCAGCGCCTCGCGCGTGATTTCCGCGGGGTCGTCGATATGGGTCTCGCGGCCCTCGATGCGGGCGAGCGCGCGATGCATGTTCAGAAGGCCGGGCCCGCAGATCAGACGCTCGATGGAAACCCGGTCGTAGCGTTCACGCAGGATGCGCAGGATCTCGTCCTCAATGGGGTCGCCGGGCGGGAAGCAGGCGTGGCCCCCTTCGGATGGCATGGCCATCTCGCGGCCGTGGGCGTCGCGCACCAGGGCGGAGACGCCAAAGCCGGTGCCGGGGCCGAGCACCGCCAGCGTCGCGTGCGGATCGCCGGCCTCCGGACCGCCGAGGTGAACGAGATCGGACGCAGGCACGATCGGCGCGCCCCAGGCCAGAGCCTCGAAGTCGTTGATCAGCTTCACGGGATTCAGACCCAGCGTCGCCAGTTCGGTTTCCGACACGGCCCAGGGCGAGTTGGTCAGGTCGATGGCACCGTCTTCGACTGGCCCGGCCACGGCGATGACGCCGCCCGACGGCTTGACCTCGCAGCCGTCGATGAAGGCGGCGACGCCTTCGAGGAAGGTGGGATACTGCTCGGCCGGAAAGCTCTCGTGGTGCTCGAGGACGGGCAGGCCGTCCTTCCAGGTGGCGATGGCGAAACGGGCGTTGGTGCCGCCGACGTCGCCGACGAGGAGGGTCTTCTCAGATTTTGACGACATGGAACTCCCCACCCTTCCGCTCATCCCCGCGAAAGCGGGGGCCCAGTGCTTTGGGCGATGATTGCCCCTGATTATGCTCACCCCTTGATCCCGACGCCCACGCCTCACTCAAGGACTGGGTCCCCGCTTTCGCGGGGATGAGCGGAGATTGAGGAACCGTCATGCGTCGATCGCCCGGTTCTGGATGTTGGGATCGGCGACGTCACGCAGCTCGGGCTGGCGTGCCGTCGCCGCGGCCTGAAAACAGACGGAGGCCCCTTCCTCGGCCGAGGAAACAGCCGATCGGAAGGCTCCGAACAGCTCGCGGCCATAGCCCCAGGACTGGACGTCGTCGGCGGTCGCGGCCGGGCGGGACGCGAGGTCGGCGATCGTGGTGAGCACCCCGGACTCGGCGTCGAGGCGGACGATGTCGCCAGTCTTCACGAAGGCCAGCGGGCCGCCTTCCAGCGCCTCGGGCGTGACGTGGATGGCGGCGGGCGTCTTGCCGGACGCGCCCGACATGCGGCCGTCGGTGACGAGGGCGATGGGCACGCCGCGATCCTGCAGCACGCTCATCAGGGGCGACAGGGAATGGAGCTCGGGCATGCCGTTGGCCTTGGGCCCCTGGAAGCGGAGCACGATAACGCCGCCCTGGTCCAGACGACCGGCCTGGAAAGCGGCGAGCACATCCTCCTGGCTGTCGAAGACGTGAGCGGGACCTTCGACGATGCGGTGCTGGGGTTTGACCGCAGAGACCTTGATGACGGCGCGGCCGAGATTGCCGTGAACGAGGCGCAGGCCGCCCTCGCGGTCGAACGGATCGGAGACGGGGCGGAGGATGTCGGTGTCCAGGCTCTGGGCGACGCCGTCGCGCCAGACCAGTTCGCCGTCCACCATCGACGGTTCCTGGAAGTAGTGGTGGATGCCCGGGCCCATGATGGTCTGGACGTCAGAGTGGATATGACCGGCCTGAGCCAACTCGCGCGTGACGAAGGCGACGCCGCCCGCGGCCTGAAACGCGTTCACGTCGGCCGAACCGTTGGGATAGACCCGGGCCAGCAGGGGGGTGACCGAGGACAGCTGGTCCATGTCGGTCCAGTCGATCAGGACGCCGGCCGCCCGCGCCATGGCGACGAGGTGGATGGCGTGATTGGTCGAGCCGCCGGTGGCGAGCAGAGCCACGATCATGTTGACGATGGATTTCTCGTCGACGACGTCGGCCATGCGGCCCGTCCCGCTCTCGGCCAGCTTCACCGCCTGTTTCGCTGCGGCGGCGGTGAGGGCGTCGCGCAGGCCCGTCTCCGGATGGACGAAGGCGGTCGAGGGCATGTGCAGGCCGCAGATCTCCATCATCATCTGATTGGAGTTGGCCGTGCCATAGAAGGTGCAGGTGCCGGGCGAGTGGTAGCTCCCGATCTCGCTGGCCAGCAGGACGTTGCGATCGACCTTGCCTTGCGCGTACTCGGCCCGGACGCGGGCCTTTTCGGCGTTGGGGATGCCGCTGGGCATGGGACCGGCGGGGGCGAAGATCACTGGTAGGTGGCCGAACGCCAGCGACCCCATGAACAGGCCCGGCACGATCTTGTCGCAGACGCCCAGGCACAGGGCGGCGTCGAAGGCGTCGTGGGTCAGGGCCACGCCGACCGACATGGCGATGACGTCGCGACTGAACAGGCTCAGCTCCATGCCGGGGCGGCCCTGGGTGACGCCATCGCACATGGCGGGGGTGCCGCCGGCGACCTGGGCGGTCGCGCCGACCTCTCGCACGGCCTTGCGGACCACGTCGGGGAAGCGCTCAAACGGCTGATGGGCCGAGAGCATGTCGTTGTAGGCGGTGACGATGCCGACATTGGGCGTCTTGCCGGTCATGGCCGTCAGCTTGTCGGCGATGGTCTGGCCGGCGAAGGCGTGGGCCCAGTTGGCGCAGGACAGTTTGGCCCGGCCGACGCCCGAGTCGCGGGCGGCGTCCATGCGGCGGAGGTAGTCGGACCGGGTCTCGCGCGAGCGGGCGACGATGCGGTCGGTGACCTCTTTGACAGTCGGGTGCAGGGGCATGGGTTTAGCTTTCCGTCCAAACGACTTCGAGCGGGACCTTGGCCGCGATCATCGCCGCGATCGGCTGCGTGGCCGGGTCGCCGTCGGCCTCGCGCTCGAAGACCGAACGCTTCACGGAGCCCTTCAGGCCCAGGATGACGCGACCGGCCGACATCAACCAGGGCAGGTTGATCGACAATCTCTCTTGGGGCGGGGCCGCGCCGTCCCGGCCGGGCGGGACGCCGAGGACGGTCGGTTTCAGCGTGGGGGTCAGAAGGGTCTTCAGCGTCGGGCTGTTCGGGAACATCGAGCAGATGTGGCCATCCTCGCCCATGCCGAGAAGGACGGCGTCGAAGCGGTCTCCGGCCTGGGCCAGGGCATGGGCGGCGAGCGCGGCGGCGCGGTCCACGGTCACGGCGGGGGAATAGAGGGGGATGAAGCGGGCGGCGGCACCGGGGCCTTGCAGCAGGACGTCGCGGATCAACCGGGCGTTGGAGTCCGGCGAGGTCTCCGGGACATGGCGCTCATCGACCAGGGTGACGGCGATGCGGTCCCAGCCGATGTCGGCCTGGGCGAGGCGGGCGTAGATCGGCGAGGGCGTCGTGCCGCCGGAGCCGGCGAAGATCGCGCGGCCGTTGGCGATGACGGCGGCGGCGAGCGTCTCCTCCAGCCGCGCGGCGATGGCGGCGGCCCAAACGTCGGTGTCGGGGAAGGATTCGATCATCACTGTCGTCATTCCGGGCGAAGCGGAGCGGAGACCCGGAACCGGGCGGCGCCGAAGCGGAGCGGAGGCGAAATGCAGCCGCGAGCGGCGTGTGTGACAGGTTCGCGCTCTCGCGCGCCGCCTTGTTCCGGGTCTGCGAGGCTTCGCCTCTCCGACCGGAATGACGAAAGGAAGAAGGGCCTACCCATTGGTCTTCCACTCCCGCCCGGTCCGCGCCAGCAGCAGGTCCGCCGCGTCCGGGCCCCACGTTCCCGCGCGGTAGGGCATGGGCTTGACCTTGCCCTCGGCCCAGGACGCGGAGACGCCGTCGACCCATTCCCAAGCCTTCTCCGCCTCGTCGCGGCGGACGAACAGGGTGGAGTCGCCGTTGAGCGCATCCAGCAGCAGCCGCTCATAGGCGATGCGGCGGCGGGGCGACTTGGCCCCCTTCTGGTTCACGCCCCAGGACAGGGACATGTCAATGCGCTGAAGCTGCATCTTCTGATCCAGGCCCGGCCGCTTGTTCATCACGGTGAGCGAGATGTCCTCCTCCGGCTGGAGCTCGATGACCATGCGGTTGGCGCGCACCTCGCCCCGGCTGTCGCGGTCGAAGATGGAGTGCGGCACCGGCTTGAACTGGATGACGATCTCGGTGCGCTTTTCGGGCAGGCGCTTGCCGGTGCGCATGAAGAAGGGCACGCCGGCCCAGCGCCAGTTGTCGATGTCGGCGCGGATGGCGACGAAGGTCTCGGTGTCGCTGTCGGCCCCGCGCTCCTCGTCATAACCCTTGACCCGCTGGCCCTCGACGGAGCCGGAGACATACTGGCCGCGCACGGTGACCCGCTCGACCTCGTCGGGCGTGACGGGGCGGAGCGAGCGTAGGACCTTGACCTTCTCGTTGCGGACCGAGTCCGGGTCGAGGTCCGATGGCGGTTCCATGGCGACGAGACAGAGCAGCTGCAGCATGTGGTTCTGCAGCATGTCCCGCAGCGCGCCGTACTCGTCGTAGTAGGGCCAGCGGTCGCCGACGCCGACGGTCTCGCCGACCGTGATCTGGACGTGGTCGATCGACAGATTGTTCCAGAGCGGCTCGAAGATGGTGTTGCCGAACCGCAGGGCGATCAGGTTCTGCACCGTCTCCTTGCCCAGGTAGTGGTCGATGCGGAACACCTGATGCTCGCCGAACGCATCGGCCACAGCGTCGTCGATGGCGCGGAAGCTTTCGAGGTCGCGGCCGACCGGCTTTTCCAGGACGACGCGGTCCTCGGGTTCAGCCAGGCCCGCCGCGCGCATGGCGGTGACGATGCGGGCATAGAGCGAGGGCGACACGGCGAGGAAGCTGGTCACCGAGCCCGAGCCGACCTTGTCACGCAGGGGCTTGAGGCTTTCGGCCGAGGTGGCGTCGACGGCCAGGTAGTCGAGGCGGGCTTCCAGCTTCGACCAGGCCTCGTCGGACCAGGCGTCGTCGGCCCTGGCCTTGCCCTCGACGGCGGCGCGCACCTTGGCGACGTATTCCTCGCGAGTCTCTTCGGAGCGGGCCGCGCCGATGATCTTGAGGCCGTCGGGCAAGAGGCCGTCGTGCTCGAGGAAATAGAGTGACGGCAAGAGCATCCGCATCGCCAGATCGCCGCCGCCGCCGAACAGCACCAGAGCCGTCATGCTCGCTCGTCTCCTTTGCCGGAGGGTCGAGCCTCCGTCGTCTATTGTGGCTGTTTGGCCGCTCGCTCGCGCGAGGCCAACACGTCCAGCACCGCCTGAAACGACAAGTGACGCGACCGTAACAGAACGAGCAAGTGGTAGATGAGGTCCGCTGCTTCCGACGCCAGTTCTTCGTCGGGCCCGGCGGCACCGGCCAGCGCCGTTTCCACGCCCTCCTCGCCGACCTTCTGGGCCGCGCGCTTGGGGCCCTGAGCCAGCAGTTTGGCGGTCCAGCTGGATTCCGGATCGGCCGAGGCGCGTTCGGCGATGGTGCGCTCCAGCCGGGCGATGCGACCTAGGCCGGGCGCGTCGGCGTCGTCGAAACAGCTGGTTGTGCCCAGGTGACAGGCCGGTCCCATCGGCCGCACGGCGAGCACGAGCGCGTCGCCGTCACAGTCGGGGGTGATGGAGACGACGCTCAGCCGGTTGCCGCTGGTCTCGCCCTTGCGCCACCGGCCGCCCCGGCTGCGGGAAAAGAAGGTCGCCTCGCGGGAGGCGATCGTCTCGTCCAGCGCCGCGCGGTCCATATAGGCGAGGGTCAGGACCTGGAGCGTGTCGGCGTCCTGCACGATCGCGGGGATCAGGCCGCCGCCCTTGTCGAAGTCGAGGGTGGTGGGGTCGAGCGTCATTTCCCTTCTCCCCTTGCGGGAGAAGGTGGCTCGCGCAGCGAGACGGATGAGGGGTGAAACTCGGTGCTCGCAGCGAGGGTCAAGGCGATCATAACGTCTGCATCTCGGTACCCCTCATCCGGCCCTCCGGGCCACCTTCTCCCGCAAGGGGAGAAGGGCGTCATATCCGCACCTCCACGCCCGCGCCGGCCAGATAGGCCTTCAGGTCGGGCACGGCGATCTGGCCGGAGTGGAAGACGCTGGCGGCGAGCGCGCCGGACACATTGGCCCGGTCGAAGACGTCGAGGAAGTGCGACGGCGCACCCGCTCCGCCCGAGGCGATCAGCGGAATGGTCAGGCGGTTCCTGGCATCCGACAGCTGAGCGGTGTCATAGCCTTTGCGCACGCCGTCCTGGTCGATGCAGTTCAGAACGATCTCGCCCGCGCCGCGGTCCTGCGCCTCCACGATCCACTCCATGGTCTTCTTGCCCGCCAGACGCCGGGCGTTCGGATCGCCGGTGTATTTGTGCACGACGTAGTCGCCGTCCTCGCGGCGGCTGTCGACGCCGACGACCACGCACTGGCTGCCCAGCCGCTCGGCCATCTCGGTGATCAGTTCGGGACGTTCCAGGGCCGGGGAGTTGATCGAGACCTTGTCGGCCCCGTTATCGAGGCAGGCTGCGGCCTGATCGACCGTGCGGATGCCGCCGGCGACGCAGAAGGGGATGTCCAGCAGTCGCGCGATGTCGCGCACCCAGCCGTAGTCCAGCGTCCGCCCCTCGGGGCTGGCGGTGATGTCGTAGAACACCAGTTCGTCGGCGCCCTCGTCGCGGTAGCGGGCGGCGAGCTCGGAGGCGTCGCCCATGTCGACATGGCCCTCGAAGCGGACGCCCTTGACCACGCGGCCGTCCTTGACGTCGAGGCACGGGATGATGCGGCGGGCGGTCATTGCACCGCCTCAATGGCTCGGCCGACCGTGAACCGGCCTTCGTAGATGGCCCGGCCGGTGATGGCCCCGTCGCAGCCGATGTCGGCGCAGGCTTTCAGGTCGTCCAGAGTGGCGACGCCGCCGGACGCCTGGACCTTCAGCTCGGGACGGCGGCGGACGATCTCGGCCAGCAGGTCGAGATTGGGGCCGGTCAGGGCGCCGTCGCGGCCGACGTCGGTGACCAGGACGTGGGACAGGGTTCCGGCCGGATAGCGATCCAGCGCGGTCCAGAGGTCGAAGCCCGCCGCCTCGGTCCAGCCTTTCAGTGCGGGCGTCGGCGCACCGTCCTCGCCGACGCGGACGTCGAAGGCCAGGGTGATGCGGTTGGGGCCGAAGCGGTCCAGCCATTCGGCCACGGCCTCGGGCTTCGTCACGGCCAGCGATCCGACGACGACGCGGGAGACCCCGGCGGTCAGCAGGCGCTCGACATCGTCGACCGAGCGGACGCCGCCTCCGGACTGGATGTGGGCCAGATGGGTCGCGGCGAGACGGCCGATCAGGTCGTGCTGGACCGCGCGCCCGGCTTCGGCACCGTCCAGATCGACGACGTGGACCCATTCAGCCCCTTCATCGGCGAAGGCGGTCAGGCGGGCGACGGGGTCGGGGTCGTATTCGGTGACCTGGTCAAAGCGGCCGTGCATCAGCCGCACGCACTTGCCGCCGCGCAGGTCGATGGCGGGATAGACGATCATGCGGGCAGCTCGAGGAAGTTCTTCAGGATGCGGGCGCCGGCGGCGGCCGAGCGCTCAGGGTGGAACTGGCAGCCCCAGCGGTTGCCGCTTCTGACCATGGCTGGGACCTCGGCGCCGTAGTCGGCGCAGGCGATCGTCGCGGGCGTGTCGGGGCAGACGTAGGAGTGGACGAAGTAGGCGTAGTCGCCGTCGCAGACACCCTCCAGGATCGGGTCATCGGACAGGGTGTGCAGCTTGGACCAGCCCATGTGCGGCACGGGCAGGTCGTCGCGGACGGACATGCGGGTGACGCGACCGGGGATGAAGCCGAGCATCGTCGCCCCGCCGTTCTCCTCGCTCTCGGCGAACAGCAGCTGCTGGCCCAGGCACAGGCCGAGCAGGGGGCGGGGGAAGCCTTTGATGATGTCGGTCAGGCCCAGCTCGGCCATGCGCTGCATCGCGTAGCCGGCGGCGCCGACGCCCGGCAGGACCAGGCGCTCGGCCTCGGCGATCTGGGTGGCGTCGGAAGTGACGACGACGTCGGCCCCCAGCCGCTCGAGAGCGAACTGGACGGAGGCCGTATTGCCCGCGCCGAGGTGAACGATGGCGACGGTCATACTGTCTCCTCCCCCGAGAAGCGCAGCGAAACGGGGGAGGGGGACCGCGAAGCGGTGGAGGGGGCGGCTTCACAC
>NZ_LJHU01000054.1 GCF_001295975.1 Brevundimonas sp. AAP58 | reverse complement strand
CGGCCCTCCGGGCCACCTTCTCCCGCAAGGGGAGAAGGGACTCTTCGCACCCGCCTTAAATCCAGCGTGATCCGTGCTATAAGCCGCGCCTCCCGCCACCCAGGACCCCTGCCTTGAGCCTGACGCTCGATCTCTCGCGTCCCGCGCCGACCGCTCCCGTCAACCTGTCCGGTCTGACGCGCGAGGGCCTGCGCCAGGCCCTGATCGACGCGGACATCTGCCCGCCCGAGAAGGCGAGGATGCGGGCCAGCCAGGTGTGGGGCTGGATCCACCACTATGGCGTCACCGACTTCGCCGCCATGACCAACGTCGCCAAGGACACCCAGGCGAAGCTGGCCGCCGCCTTCACCCTGGCCCGGCCAGAGGTCGTTGAGCGCCAGGTGTCGAATGACGGCACCCGCAAATGGCTGATCCGCACCGCGCCGGGCATCGAGATCGAGACCGTCTACATCCCCGATGTGGGCCGGGCAGGTGCGCTATGCGTGTCCAGTCAGGTGGGCTGCACCCTGAACTGCACCTTCTGCCACACCGGCACCCAGAAGCTGGTGCGGAACCTGACGGCGGCGGAGATCGTGGCCCAGGTGCAGGTGGCGCGCGACGACCTGGGCGAATGGCCGTCGCCCAAGGAAGACCGCCGCCTGTCCAACATCGTCTTCATGGGCATGGGCGAGCCGCTCTATAACCTCGACCACGTCGCCGACGCCGTGGACATCATCGCCGACGGCGAGGGCATCGCCATCTCGCGCCGCCGGATCACGGTCTCGACCTCAGGCGTCGTGCCGATGATCCCGGAGCTGGGCGAGCGGACACAGACCATGCTGGCGATCAGCCTGCACGCGACGAACGATCCGTTGCGCGACGTGCTGGTGCCGCTGAACAAGAAGTATCCGCTGGCGGAACTGATGGCCGCGATCCGGGCCTATCCGGGCTTGTCGAACGCGCGGCGGGTGACGTTCGAGTATGTGATGCTGAAGGGCGTCAACGACAGCCCCGAAGAGGCGCGCGCCCTGCTGAACCTGATCAAGGGCATCCCGGCCAAGATCAACCTGATCCCGTTCAACCCCTGGCCCGGCACGGACTATGAGTGCTCGGACTGGAAGACGATCGAGCGGTTCGCCGCGATCCTGAACAAGGCGGGATACGCCAGCCCGATCCGCACGCCGAGGGGACGGGATATCCTGGCCGCGTGCGGTCAGCTGAAGAGCGAGAGCGAGAAGGTCCGGGCGAGCGCCCTCAGGCGGGCGGAGCAGGCGGCGGCCTAGCTCCGGTAATCCCCGTTGATCTCGACGTAGCCCTTGGTCAGGTCGCAGGTCCAGACGGTGGCCGACGCCCGGCCCATGCCGACGTCGACGGCGATGTCGATCTCGGGGCGCTTCATGTAGGCGCTCATCTTCGCCTCGTCGTAGGTCGGGGCGATGGCGCCGTCGACGGCGGCCTGGTGAGGGCCGAAGCGGATGGCCAGGTGGTCGCGGTCGACCGGCTCCTCGGTCTTGCCGACGGCCATGACGATGCGGCCCCAGTTGGCGTCCTCGCCGGCGATGGCGGTCTTCACCAGCGGACTGTCGGCGATGGATTTGGCCAGTTTACGGGCCGACGCCGGGCTGGCGGCGCCCTCGACGGTGATCCGCACGAACTTGGACGCGCCCTCGCCGTCGCGGACCAGCTGGTGGGCCAGATCCAGCATGACCTTGTCGAGCGCGGCGGAGAACTCCTTCAGGCGGCGGTCGCCGACCCGGCCGATGCGTGGCGCGCCGGACGTGCCGGTGGCGAACAAGAGGCAGGTGTCGTTGGTCGAGGTGTCGCCGTCGACCGTCACGCTGTTGAAGGTGGTGCGGACGTGCAGGCCCAGCAGAGCGCGCAGCACCGTCGGGTGGATGTCGGCGTCGGTGACGATGAAGGCCAGCATGGTGGCCATGTCCGGCGCGATCATGCCCGAGCCCTTGGCGATGCCGGCGATGCGGACCGTGTAGCCGTCGACCTTGCACTCGGCGAACGACCCCTTGGGGAAGGTGTCGGTGGTCATGATGCCCCGACCGGCCGCCGCCCACTGCTCGGACGCGGGGGTGTCGCCGTCGAGCTTGTGCTCGATCTCGCCCAGCTTGGCCGCGATCTTGCGGTCGTCCAGCAGCACGCCGATGACGCCGGTCGAGGCCAGCATGACGTCTCTCTGGCGACAGCCGAAGCGTTTGGCGACCTCGGAGGCCGTGCGTCGGGCGGCGTCGGCCCCGGCCTTGCCGGTGAAGGCGTTGGCGCAGCCGGCGTTTACGACCAGGGCACGGACGTCCTGACCGCCGCCGACCGAATCCAGCTGGCGCCGGCACCAGTCCACGGGGGCCGAGCCGACCTTGTGGCGGGTGAAGACGCCGGCGCAGCTCGTGCCTCGGGCGAAGCGGAAGACCACCAGGTCGTCACGCTCGTGCTTGTAGAAGCCGGCGCGGGCGGTGGTCATCTCGACGCCGCCGACGCCGGGGATGGTCGGGAAGGGCACGGCGAGCGGTGAAACCTTCAGCCCCGGCTTGCCCGGCGCGGCCGGGGTCGCGGTGGCGGGCGTCGAGGGCGAGCCCTGGGTGGCTTTGCGCAGTGCCGTGGCCAGCGGGTCCAGCGCCTTGCCGACCGCCTGTTCGATGGCCTTGCCGGTCGAGCCGGGTGCGCGCGGCGAGCGGCTCACTGGGCGGTCGCCTTGGCGGCGGGCGCGGCGGGCGTCGCGGCGGGGGCGGGCGTGGGC
>NZ_LJHU01000053.1 GCF_001295975.1 Brevundimonas sp. AAP58 | reverse complement strand
TCCCCCGTTCCGCTTCGCTCCTCGGGGGAGGATTAGGTGCTGACGCTCGACGCCCGCCTCGACGCCCTCGTCGGTGGTCCCGGCGTGCGCCAAGCGGTGGCCGAGACCCTGCGCGTCCACCACGACATCGCCCGCGAGAAGATCGCCACGAAGCTCTCCAACGGCCTGCCGGGCGTCGAGGTGGCCCGCCTCTACGCCGCGGCCGCTGACGAGCTCCTGACCGCGCTGTGGCGTTTCACCACCGAGACCCTCTATCCCGCCCCCAATCCCACCGAGGCCGAGAAGCTGGCCCTGATCGCCGTCGGCGGCTACGGGCGCGGCGTGCTGGCGCCCTTCTCCGATCTCGACATCGTCTTCCTGCGCCCCTGGAAGACCACGGCCCGGACCGAGACGGTGGCGGAGTTCATGCTCTACGTCCTGTGGGACCTGGGCCTGAAGGTCGGCTCGTCCGCGCGGTCGGTCGATGAGGCCCTATCGCTCGCCAAGTCCGACATGACCATCCGCACGGCGCTGCTGGAGGCACGGCCGTTGGCGGGGGACGCCGGCCTCGCCTCTGAATTCCTGACCCGCTTTCAGGCCCTGGTCGCGTCCTCCGACCCCCGCCCGTTCATCGCCGCCAAGATGGAGGAGCGCGAGACCCGCCACGCCAAGGCCGGGGCTGTTCGCTACCGCGTCGAGCCCAACATCAAGGACGGCAAGGGTGGTCTGCGCGACCTCAACACCCTGTTCTGGATCGCGCGATCCCTGGCGCCGGACAGCCCGCTGGGCGCCCGGGTCATGGAGGACCTTCTGACTCCTCGCGAGCGCCGCACGTTCGAGGAGGCCTTCGACTTCCTCTGGCGCGTGCGCTGCCATCTCCATCTGGCGGCCGGGCGGGCCGAGGAAAAGCTGACCTTCGACCTCCAGCCCGAGGTCGCCCGGCGCATGGGCTGGCGCGGGCGCGGCGACGAGCCGGCGGTGGAGCGGTTCATGCGCCGCTACTTCCTCGTGGCCCGCGACGTCGGCGCCCTGACCCGCGCCATGAGCGCCACTCTGGAGGCCCGCCAGCAGAAGAAAACGCTCAGCCTGTCGCGCCTCATCCCCGGCCGCCGCCGCGATCTGGGCGTGGAGGGCTTCGTGGAGGACGGCGGGCGGCTGTCGGTCACCGGGCCGGAGGTGTTCGCGGCCGACCCAGTCAAGCTCCTGACCCTGTTCGTCACCGCCGACCGGCACGACCTGGACCTGCACCCCCATGCCTTCTCGGCTGTGACACGGTCCCTCGGCCTCGTCACGCCCCGGCTGCGGCGCGACCCTCAGGCGACGGCGGCCTTGCTGCACATCCTGGCGCACGGCCAGCGCCCCTACCGCGTCCTGACCATCATGAACGAGGCGGGGCTGCTCGGCCGCTTTCTGCCCGAGTGGGGCCGCATCGTCGGCCAGACCCAGTTCAACATGTACCACGCCTATACGGTCGATGAGCACACGCTCCAGGCCATCGGCATCATCAACGACATCCAGCGCGGCAAGCTCAAGGCCGACCACCCGCTGGCCAGCGAGGTCATCCATCTGATCGCCGACCCCGAGGCCCTGATGCTGGCCATGCTGCTGCACGACGTGGGCAAGGGTGGCGACCGGGGCCAGCTGGAGGACGGCGCCATCTCTGCGCGACGCGCCTGCGAGCGGCTGGGGCTGGAACCGCGCCGGATCGAACTGGTGGTCTGGCTGGTGCGCCATCACCTGGCCCTGTCGGACTATGCCCAGAAGCGGGACGTGTCGGATCCCGACACGGTGCGCGCCTTCGCCGAACTGGTCGGCGATCCGGAGCGACTACGCATGCTGCTGGTCCTGACCGTCGCCGACATCCGCGCTGTTGGGCCGGGCGTCTGGAACAGCTGGAAGGGCCAGCTGATGCGTAGCCTCTACGCCGCCGTCGAGGCCCTGTTCCGGGGCGAGGACCTCAAGACCACGGACCCGCTCGCCGACCGCGCCGGCCTGGTCGCCCGCGCCTTCGCCTGTGGGGCCGCTGCCGAGGCCCGCACCGGCGCCGCCGGACGCATCGAACAGACGACCGAGATCGCGCTCGCTGCCCGGGACCGGCCCGGCCTGTTCGCCGACCTCGCCGCGGTTCTGGCCGCCGCCGGTGCCGACGTCACAGGGGCCCGCGTGGCCACGGCCCCCGACGGCACGGTGCTGGATGTTTTCCAGGTCCAGGATGGCGCCGACCAGCCCTACGGCCAGGCCGAGCCGCGCCGACTGACGCAACTGATCGCCGCGCTCGAAGCCGCCGCCCGGGGCGAGGCGTCTGTCCCGCCGCCCCCCATGCCACCCGCCTCGCCGCGCCGGGCCGTGTTCGACGTGCGACCCGTCGTCATGATCGACAATGCCGCCTCCGCAGAGGCCACGGTCATCGAAGTCTCCGGCGCCGACCGGCCGGGCCTGCTGGCTGAGCTTTCTCGGACCCTGACCGATCACGACCTGTCGATCCGCTCGGCCCACGTCGCCAGCTTCGGAGAGCGGGCGGTCGACAGCTTCTACGTCACCGACGCCAAGGGTCGGAAGCTCACTTCCGACGTCCTGCTGGACGAGGTGCATCAGGCGCTGGAAGCTGTGCTCGACCGCGCCCCCGCCGCGCCCCAAGGCCGCAGGATCACCGCCGTCCGCGCCAGCGCCCGCGACGTCTCCGAGCTCGGCCCGAGAAGGCCCGTTCCGTCGGCCGCGGAAGCGCGCTAAGCCCGCTTCAGTCCCTCCGCCCCGACCGCATGAGCCCGTCTTGAGCCTTGCCCGCAACACCCTGGTTCAGGCGACCCTGACGCTGGGCAGCCGCATCCTCGGCTTCGGCCGCGATCTCGCCCTGTCGGCCCAGTTCGGCCAGGGGCCGATGATGGACGCCTTCACCACCGCGCTGATGCTGCCCAACATGTTCCGGCGCCTGTTCGCCGAGGGCGCCTTCGCCCAGGCCTTCGTGCCGATCTATGGCGGCGTGAGGGCGCGGGAAGGCGAGGAGGCCGCCGCCGTCACGGCGTCCGAGGCGCTCAGCTTCATGTTCGCCGTTGTGGCGGGGCTCTGCATCCTGCTGCAGGTCGCCATGCCCTGGATCATGCCTTGGCTGTTGTCGGCCTGGCGCGATGACGCGGGTGTGATGTTCGCCGCCACGACCGCCGCCCAGCTGACCATGCCGTATCTCGCCTGCATGACCATCGCCTCGCTGCTGTCGGGCGTGCTCAACACCTCGGGCCGGTTCGCCCTGACCGCGGCCGTGCCGGTGTTCCTGAATCTCTGCACCCTGATCCCGTTGCTCGCGCCGCTGGTCATCGAGATCGATCAGCCGACCGTGCTGCTGGCCACCTCGGCCGCGGTCAGCCTTTCCGGCTTGATCCAGATGGGTCTGCTCTGGTGGGGGGTGAGGCGGCTGGGCGTGACGCTTCGGCTGGGCTTGCCACGCCTGACGCCGGGGGTGTCGCGCACGCTCAAGCTGGCGGTGCCCGGGGTGCTCGCGGGCGGGGCGCTCCAGCTGAACTCCGTTGTCAGCCAGCTCTTGACCGGCTCCAACGAGGGGGCGCGTTCGGTGCTGTACAATGCCGACCGTCTCTATCAGCTGCCGCTCGGCCTCGTTGGGGTCGCCATCGGTCTGGCGCTGGTTCCGCGCCTCACCAGGGCTTTCGTTACAGGCGACCATGAAGGCGGACGCCGCACGCTGGACGATGGCATCACCCTGTCCATGGCCTTCACCCTGCCCGCTGCGGTGGCCCTGTTCGTCGTTCCGTTCTTCATCATCGATGCCACGGTGACCCGCGGTGCCTTCACGAGCGAGGACGCCGCCCGCACCGCCGACGTGCTGCGCCACTTCGCCTGGGGCGTGCCGGCCTTTGTGCTGGCCAAGGTCCTGACCCCGCCCTTTTTCGCTCGCGAGGACACCCGTCGGCCCATGATCTTCTCGATCACATCGGTCGCCATCACCGTGGCGCTCGGCGCGGCCCTGTTCTTCGGGATGGAGCAGGCGGGCATGGACGGCGTCGTCGGCCTGGCCATCGCCACCTCGACCTCGGCCTGGATCAACGTGGCTCTGCTGGGTGGCGTGCTGGTGAAGGAAGAGTCCTGGACCGTCACCGGCCGCTTCCTCTCGCGCTTCGCCCGCGTCCTGGCCGCCAGCCTGGCCATGGCCGCCGTCCTCCTGCCCGCCAACATCTTCTACGACGATCTCGCCCGCCTGTTCCTGGCCAAGGAGGTCGCGGTTCTGGTCGTCTGCGGCGCGGGCGCCCTTGTGTATGGCGTCTGCATCGTGCTTTTCCGCGCTGTCAGCCCGGCCGAACTCAAGGCCGTGCTGAGGCGTGAACCCGGGGCTTCCACCCCCTCCGGACTGGATTGATGACTGACACCGCTTCCGAATACGTCGGCCCCCGCCGCATCCTCTCAGGCATCCAGGCCTCCGGAGCGCTCCATCTGGGCAACTACCTCGGGGCGTTGAAGCGGTTCGTGGCGCTCCAGGACTCCGCCCCCACCTTCGTCTTCGTCGCCGACCTGCACGCCATCACCGTCTGGCAGGACCCCGCCGTCCTGACCGCCCAGACGCGAGAGATCGCCGCCGCCTATATCGCTTCGGGGCTTGACCCGGCGCGCTCGACCATCTTCCCGCAATCGGCCGTGCGCGCTCATTCCGAGCTGGCCTGGATCCTGAACTGCGTCGCCCGGCTGGGCTGGCTGGACCGCATGACCCAGTTCAAGGAGAAGTCAGGCAAGCACAAGGAGCGCGCCTCGGTCGGCCTCTATACCTACCCCGTGCTCCAGGCCGCCGACATCCTGCTTTACAAGGCGACCGAGGTCCCCGTCGGCGAGGACCAGAAGCAGCATCTGGAACTGACCCGCGACATCGCCGCCAAGTTCAACACCGACTTCGGCGTCCCCGGCTTCTTCCCCCTGCCCGAGCCGGTGATCCAGGGGCCGGCCACGCGGGTCATGTCACTGCGCGACGGCTCGGCCAAGATGTCCAAGTCCGATCCCTCGGACCAGAGCCGCATCAACCTGACCGACGACGCCGACGCCATCGCCGCGAAGATCAGGAAGGCCAAGACCGACCCGGAGCCCCTGCCAGAGACCGTCGACGGTCTCGCCGATCGGCCCGAAGCGCGTAATCTGGTCGCCATCTACGCCGCCCTGTCGGACCAGACCCGCGAACAGGTCATCGCCCAGTTCGGCGGCAAGGGCTTCGGCGCCTTCAAGCCGGCGCTGGCGGATCTCGCGGTCTCCGCCATGGCCCCGGTCACGGCCGAGATGCGCCGCCTGATGGACGACCCGGCTGAGATCGATCGCGTTCTCCGTGACGGTGCCGAGCGCGCCGCCACCATCGCCGATCCGGTGGTGGACGAGGTGAAGCGGATCGTTGGCTTCTGGCGATGAGCGAACACACGGCGATCGTGGAATGGGTCCGGGGCGATCAGCCGTTCTCGGACCATCAGTACTCTCGCGCCCATGACTGGCGTTTCGATGGTGGGGCGGTGGTGCGCGGTTCTTCGGCTCCGACCAGCGTCGCGCCGCCGCTCTCGGACCCCACCGCGGTCGACCCGGAAGAGGCGCTGGTCGCCGCCCTGTCCAGCTGCCACATGCTGTTCTTCCTGGCGCTGGCGGCCAAGGCGGGGTTCATCGTTGATCGCTACCGCGATGCGGCCACGGCCACTCTAGCCCGCGACGACCGGGGCCGGATGTCGATCACCGAAGTCGTCCTTCGCCCCGCCATCGACTGGTCCGGCGAAGCGCCGGATGCGCCGACCCTGGGTGACCTGCATCACCAGTCGCACAGGCTTTGCTACATCGCCAATTCCATCCGCGCCGAGGTCCGGGTCGAGCCGGCCTGAGCCTCTGACTGGCTTTTCAGGCAAGGGGCGGGGCGACCGCCGTGTCTTCCAGCAGCGCCGAGAAACGGCGGATCGCCTCGTCACACAGGACGGGATCATAGCGCATCGGCGGGGCCGTCATCGGCTCGTCGAAACTGTGGGTGCCATCGGCGATCCAGGTCTCGACGTCCGCGCCGCAGTTGCGGACCATGTCGTGGATGCGCTGGGCATTCCGGACCGTCGTCAGGTGGTCCTTCGTCGCCACCACCGCCAGGGTCTTCGGGCAATGCCGCCACGGCCGCATGCGGTTCAGCGCCGCGAAACCGACGTAGGGGTAGGCCAGATAGGTCGCCTTCACGCCCTCGAGCGAAACGGTCCCGGCGTCGGCGACGCCCAGGGCACCGCTGCGATCCCGGTCCGCGCTCATCGCCTCCATGATGCCCCAGCCCCCGTGGCTCCAGCCGGCCAGCAGCAGGGCCTCGGCATCCACGTCCGGCCGCCCCGACACGCCGTGGATGGTGGCCAGGATATCGCCCGCCCGCTCCCATCCGCGCAGCAGCAGCCCGGTGCACACCGTGGCCATGGCGAACTGTCGGCTCCATCCGCGCGGCGCATAGGAATCCACGATCACCGCCCGCCACCCCTTCGCCTTCGCCGCCGCCGCATACTTCGGCAGATGGCCGCGCAGGCCCCCGCATCCGTGGAACAGCAGCGCCGTCGGCCGCGGCCGATCGTCCTGCGGCCCCACCCAGGCGGCGTGGGGCTCAAGCCGAGTCCATCGTTCGGATAGTGTGTCCATGGCCCTCCTATAGCGCGCCTTCGGCTTTGCGGGAGGCGTGGAGACAGACTTCGCGGTCAGCGGCTTCTCCCTTACGTACTCGGGAGGGAGGAGCGTGCCTGCGCCAGATTGTCCCCACCTGCACACAAGATGTTGATGTTGGGGATCGTTAATCCTCTAAAGGTAGCGTCAGTGTCGAATCTGGGCTTGGATGCTCCAGACGCTCACCAACCTCTGTCCGCTTCGGTCCCGCCATGAACGCTCACGTCTCGATCAAGCCCGCAACCGCCGGCCTGCTGACGCCCTCGGCCGCCTACAAGCCCTTCCGCTACCCGTGGGCCTTCGACATGTGGAAGAAGCAGCAGCAGGTCCACTGGATGCCCGAAGAGGTGCCGCTGGGCGAGGACTGCAAGGACTGGGCGGCTAACCTCAACGACCGTGAGCGCAACCTCCTGACGCAGATCTTCCGCTTCTTCACCCAGTCGGACATCGAGGTCGCCGACAACTACATGGAGAAGTACGGCCGGGTCTTCAAACCGACCGAGGTCAAGATGATGCTCTCGGCCTTCGCCAACATGGAGACCATCCACATCGCGGCCTATGCCCTGCTGCTCGAGACCATCGGCATGCCCGAGAGCGAGTTCGGGGCCTTCATGGAATACGAGGCCATGAAGGACAAGCACGACTACATGGGCCAGTTCGGGGTCGAGACCGAGGCCGACATCGCCCGCACTCTGGCCATGTTCGGCGGCTTCACCGAGGGGCTTCAGCTGTTCGCGTCGTTCGCCATGCTGATGAACTTCCCGCGCCAGAACAAGATGAAGGGCATGGGCCAGATCGTCAGCTGGTCGGTGCGTGACGAGAGCCTGCACTGCGACGGCATCATCAAGCTGTACCACGCCTTCAACAAGGAAACCGGCTGCGTCACCCCGGCCGTGGCCGACGACATCGTCGAATGCTGCCGCACCGTGGTGAAGCTCGAGGACAAGTTCATCGACCTGGCCTTCGAGGCCGGCGATGTCTCGGGCATGACGCCGGACGATATCAAACAATACATCCGCTTCATCGCCGACTGGCGCCTGCGCCAGCTCAAGCTGCCCGAGCTCTACGGCGTGAAGGAAAACCCCCTGCCGTGGCTGCAGTCGCTGCTCAGTGGCGTCGAACACGCCAACTTCTTCGAGGCCCGCGCCACCGAATACTCCAAGGCCGCGACGCAAGGGTCCTGGCACGGCGCGGATGGCGTCTGGTCGGAGTTCGACAAGCTGATGGCGCGCCGCGACATGAGCCTGGTGCCGGGGTGAGCCTCAGCCGAAGGGCGGGAACCGCCCTTCGCTGGTGACGTCGTCCCAGTTATAGGTCGATGCGGGAGCCGAGCCGGGCTCTACGATCGCGTCTTCGGTCAAGTCTGCGAGAGCCTGATCGATTACTTGCGGCAACGTCGGACGGATCCGCCTCTCGATCGTGGGCGTGATCCGCCGGGCAAGACTTCGCCGAAAGGCCCGCACCTCGCTGCGCCAGTGCCTCTCGCTGTTCGGATCGACGCCCAGGTCGATCTTGAGAAGGTGAAGGACGATCTGCTCCAGCAGGCTTTCGCAGGCGCGCTGGTCCGACTTGCCCAAGTCCTCGATCTCTTCGGCGATGTGGTCCCAGTCCAGTCCGGCCGGACGCGTGCGACGAAGAGCCTCGGCCTGGGCTTCGGTCCAGGCGACAAAATCCGTGTCGTAGAGCGCGACCGGCGGCTTCAGATCATCGGCCATGACTTAAGTCTAGCAGAAGAGGCACCGCGCGGCGAACTCAGATCCCCGCGTACCACTCGTAGCCGCGGTCGGGCCAGTAGCCGCCCCTCGGCCCCGGCATGGCCTCGAAGCTCTCCACCGCCTCGATGCGGCGGATGTATTTGGCCTGCTTGTAGCCCAGCTGTCGCTCGACCCTGAGCCTCAGCGGTGCCCCATGCGGCACTGTCAGGGTCTCACGGTTCATGTCGTAGGCGAGGATGGTCTGTGGATGCCGGGCGTCGACCAGGTCGATGCTCTCATAGTAGCGGGGCCCGTCCTCGGTCTGGGTCAGGGCGTCGAAGCAGTGGAAGACGATGTACCTGGCCTCGGGCTTCAGGCCCGCCTCGTCCAGCAGGGTCTCCAGCCGTACGCCCGTCCATTGCCCGATCGCCGTCCAGCCCTCGACGCAATCGTGCTTGGTGATCTGGGTCCGGCTGGGCCGTTCCCGCAGCTCGGCCAGTGACAGCGACAAGGGCCGCTCCACGAGACCGTCGACTGTCAGTCGGTAATTCGCGAAGCCTGCGTCCCTCAGCGCCACATAGTCCGACGCCGCCGGATCAATCGACCCGTTCGGCTTGAAGAAGGGCGAGATGTCCTGGGGCCGATACTCTGGCGCCAGGGCTTCGCGCGGGATCAGCAGCCGCTGCGACCGCCGCGTCAGGGCTTCGGCGGAGACGCGCAGGGATTCGCTGATGGTTTGTCCGCGCTGGCAGGCGGCCAGCGTCAGCACGCCCACGGCCGCGCCCGCCCGCGCGATCCACGAGCGGCGGTTCAGCAGCGCCTCGCTCATGACGGATCTCCCTTGCGGTCCTCACCGTGTGGCACCGACGGCTCCAGCACGAACCAGCCGGTGATCATGGCCCGCATGTTGTTGATGAAGCCCGTCCAGAACACGAGCCCGACGTGCACCACGATGAAGCCGACGATCAGGGCGCCGGAGATGAAGTGCAGCGTCCGCGCCGATTGCCGCCCGCCCATGATGTCCAGCAGGAAGCCTCCCACCGCATTGAACCCCGGCGACATCGAAAGCCCGGTGATCAGCATCATCGGCAGCACGACCAGGATCATGAAGACATAGGTCAGCTTCTGGATGACATTGTAGTTCCGCGCCTCCTCATCCTTGGGGAAGTGGAACCGGGCGTGCTCCTTCACCGAGGGCCAGAAGCCGGCCAGATCTTCCCGGCTCGGCCACAGCCGCCCGTTGAAGCGCCGGCTGATGAAGCCATAGGCCAGGTAGATCAGGCCATTGATGACGAAAACCCAGGCGAAGAAGAAGTGCCAGTGCCGTGCCTCGGCCAGGTTTCGGTGATCGGGGATCAGGAGCCAATTCGGGATCGGCGGAATGTCGACCCAGTGGTTGCCCCAGTTGGTGTCTCGGCCCCAGTCCAGATGCGGATGGGCGAGCAGGATGTTCAGGCCGCTCATGATCAGGATGACCACGGCCGTGACGTTGATCCAGTGGCTGACACGCACGAGCGGAGGGTGGCGATAGGTGTCGACGCGACCGCCGGGCAGCGGCCGGTCGGCGTGACGGTCGGGTTTCGCTTCCGGCTCGACCACGCCTTGGATCACCCCGTCGGTCATGCTCGGCCCCCATGCCATTCAGACGAACGATCTCACAGGCCACCCCGACCCGCAAACCGTCTGCTCCGATTTATACGTCGTGCGAGGACGCAGGGTTACGTCACTGGGGCGCGGCGCAGCGGCTGCGATCGCCGGCCTCGCAGGCGCGCACGTCGGCCTCCCAACGGGCGCGATCTGCCTCCCAGCGGCGACGAGCTTCCTCGGCGGCACGCACACTGGCTTCCCAGTCCAGACGGGCCTGAAGATTGAGAGCCTGTTGCTCTTCCCAGCGGGCTCGCGCGGCCTCGAAGGCTGCCTGATCGGCACGTTCCTGATTTTCGGCCAGAGTGTTCCGTGCCGTTATCTCGGCATTCAGGGCCTGGGTGGTTCGGACCTCGGCCGGGTCCTGCTTCGCTTCAGACGTGTGTTGAGACGTCTCGCCAGGAGCGGCCTCGGGTGTCTCGGCCGGGACACTCGCCAGAAGCTGGTCCACCCTGTCCTGTCCCGCGTCGGCACTCGTCGGCAATGCCAGCGTGAACAGCAGGGCGACAGTCCAGTTGCCAAGAGGGTGCATAGCGGGAGTCCAGGCTACGATGTCGAGGTGACCTTGTATCACCTTGGCGTAGCGATACGCGCACGCCGCTGCGGTGTCACCCCGCGAGGCGCGTCCAGCGGGCTGGCGAGGACGGGAGGGGGCGCTGAGGGGGGTGTTGTCACCATGACCGGCTCAGGTTCCGGGACGGCCTCTTCGACGACGATTGCTTCGTTCGGCGGTTCCGGGTCGTCCGGACGAGCCAGAATGACCATGGGCGTCAAATCAAGATCTGGCACGGCCTCGACCAGCGTCAATGCGGGCTCCAATGCCTCGACATGGGTCGCGACCGCGGCCAGCTTATCGATCACGGGTTCCGTGCCGGCGTGCACACCCGTGAAGGCCGGCGGCAGGCCCCAGGATCCTGTCCACCGATAGAAGATATGGGTATCGATCTGCCGTATCTTCACGAGCCGTTCCGCCCAGTAGGGTGTCGCGACATAGCTGCGGTCGAGAGCGTCCAGCATCGCGGACTGATCGCCTCTCTTGTCCGCGACCCAGGCAAGCCGGGCCCAAGCGGTCGCATTGAGTGGCGAGCGGTTCAGAACCTTGCGACTCTCGGCCGCCGCGACGTCAAGGTTGGGCGGAGTGGCCGTTGTCGCCGCGACCGCCCGCGCTTCGCTGACCACGGGCGGCCCCGGGGAGTCGACCCGCCATGTGTCTGGAAGGCTCAGCGGAAGAGCCATGATCAGGCCGCTCGACACAGTCGCGATTCCAAGCGCGACCAGCAGTCCCGTACGTAGATTTCTGCCCCGCAGCATCGGCCCCCTCGATCAAGCCGACTAGAGGGCGACGCTCACCCAGTCAAACGTTCCGCCGCGTGCCTGGCGCTCGCGCCAGCGGTAGTCGACCCGATCCCACCGTGTGACCCAGGGCGACAGGCTGTCCAACACATACTCACCCCGGTTCGAGGCCAGCAGAAGGACGGCGTGGGTCTCGCCCCAGCGGGTCTCGACGATGGCGATAGACAGAGCCTCGGCCGGAACACCGGCCTCGATCAGGGCCTGTCGCTTGGCCAGAACATAGTCCTCGCAGTCCCCCCGGGCGGCAAGGGGCAGGGTCCAGAGGTCGGCCTGGCCGTAGAGCGCGTTGTCCTCGATGTGGCGGATCTCGCGGTTCAGGCGGCGGTTGATGCGGTTGACGGTGCGCCACCCTTCGCGGTCCAGCGCGAAGGTCGTGGCTTCGATGTCGATGCCTTCCGCGGCGTGCGCCTGAAGGGCTGGTGCATCGCCTCCGGCGACGGCGACCGAAGCGAAGTCAGTGGCGCTCACCGCCTGGGCCGCCAGGGCCGCGCCGACCGTCTCGATGGCCGGCGTCGCCGCGTCCTCGGCCGATGGAGCGTCCGACGGCACCAGAATCGTCTCTTTGGCCAGATCGGTCGGGCCGATGGGGGCCAGTCTCGGAACCAGCCGTGTGATGGGTGCGCTCGACAACAGTGACTGGGCCGGTTGCGGCGCGGCCGACGGCGCAGGTGCGGGCTGGTGCGACATGCCGAACACGGCCGCCCAGCGCAGGCGTCTGGACTGACGCGCCAGTTGGTCGAGATCCGGGGCGGGGCCGACGGCCGGGCAGTGATCGGGCGCACGGCGACACAGGTCGATGAAGCCCTCGGGGGCCGGTGCGGCGGCCCCCAGCGGCATCGCGGGCGGATCCTCCACGCGCGGCTGTGCCAGGCAGGCCCCGGCCGTCAGCCAGCATACCGCCGCGAGCGCGATCGCCGTCGATGTCGCCGGTCGCCTTTTGCGGACCATGACTGCTCTCCGAACTTGAGAGCAGTGTGCACGCCAACCGCTAAGGCCGGTTTCACGGTTAAGGTTTGCGGCGTCTTGAAGATCAGGGTTTTCAGGCGATTAACCCTAGACCGGCAGGGCCCCTCGTTTCACCACCGTGCGCATCGCCACGCTGGAGGACACCCGCGTCACGCCCGGAATGGTCGTCAGCGACCGCGCATGCACCCGTTCCAGGTCGTCGACGTCCTTGACGACCAGTCGCAGCAGATAGTCTGAGCCGCCCGTCATCAGATAGCACTCCACCACCTCGGGCACGTTGGCGATGGCGGTCTCGAAGGCGGTCAGCGCGCTCTCGGCCTGGGACGACAGGGTCACGGTCACGAACACGCTGATGGGCAGGCCCACCGCCCGCTCGTTGATCACGGCGGCGTAGCGGCTGATCACGCCTGCCGCCTCCAGCGCCCGCAGACGGCGCAGGCAGGCGCTCTCGGACAGGGCCACTTGCCGCGCCAGCTCGCTGTTGGTCATGCGCCCGTCGGTCTGGAGCAGGCGGAGCATCTTTCTGTCGATGAGGTCTAGCTCGACAGCAGAAACCGTCTTCATGATACGCCTGCTCCGTTGGTTCTGCGACTTTACGGCGATCAGTCGTCAAAAAGAACAGGAACCTGCGACGCGCCCGGCGCTATTTTCCGCCAAACTCGTTCCAGAGGTGAGGAAACCCCATGCGCGTCGGCGTCCCCAAGGAAATCAAGAAAAACGAACATCGCGTCGGCCTGACGCCCACGGCCGTCCTGGAGTACGTCGCGCGTGGCCATCAGGTCTCGGTTCAGACGGGCGCGGGCCTGGGCGCGGGCTTCGCCGACGACGCCTTCGTCAAGGCCGGGGCCACAATCGTCGCCGACGCCCCGACGATCTTCGCCAGCTCCGACATGATCGTGAAGGTCAAGGAGCCGCAGAAGGTCGAGTGGGAGATGCTGCGCGAGGACCAGATCCTCTACACCTACCTCCACCTCGCGCCCGATCCTGAGCAGACCAAGGGGCTGATCGCGTCGAAATGCGCGGCCATCGCCTATGAGACGGTCACCGACGCCCGCGGCGGCCTGCCTCTGCTGGCACCCATGTCCGAGGTGGCAGGCCGCATCGCCGTATTCTCGGCCGCCGAGACCCTGCTGAAGCACAACGGCGGCATGGGCCTGCTGTTCTGCGGCGTGCCGGGCGTGGCGCCAGCGCGCGTGCTGGTGCTGGGCGGCGGGGTCGTGGGGCTGAACGCCGCGCGCATGGCCATGGGTCTGGGCGCCGAGGTCGTGGTTCTGGAACGCTCCATCCCGCGCATGGCCTATATCGACGAGGTCACGGGCGGCCGGGTCATTACCCGCTATTCCTCGATCGGCGCGATCGACGAGGAGGTGGTCAAGGCCGACGTTGTCATCGGGGCCGTGCTGGTGCCCGGTGCCGAGGCCCCCAAGCTGATCAAGAAGGCGCACCTGAAGCAAATGAAGCCCGGCTCGGTCCTGGTCGACGTCGCCATCGACCAGGGCGGCTGCTTCGAAACCAGCCACGCGACCACCCACGAGGACCCGACCTATACCGTCGACGGCGTCGTCCACTACTGCGTCGCCAACATGCCGGGCGCGGCGCCGCGCACCAGTTCAGAGGCGCTCAACAACGCCACCTTGCCCTTTGGCCTGGCGCTGGCCGATCACGGACTGGAGGCGCTGCGCAAGGACCCGCATCTGGCGCGCGGCCTGAACGTGCTTCGCGGCGAGATCACCTATCCTGCGGTGGCGGAGGCGATGGGCCTGACCTGGAGCGATCCGTTCGGGGTCTGGGCGCACGCCTGACGGCCTTGTCCGGCAGGCGAACACGGTGGCTCTGAGGCTGAGCCTTGCGGCAGGGGCGGGGGGCCGCGATATCCCGCCCATGCCCGACTTCGACACTGTCGCCCCGTCGCTTGACGACTTCGCCCGGCTGGCGCGCCAGGCCTTCGACGCCCTGCCAGAGCCGTTCAAGTCGGCGGCGGGCGAAGTGGTCATCCGCGTCGACGACTTCCCGGACGAGGAGACGCTGGCGTCCTTCGGCATGGAAGACCCGTTCGAACTGACGGGCCTTTATCACGGCCATCACATCGGCGAGCGCGACGCCCTGGGGCCTGCGCCCGAGCCCAGCCGCGTCTTCCTGTATCGCCGCCCGATCCTGGACGAATGGTGCGAGCGCGGCGACGTGGGGCTGTACGAGCTCATCTCCCACGTCCTGATCCACGAGATCGGCCACCACCTCGGCCTGGACGACGAGGACATCGACGCCATCGAGGCGGAGGACTGAGGACGTCCCGGGAAGCATCCCGGCTCCGGCTCAGACCGGACAGTTCGGCGTCGTCTCGCGCCGGGCGACGCCCGCGCCGTCGGGAACGCCCCAGACGCCGATTGATCCATGACAGGCCGCCGCCTCGGCCTCGTCGAACGCGCCTTGCGTCTCGTCGCGTCGCTGGGCGCCCCCGCCGCTGGAAATCACCTCGGCCGACAGATCGTACCAGTTGTCCTGACACTCGACCTGCTGGGGGATGCAGTTGGGCTTCAATACCGCGCAGCGCCCGACGGTTGTCCCGTCGGCATCTTCGCCCATGATCTCGCATCGCAGACTGGGCGACGTGGCGTACTGGACGTGGATCTGGCTGGCGAGGAACGTCAGCCCCTCTGCGCCCTCCCTGATGAGCTCGGTCAGCACCTCGCGCGCCCAGGCATCGCAGTCGTAGGGCTCACCCCCATCATCGGCGCACATGGCCCCGGGCTGTGGCGTATCGAGACCCCACAGCCGCAGGCGGCGCCCCTGCACTTCGACGACGTGGCCGGAGACGACTTCGGCGTGACGCGCCTCCAGAACGGGCCCCGACTGAAGCGCTCCCAGAAGAAGAAGCAAATGGATCATCGGCGGCCCTCGTGACGGATCAGATCAGAGTATCGGACCAACCTGCGCTCCGGCGTCAAGCGACCGGAGCGCAGGATCAGATACCGTTGGTCCGATCGCCTTGCGACGACCGCGGCCGGCGTCAGCGGATCGGCAGTTCCTCGATCGGCATGCCGAGCGTCTCCAGCTGCGGCCGCACCACCGAGGCGTCGCCGACCACGACCCAGACGAACCGGTCCGGATCGATCGCCGCGCGGGCGGCGGCGTCCATGTCGGCGAGCGTCAAGGCGCGGGTGCGGCTCGCCACGGTCTCCGGATAGTCGTCCGGGCGACCATAGACGTCATTGGAGATCATCGTGCCCAGGATCTGGGCCGAGGTTTCCGACTGGCCGGCCAGCGAGCGCGTGTTGCCCGCCACGGCGCGGTCCCGCTCGGCCTGGGTGACGCCCTCGACCTCCAGGAAGCGCTCGTACTGGGCCATCAGGGCCTGGATCGATTCGCCCGTGCGGTTGGCCTGGACCGGCGCGTTGATGAAGTAGGGCAGGCGACCCTGGACCAGGGTCGGCCCACCGCGCACGCCATAGGACCAGCCCTTGGTCTCGCGCAGGTCCGAGTTGATGCGCGACAGGAAGTCCGCGCCCAGGATGGAGTTGGCGGCGTTCATCGCCAGCAGGTCGTCTGTGCCCGACACCGGCAGAACCTGACCGGCATAGATCAGGGACTGGGGCGACTGGGGCCGGTCGATCAGGACGATGCGCGGCTGGGGCGTCGGCAGGGGCGCGTCGAAGTTCTTCTCGCCCCGGGCTGTGGCCGGTGGCGTCCAGTCGCCGAAGGCGCGGTCCAGTTCCGCCCGGACTTCTGCCAGGGGACGATCCGAGACGACATAGACCTTGGCGTTGTCCGGACGCACCCAGGTCGCGTGCTCCGAGGCCATGTCGGCCACGGTCAGGGCGCGCACGGTCGCCTCGTTGCCCGTGCCGGTGAAGCCGCGGCCATAGGGGCTGTCTGCGCCAAAGAGCAGCGGCGGCAGGGCGCGCGCGGCGATGGCCGCTGGTTGGGTCCGCTCGCTGGCGATCCCGGTCAGGCGCTGGGCACGGACGCGCTCGAACGCGGCGGCGTCCATGGCCGGATTGCGGAGCACATCGGCCAGAAGCGTCAGCGACGAGCCGAGGTTGGCGCTCGGCGTCGACAGGGTCGCCGTCGATCGATCGATCGAGGCCCCGACGTTGATGTTGGCTCCCAGACGTTCCCGAGCCTCGGCCAGGGCATTGGCGTCACGGGTCCGGGTTCCCTCCTCCAGCAGATTCAGCATCAGGCTGTGGGCCCCCAGGCGATCGGCGCGGTCCGCCGCAAAGCCTGCGTCGAACGAAACCGAGACGCGGGTGACCGGCACGGTGTCGACCTGGGCGTAGACCACCTCGATCCCGTTCGACAGGCGCGTGCGCTCGACGGTCGGGAAGTCGAGATCCTCGACATCGCCGATCTCCGGCATCGGCATGCGCTCGACCCGCTGGATCGGCTCGGCCGGAACGGGCGTCGCGCCCGACGGGGCCGCGGCCGCCTCTTCATAGGCCTCGCGCTCTCCGGGTTCGATGGTGATGGAGGCGACCGGACGGGTCAGCCAGCGCTGCATGGCCGCTTGCACCTGCGCCGGCGTGACGGAGGCGTAGGCCTCCAGCTCGCGCCTGTAGAAGTCAGGATCCCCGGCATAGAGCTGGCCTTCCGCCAGGGTCGAGGCCTTGCCATTGACCTGTTCAAGGCTCTGCAGCCGGGCGGCGACATAACCGGTGGCGACGCGAGCCACTTCTTCTTCGGTGGGGCCGTTCTGGATCAGGTCGTTGAGGACCTCGTCCATGCGCGCCGAGACGGCCGAAGCGTCCTCGCCGGGCTTCACGTTGACGGTGATGCCGAACATGCCCAGGCGGTGGAAGGCCTGAAGATTGGCGCTGACCGATACCGCTGTCTCATCACCGCGCACCAGGGCGTTGTCCAGACGCGAGCTGGCCAGTCCACCCAGGATGGCCGCGCCGACCGACAGCGGCACCGCGTCCTCGCTCAGCATGCCCGCGACAGCCCAGTTACGGGTCAGGCGGGTGTTGGCGACGCGGTCGCGCATGACGATGTTGACCGGCTCGGCCAGGGTCGGAATGTCAGCCTGGGCCGGCTCATTGACCGGTCCGCGCGGAATGGCTCCGAAATAGCGTTCCGTCAGGGTGCGGGCCGTGGCCTCGTCGATGTCGCCCGACAGAACCAGCACGGCGTTGTTGGGTCCATACTTGTCGCGGAACCAGTTGCGAACGGTTTCCAGGCTGGCAGCGTCCAGGTCGGCCATGGAGCCGATGGTGGAGTGGCGATAGGGGTGTCCCTCCGGGAACAGGGCCTCCAGCCGCGCATACTGGAACAGGCCATAGGGCTGGTTGTCGCCCTGGCGCTTCTCGTTCTGGACGACGCCACGCTGCAGATCGAGCACCTCCTGCCCGACCTCGCCGAGCAGATAGCCCATGCGGTCGCTTTCCAGGAACAGGGTCTGCTCCAGCGCCGGGGTTGGCACGGTCTGGAAATAGTTGGTGCGGTCGAACCAGGTCGTGCCGTTCAGGCTGGTGGGGCCCAGCGCCCGCATGCGGCCCAGATAGCTGCCCGGCGCGTTCTCCGATCCGCCGAACATCAGGTGTTCGAACAGGTGGGCGAAGCCCGTCGATCCGGCCGGCTCGTCCTTGGAACCGACGTTGTACCAGATCGACACCGCCACGACGGGTGCCTTCCTGTCCTCGTGCACGATCACCGTCAGGCCGTTGTCCAGCTGGAACCGCGACCACGGAATATTGACCTCGGCGACCAGCTCGGCCACCGGCGCGGCAGGCAACTCCTGGCCCTGCAGGGCGATGGGCATCGATGCGACAGCCGCCGAAGCGGGGCTCTGGGCCCAGGCGGGGGCCGTGGCCAGGGCCGGGGCGGCGGCAAGCAGGGCCGCGATCGAGACAGCGCGAAGACGCATGGAAAACAGTCCTTTTCCTGAAAAGCGGGCGAACCTTAACCACCGATCACGGCGACGCAATCTCCGTCGCTGGAACATGAACAAAGAGTCACAGTTCCGTTTTCGGCCTCGCGTGTTGCGATGATCTACCGCCGCTGCTAATGCGAACCCGTCGCAAAAACATGCCCCCGGAGACACCGTCATGAACCGCAGCCGGATTCTGCTCGCCGCCATCGCGGGCGCGATCGCCCTGACCGGTTGCGGAGAGCGCGAGAACAGCGAGGCCACGGGGTCGACGGATGCCGGTGTCGTCAATCTCTACACGGCCCGGCACTACGACAGCGACCTTTTGCTCTATGAGCGTTTCACCGAGCAGACTGGCATCCGGGTCAACCGGATCGAAGGCAACGCGGATCAGCTGCTGGCGCGCATGCAGGCTGAAGGCGCTTCAAGTCCGGCTGACGTGTTCGTGACGGCCGACGCCGGGGCGCTTTGGCGGGTCCAGAACGCGGGCCTCTTCCAGCCCGCCAACTCCGAAGCCCTGAATGCCGCGATCCCGGCCAATCTGCGCGACCCCGAAGGGCGGTGGTTCGGGTTCAGCCGCCGTGCGCGGATTGTGGCCTACGACCCGGCCCGGGTTCAGCCGACGGAAGTGGACACCTACGAGGAAATCGCCTCGCCCCGCTTCCGGGGCCAACTCTGCGTCCGTTCGGCTGACAGCGTCTATAATCTGTCGCTTGTGGGTGCCCTGATCGAGGCCTGGGGGCCCGAGCGCGCCCGCCAGTGGGTCGAGGGCGTCGTCGCCAACATGGCTCGTCCTCCCGAGGGCGGTGACAGGGATCAGATCCGGGCCGTCGGCGCCGGTGTCTGCCAGATCGCCCTCACCAACAGCTACTACTACATCCGGCTGGCCAGTGGCGATGACGCGGCCGATCGCGAGATCACCACGCGGGTGCGCCTGGCCTTCCCGTCGCTGGACGGCCAGGGCGCGCATGTGAACATTTCGGGCGGTGGCGTCGTGGCGAATGCCCCGAACCGCGCCAACGCGGTCCGGCTTCTGGAGTATCTGGCTTCGCCCGAGGCCCAGAGCCTCGTCAGCCAGCACAACAATGAGTACCCGGCCAGTCCGAACGTGCCAGCGCCGGCTCCGGTCGACGCCTATGCCGACTTCCTGGCGCATCCGATGCCCGTTTCGGCCTATGGCCCACGCCAGGCCGAGGCCCTGGCCATGATGTCGGCGGCCGGTTGGCGCTAGACGCGATCATGATCAGAAGCCGGTCCGGTGGCCGCCCTCGTCCAGGGCGGCCATCGTCGATTCTGCACGGGCTTGCCCTTGGCGCGGCCGGGGTTGCGATTGTTCCGCTGGTCGGCGTGATCATCGCCGCGCTCGGGTCGACCAATGCGCGTTTCGCCAGTGCCGATCTGCTGCGTTACGGCCTCACTTCGCTCGGTCTGCTCGCGCTCGTGCTGCCGGGCGTGTCGATCCTCGGTTGCGCAGCCGCGTGGCTGGTCAGCCTCTACCGGTTTCCCGGCCGGTCGGTCTTCGTCTGGGCGCTGGCCTTGCCGCTGGCTCTGCCAGCCTTCGCCCTGGCCTATGGTTACGCGGACCTTCTGGATGTGGGCGGACCCTTCCGCGTCTGGCTAAGAGACGCGGGCCTGGGGTGGACCGGTTCCATCCGCAATCTCTGGGGTGCCGGCCTCATCCTGACTCTGGCCTTTTATCCCTATGTCTATCTGACGGTGCGTTCAGTGCTCGCCACACCTGCGGCGCGCACCCTGGAAGCCGCCCGATTGCTCGGCGCCTCGCCTCTGAGCCTGGCCTTGCGCGTCGGCCTGCCGCTCGCCAGGCCCGCCGTCGCCGCGGGCGCGGCCCTGGCCGCGATGGAGACCCTGGCCGATTATGGTGCCGTGCAGTTCCTGGGCGTCCAGACGCTCACGACTGGCGTCGTGCGGGCCTGGTTCGTGCTCGGTTCCGTTGAAAGCGCGGCGCGCCTGGCACTGCCTCTGCTCGCCGTCGCGGCGCTGCTCTTGTGGCTGGAACGTCAGAATCGGGCAGGCCGCTATGCGGGGAGCGCGCGCGCCGAGGGGCCTGCGATCTCTCCGGTGCGCCTCAGGGGATGGCCCGCGGCGCTTGCCTCCGGTTTCTGCGGGGCCCTTGTGACCTTCGGTCTGCTGGTCCCGCTGGGCTGGCTGACGATCGGCGCGATCGACATCACGCCCGAGATGGGGCGGCTCGTTCGCGCTGCTCTGAACAGCCTCGGCTTGGGTCTGGCGGGGGCGGCCGCGACCCTGGTTCTGGCCGGCGCCATCGCCCTGGGCGCGCGCCGCATTCCAGTGACTGCGCGGCTTGCCAGCCTCGGCTATGCCACCCCCGGCGCGGTCATGGCGATCGGCCTGCTCGTCCCCGCCTCAGCGGTCTGGTCGGGTTTCGCCGGTTCGACCCTGGCGGCCCTGGCCCTGCTGATCTTCGCCTATGCCGCGCGATTGATGGCCGCCGCGGTCGAGCCTCTCGACGCCGGTCTGGCCCGCATCACGCCGGCCATGGGCGAGGCCGCGCGCCTGCTGGGGCAGGGCGAGGCCGCGACCGCATGGAAGATCCATCTGCCGATGATCGCCGGCCCGGCCTTGACGGCCGCCTTGATCGTTTTTGTGGATGTGCTCAAGGAGCTTCCCGCGACCCTGATCCTCAGGCCCTTCAACTTCGACACCCTGGCGGTGATGGCCGACAACTACGCACGCGATGAACGTCTTGCCAACGCGGGTTGGCCTGTCCTGGCCATCGTGCTTCTGACGCTTCCTGTCACCTGGTGGCTCACAGGCAGGATCGGGGCGGCCCGTGGCTGAGCCCGCGATCGTTCTTGATCGCGTCACCCGACGCTTCAGCGGTCGCGCTGCGGTCGATGACGTTTCCCTGACGCTCGAGCCTGGCCGCATTCTTGCGCTCCTTGGCCCCTCGGGCGGCGGCAAGACGACGCTCCTTCGGCTCATCGCGGGCCTGGAGACCCCGGACGCCGGCTCCCTGTCGATCTCGGGAAGTCTCGTCGCCTCCTCCGGTCACTGGATGCCGATTGAGCAGCGCGGGGTCGCCCTGGTCTTTCAGGACTTCGCGCTCTTTCCCCACATGACCGCGCTCCAGAACGTCGCTTTTGGGCTGAAGGGGAAAGCTGCCGCACGGCGCGAAACCGCGCTCGCATGGCTGGATCGCGTCGGCCTGGCCCACCTGGCCCATCGCCATCCCCACGCCCTGTCCGGAGGCGAACAGCAGCGTGTGGCCCTGGCGCGCGCCTTGGCACCGGAGCCGCGTGTGGTCCTGTTCGACGAGCCCTTTTCCGCCCTTGATGCCCATCTGCGTCAGTCGGTCAGGGACGATGTGATCCGCCTTCTGCGCGACACCGGCTCCACGGCCGTCATCGTGACCCATGACGCCCAGGAGGCGATGGGCATGGTCGACCAGTTGGCCCTGCTGGAGAACGGCAGGTTGATCCAGACCGGATCGCCTCGGTCCGTTTATGACCATCCGGTGTCGGCGACTGCCGCGCGCCTGCTGGGACCGGTCAACGTCCTCAGGGCCATCGCTGCCGATGGCGTCGTTCACAGCCCGTTTGGCCCGTTGCCCGCTGACGCCGACGGACCGGTTCAGATCGCCGTCAGGCCAGAGCGTCTGCGTCTGGCGAACGACGGTCTGGCTGGGCAGGTCGTCGAGTGCGGTTTCTCGGGCGACTGCTGGATGGCTCGAGTGGAGACGGCGGCGGGTCCGCTTCGCGTCCGTCTGAGCGCGCCGGCGACCGGGCCGGTGCATGTCGTCGCCGAGCCCGACGCGGTGCGCGTGCTGCCAGCCTGATCGGCCCTCGATGGCACGCGCGTGCCGGCCATTCGTCGGCACATGAAAAAGGGCGGGCCCGTCGCCGGACCCGCCCTCTCGATTTCAGTCAGTCGTAAGTGACCGGACTTCTTAGAAGTCCATGTCGCCCATGCCGCCCATGCCGCCCGGAGCGCCGCCGGCCGGGGCCGACTTCTTCGGAGCATCGGCGACGGCCGCTTCCGTCGTGATCAGGATGCCGGCGACCGAGGCCGCGTCCTGAAGCGCGGTGCGGACGACCTTGGCCGGGTCGATCACGCCCATGGCGACCAGGTCGCCGTACTCTTCGGTCTGGGCGTTGAAGCCGTAGGTGGCCGAGGGGTTCTCCAGCACCTTGCCGACGACGATCGAGCCCTCGACCCCGGCGTTCTCCGAGATCTGGCGGATCGGCGCCTGGATGGCGCGGCGGATGATGGCGATGCCGGCGGTCTGGTCGGCGTTGTCGCCGGTCAGGCCTTCCAGCGCCTTGGTCGCCTTCAGCAGGGCGATGCCGCCGCCGGGGACGATGCCTTCTTCCACCGCGGCGCGGGTGGCGTTCAGGGCGTCGTCGACGCGGTCCTTCTTCTCCTTGACCTCGACCTCGGTCGAGCCGCCGACGCGGATGACCGCGACGCCGCCCGCCAGCTTGGCCAGACGCTCCTGCAGCTTCTCCTTGTCGTAGTCCGAGGTGGTGTCCTCGATCTGCTTCTTGATCTGGGAGATGCGGGCCTCGATCGCGTCCTTCTCACCGACGCCGTCCACGATGGTGGTGTCGTCCTTGGTGATGGTGACCTTCTTGGCCTTGCCGAGCATGTCGAGCGTGACGTTCTCGAGCTTGATGCCCAGGTCTTCGGAGATGACCTGGCCGCCGGTCAGGACGGCGATGTCCTCCAGCATGGCCTTGCGGCGATCACCGAAGCCCGGCGCCTTGACGGCGGCGACGCGCAGGCCGCCACGCAGCTTGTTGACCACCAGGGTGGCGAGCGCCTCGCCCTCGATGTCTTCGGCGATGATCAGCAGCGGGCGACCCGACTGGACCACGGCTTCCAGGATCGGGAGCATGGCCTGCAGCGACGATAGCTTCTTCTCGAAGAGCAGGATCAGAGGCTCCTCGAGCTGGGCCTCCATCTTGTCGGCGTTGGTGATGAAGTAGGGCGACAGGTAGCCGCGGTCGAACTGCATGCCCTCGACGACGTCCAGCTCGGTCTCGGCGGTCTTGGCTTCTTCGACGGTGATGACGCCTTCGTTGCCGACCTTTTCCATGGCCTGGGCGATCATGTCGCCGACTTCCTTGTCGCCGTTGGCCGAGATGGTGCCGACCTGGGCGATCTCGGAGTTGGCCGAGACCTTCTTGGCGTTGGACTTCACTTCTTCGAGGACCGCGGTCACGGCCTTGTCGATGCCGCGCTTCAGGTCCATCGGGTTCATTCCGGCGGCCACGGCCTTCAGGCCTTCCTGGACGATCGACTGGGCCAGGACCGTCGCGGTGGTGGTGCCGTCACCCGCCTTGTCGTTCGTCTTGGACGCGACTTCGCGGATCATCTGGGCGCCCATGTTCTCGAAGGCGTCCTCGAGTTCGATTTCCTTCGCCACGGACACGCCGTCCTTGGTCGAGCGCGGGGCACCGAAGGACTTCTGGATGACGACGTTGCGGCCCTTGGGACCCAGCGTCACTTTCACGGCGTTGGCGAGCACGTTGACGCCGCGCAGCATCTTGTCGCGCGCGTCGGTGTTGAACTGTACGATCTTGGCGGCCATCCGGCAGCTCCTATTCGTCTGATGTTGTTACGGAAACGAAGGCGAAACGCCGGGTGCTCAGGCGAGCACGCCCAGGACGTCCGACTCCTTCATGATGATCAGGTCTTCGCCTTCCAGCTTGACCTCGGTGCCCGACCACTTGCCGAACAGGATGCGGTCGCCGGCCTTCAGCTCCAGCGCATTGACCTTGCCGGTCTCGTCGCGCAGGCCGGGGCCAACCGAGATCACTTCGCCTTCCTGGGGCTTTTCCTTGGCGGTGTCGGGGATGATGATCCCGCCCTTGGTCTTGGATTCTTCTTCCACGCGCTTGACCAGCACGCGGTCGCCGAGAGGACGAAACGCCATCTGTGAGTTCTCCGATGAGCTCGAAATAAGGTCTTCAGTCAGCCGCCCTGCGGCACGGATTAGCAGCCGTGACCGTCGAGTGCTAACGCGCCGTCGAAATAGGTCCGGGTGCCCTTCGCGTCAAGGCCTTGGGGCTCGGATGAACGCCAGATGAACGGAATCCTGACGCGCCCGTTCAGCTTTCGAGGCGCAAACCGGTTTTGTCAGTCGCTGTTCGCTCACGGCTGAGCGAAGGTCGCCGTGAAGGCATCGAGGGGCATCATGAAGATCAACCGTCTATTCGTCGCCGGGGCCGCCGCCCTCGTCCTGTCCTCGGGTCTGGCCGCCGTGGCCGCGCCCGCCGAGGCCCAGAGCCGTTACGACCGCCGTCATTATGATCGTCACGACGACGATGATGACGTGGCAGAGAACGCCATCATCGGTGCCGTCGTCGGAGGCATCGCCGGGGCCATCATCGGTGACGGCGACGGACGGTCCGTCGCCACAGGAGCCTTGGCGGGTGCCGCCCTCGGCGTTGCCGCCTCCGACAACGATCACCGAGGCTATCGCAGCTATGGCGGTTCCTATGGCTACAGCTATGCCCCGGTCTATCCTGCCTATGGCTATGGCTACAGCAGCTACGGTTCCTACCGGGTCGACTGCGACTACTATCGCGATGGGCGCTGCTGGCGGAACCGCGGCCACTGGGAACGCGAGAACGGCATCAACAGCCGCGATGGCTACGACCGCCGCGAGCGCGCCATCCTGCGCGATGACCGCCGCGACCATCGTCGGGACTGGCGTTACGACCGTCGGGATGACCGCCGCGACCGCCGGGATGATCGCCGCGACGACCGCCGCTGGCGCAACTACTGAAACCGGCTCGTCTCAGCCGATGAGGCGAGCCAGCAGATCGGCCGTCGACGGGTCCAGTTCCTCTGACGGCCGGCCAGCCTCGACGTCCTTCAGGATGGCCTTGGCCAGCACCTTGCCCAGCTCGACGCCCCACTGGTCGAAACTGTTGATGTCCCAGATCACGCCCTCGACGAAGGTCTTGTGCTCATAGAGCGCGATCAGGGCGCCCAACGCCTCGGGGGTCAGGGCCTCCATCACGATCGTGGTCGAGGGCCGGTTGCCCGGAAACGTCTTGTGCGCCGCCAGCCGGTCGGCCTCGGCGGGATCGAGGCCTGACAGTTCGGCGCGGGCGGCCTCGGTCGTCTTGCCCTGCATCAGGGCCTGTCCTTGCGCCAGCGCATTGGCCCACAGGGGAGACTCGGGGGGAGCCTCCACCGCGTCGCCCTGTGTTCTGCGCACGACCACGAACTCGGCGGGCACCACCTCGGGTCCCTGATGGATCTGCTGGAAGAAGGCGTGCTGGCCGTTGGTGCCGGGCTCTCCGAACACCAACGGACAGGTACCGCGCGTGGCGGGCGAGCCGTCCCGGCGCACCCGCTTGCCGTTCGACTCCATCTCCAGCTGCTGCAGGAAGGCGGGCAGGCGGCGCAGGCCGTGGGCATAAGGCGCGACCGTCCGCGCCCGCCGCTTCAGCCCGTCGACGTTCCACACCTGGGCCAGCGCCATCAGCACCGGGGCGTTCCGCTCCAGCGGCGCGGACAGGAAGTGCTCGTCCATGGCCCAGGCACCCTCCAGCATTCGCCCGAACACCTCCGGCCCCAGGCCGATCACGCACGAGAGGCTGACCGCCGACCACAGGGAGTAGCGCCCCCCCACCCAGTCGCGGAAGGCGAAGGTCCGGCCGCAGCCAAAGCCTTCCGCCCGCTCCGGCGCCGCCGTCACCCCGATGATGTGCTTCTCGCGTCCGGCTTCGGGCAGGGTCTTGGCCAGCCAGGCCTTGGCGAGGTCGGCGTTGGCCAGCGTCTCCTGCGTCGTGAAGGTCTTGGATACGACGATCACCAGGGTCGTCTCGGGATCCAGTCCGGTCAGGGCCTCGGCCATGTCGCGGGGATCAATGTTGGCGACGAAGCGCACATCGATGGCCGGGTCCAGCGGACGCAGGGCGTCCCAGACCAGACGCGGCCCCAGGTCCGACCCGCCGATGCCGACGTGGACGATGGCCTTGAACGCCTTGCCGGTCGCGCCAGTCTCGCGACCCTCGCGCACGGCGTTGGCATAGTCGGCCATCGCCCGGCGCACGGTGTCGACCTCGTCCGACACCGGCTCGCCCAAGGCAACGAAGTTTCCCCCGGGCCCGGCGCGCAAGGCGGGATGGAGCACCGCGCGGCCTTCAGTAAAGTTGATGGCGTCTCCACCGAACAGCTGGCCGCGAGCCCTCTCTACATTGGCGGAGCGCGCCAGGCCCAAGCACGCCTCGAAGGCCTTCCGCGTCCAGCTCTGCTTGGACAGGTCCAGCCACAGGCCCGCCGCCTCCAGCGTCATCCGCGACAGCCGCTCGGGATCGGCCGCGAACTGGTCCAGGATACATGCCTCGCGGTCCCGGTCGGCGGCGGCGTCGAAGGCGGTCCAGGCGGCGTCAGTCATGGGGTGTCCGGGAAGGGGAGGGGCAAGGTCTCGTTTACGGTCGGGGCGTAGACCGGTTCAATCGCCGATTCGCGAAACGGAGCCCGCCATGACCTGTGGCATTGTCCTCGCCGCCGCCCTGCTGCTGTCCGACCCTAACGTCGCCCTGGCCGCCGTGGAGCCCGCCGCCGTCGGTGGCGCCCCGGTCTCGATCGCGTCCGAGCCCCTGTTCGCCGACATCGTGGCTCAGTCTTCCGCCCTGCGAAACATCGTATCCCGGCAGATCGAGACCGGATCGGCCGCCCGCGATGATTTCGGTGACAGCGAGCAGTTCGCTCTGGTCCGGCGCGGGGCGACCTCTCTCGCCGCGTTGAACATGCAGGGGCACCTGATCCTGGCCGAACGTGGCACGGACGGCGACCTCAGGTGCATCCTTCGCGGCATCGCCGAGGACATTCCGGTGAAGCTCGACGCCGTGGAACAGGCGTCCAGTCCCGAGGCCCGGGCGCTGGCCCTGTCGGAACTGGCTTACCTGCTGAACGATAACGTCGAGGTCATCACCGCGCCTCCGCAGCCCGAGGCCTGACGTCCCGTCCTCCGCAAACAGAGAAGCGGGCAGGAGTGAGGGTCCCCGCGTCTTCGCAGCGACCCTGAGCTCCGATGCCAGCTCTCTCCCGGTTGGACGCGTGTCTAGCTGTCCAGGAAGCTGCGCAGCTTCCGCGACCGGCTGGGGTGCTTGAGCTTCCTCAGTGCCTTGGCCTCGATCTGGCGGATGCGTTCGCGGGTGACCGAGAACTGCTGCCCGACCTCTTCCAGGGTGTGGTCGGTGTTCATGCCGATGCCGAAGCGCATCCGTAGCACCCGCTCCTCGCGTGGCGTCAGGCTGGCCAGCACCCGCGTGGTGGTCTCGCGCAGGTTGGACTGGATGGCCGCATCGATGGGCAGGACCGCGTTCTTGTCCTCGATGAAGTCGCCGAGATGTGAATCCTCCTCGTCGCCGATGGGCGTCTCGAGGCTGATGGGTTCCTTGGCGATCTTCAGGACCTTGCGGACCTTCTCCAGCGGCATGGCCAGCTTTTCGGCCAGCTCTTCCGGCGTCGGCTCTCGGCCGATCTCGTGCAGCATCTGGCGGCTTGTGCGGACGATCTTGTTGATCGTCTCGATCATGTGGACCGGGATGCGGATGGTCCGCGCCTGGTCGGCGATCGAGCGGGTGATGGCCTGACGAATCCACCAGGTGGCGTAGGTCGAGAACTTGTAGCCGCGGCGGTACTCGAACTTGTCGACCGCCTTCATCAGGCCGATGTTGCCCTCCTGGATCAGGTCCAGGAACTGCAGGCCGCGGTTCGTGTACTTCTTGGCGATGGAGATCACGAGGCGCAGGTTGGCCTCGACCATCTCCTTCTTGGCCTGACGGGCCTCGCGCTCGCCTTTCTGCACTGTCTGGACGATGCGGCGGTAGTCGTCGATGGGCAGGCCGGCCTCGGTGGCGACCGCCGCCACATCGGCGCGGATCTGGGCGATCTGGGCCGCCTGGTCGTCCGAGAACTTGGTCCAGCGGACGCCCATGTCCTTGACCCGCTCGGCCCAGGTGGGGTCGAGCTCCGAGCCGAAATAGGCCTTCAGGAACTCCGGCCGCGAAATGCCGTAGCTGTCGGCCATGCGCAGCAGACGGCCTTCCAGACCGATCAGCCGCTTGTTGATGGCGTACAGCTGCTCGACGAGGGCCTCGATGCGGTTGTTGTTCAGCTTTAGCGTCTTCAGGCGGCCGGAGATGGCCTGGCTCAGCGCATCGTGGGTCTTGCGATCCTTGGGCGACAGGTCCTCGCCCCGCAGCCGGCTCTCGACCAGCTTTTCCTGCAGCTTCCTGAACGCATCGAAGTCGGCGGCGATGGCGTCCAGCGTCTCCATGACGCCGTCGCGCAGCTCGGCTTCCAGCGCCGAGATCGACATGCCGCCGCCGTCGTCGAAGTCCTCGTCGTCCTCGTCGCCCTCGGGCTTGTCTCCGCCGCCCTCGCCCGCGTCCTCGGTCTGCTCGCGCGGGGGGGCGGGCTGACCAGGGATGGGGGGCTGGGGCTGGTTGTGCGGCAGCGACGCGGGGTTGATGACGCCATAGGTGGCGTCCAGGTCGATGACCTCGCGCAGCAGGATGCGGTTGTTGGCCAGTTCGTCGCGCCAGACCATGATGGCCTCGAACGTCAGGGCGCTTTCGCACAGGCCCGAGATCATGGCGTCCCGGCCGGCCTCGATGCGCTTGGCGATGGCGATCTCGCCCTCGCGGCTGAGCAGCTCGACCGAGCCCATCTCGCGCAGATACATCCGCACCGGGTCGTCGGTACGGTCGTAGGTCGGCTTGGCATTCTCGTCGGAGACGGCGGTCTCGGCCTTCTCGGCCAGTTCGCCGCCGGAGCTCTCGGCTGCGTCTTCTTCCGCCTCGACGACGTTGACGCCCATCTCCGACAGCATGGCCAGGGTGTCTTCGATGGCGTCGGGCGTGACCTCTTCGGACGGCAGGACCTTGTTCAGCTCCTCCATCGTCACATAGCCGCGGGCCTTGGCCTGCTTGATGAACTTCTTGACCCCGGCGTCGGTCAGGTCGAGCAGGGGGCCGTCGGATTGGACTTCGGGTTCCTGCGTCTCGGTCTGGGCGCTCATATAGGCCTATCGTCTCCGTCCGGGGTGCGGTTCCACCCTCGGCAAAATTGCAACAGTCGTGCCGAAATAGGACGGTTTCTGCGCCACTCCCTCAGGAAGCCGCCGCGTCGTCCCAGATCGCCCCGGTTTTGATGGCTCGCCGCAATGCATCTCGCTCGGCCTTCAGACGACTGAAGGCCGAGGCGTCGAAAGCGGTGTCCGCTCCCGACTTCGCTGACGCCAGCGCCGCGTCCAGACCCGCCAGACGGGTCAGGGCCGCGAAGCCTTGCGACCACCGGGTCCGTGCCTCGGCGAGGGGCGCACTTGCGGCCAGGAAAGGCGCGCCGGACTTTGCCGCCGCCTTCTCGACCTCGCGCACGAGAGCATCGTGTCCGGAACCGGCGAGATGGCGACGCAGGCCCGCGCTGTCAAGCGTCTGACCCGAGAAGCGAAGCCGAACCAGCTCCTGCGCCAGACCGTCCAGCGACGGGTCGCCGAAGCCGTGGCTGGAGATGGCCTCCAGATGGTCGTCCATGCGCTCGGGGTCCTCGATGGCTCCGTGGGCCAGCGCGGCGGCCATGGGCTCGATGGCGCGGTTCAGCGCCTGCATGGCCTGCGCGCCCTCGGCGGTCTGGCCCAGCTTGGGCGGCGGGCCGGGTCGCCAGCGGCCGCCAACGTTTTGACCGCGCGTCACTTGCGCTGGGCGGCCGGGAAACAGGGCGTCGAAACGGTCGAACAGGTCGCGGCGGTATTGCTCGGCCAGATCCTTGTCCTGGATGGCGGCGGCGGCGTTGCGCAGGCGGCCCTTCAGACCAGCGCGGCGCTCGGGCGTGTCGAGCGGCTCGACCTCGACCTCGCGGCGAAACAGGACCTCGGCGAAGGGCCGCGTCTCGGCCAGGGCCTGACGCAGCGCCGGCGCGCCCTTTTCGCGCAGGATGTCGTCGGGATCCTGACCGCCTTCCAGGAGGGCGAAACGGAACGACTTGCCTGCTTTCAGCAGCGGCAGGGCCCGTTCTATGGCCCGAAAGGCGGCCCTCTGCCCTGCCCCGTCGCCGTCGAAGCACAGCACCGGCTCGGGCGAGACCCGCCAGAGCAGGGCCATCTGGTCCTCGGTCAGGGCCGTGCCCATGGGCGCGACGGCCGGCAACCCCGCCCTCTGGCAGGCGATGACGTCCATGTAGCCTTCGACCACGATGACGCTCTCGGTCGACTTCGACGCTGCGCCCAGGATGCGCCGCGCCTCGGGCAGGCCGTAGAGGGTCGCGCCCTTGTGGAAGAGCGGGCTCTCCGGCCCGTTAAGGTACTTGGCCCGGTCGTCGGGATTCATGGCCCGTCCGCCGAAGCTGACCAGCCGTCCGCGCGCGTCCAGGATCGGGAACATCAGCCGGTCGCGGAACCGATCATACGGACTGCCCCCGCCCTCCGGCGCGATCAGCAGGCCCGCTTCCACCAGCTCGCCGGGCTTGGCCCCGCGCTGGACCAGAGCCGCCTTCAAGCCTTCGCGGTCGTTCGGCGCATAGCCCAGGCCGAACCGCTCCCACTGGTCCTCCGGCAGGCCGCGCCGTTCCAGATAGTCCCGGGCCGCCTTACCGACCGAACGGCGCAGATTGGCCGCGAACCACTTCTGGGCCAGGTCCATCCAGTTGGCGAGACCCTGGCGTTTCTGCTCGCGCTCGGCGGCCTGGGGGTCTTCGGCCGGCATCGGCATCCCCGCCTCGGCGGCCAGGCGTTCGACGGCTTCGGGAAAGCTCAGCCGCTCGGTCTCCTGCAGGAAGGAAATGATGTCGCCGTGCTTGCCCGAGCTGAAGTCGTGGAAGAAGCCCTTGTCGTCATTGACGAAGAACGACGGCGACTTCTCCTTGGTGAAGGGGCTCAGGCCCACCCACTCGCGCCCCTGCCGCTTGAGCTTCACCGTCCGCCCGATCACGTCGGACGGGCGAAGGCGGGCCTTCAGTTCCTCCAGGAAGCGGTCGTCGAAGCGCAAGAGAGGTTCGAGGGGCTAGGGGTTAGGTTCTAGGGGCGTCCGTCCGCACCGGCTGAACGACCCATGCACGAGAGTCCTAGACCCTAGAACCTGAAACCTCGAACCTAAAACCTTCTTAACTCCTGCTTAACCAATAAGGCGATCCAGCCGTCATAACCGTCTGCATCCAAACATTATTCTGACGGTATCCGGAACTATCCACAGGAGGCTGTGGTTAATCCCGCAGGCTCACCGGGCGCAGAAGCGCCGCCTCCCCACCCGCACGAGACACTATGTTCATCGCCATCGCCCGCCCGGCGGTGGAGCCCCAAGGCCCCGACGCCGTCGCCGTCCCCGGTTCCCCCGCCATCGCCAACCTGACGCCCCGCGCTCTGCACGCGCGCCTGCTGGACAACGCCGCCCGACGTCGCCTGCGCGGTCTGGAGCGCAAGCGGTGCGGCCGCACCGACGATGCGGACTACTGGCTGCACGCCGCGCCGGTCGCGGTGAAGAAGGCCAGTGCTCTGCGCGAAGAGCGCAGCTTCGCCCCTCTGCCCTGATACGCTCGCCTTCGGGTCCCTAGCGCCAGATGTCGCCCGAGAGGGCACCGGCACGCCCGACGTCGAACACCGCCCGCATCGAGGCCGGGCTGAAGTCCAGCGGAGAGGCTTCGGCGTCGTCCGGCAGGGCGGCGTAGCGAAAGAACAGGCTGTTGCGATCGGCGAAGGCGCGGTTGCCCTCCAGCGTCGTGGTCAGCGAGGACCTCAACAGGATTTCGACGCTGCGCCCCAGCACTCCGCCCAGACTGTCGCGCGTCACGGCGAAGTCGGGAGCCAGCCGCCCATTGATGACCACATGGAAGCGCGCCCGGCTCAGCATCGGCGAGGGCTCCCGATAGGACCAGAGCGTCTCGGGCACGGCCAGGAAAGGCGTCGTCACCCCGCCATCGACATGCATCTCCTCGAACATCAGGTCGCCGGTGTTCGAGGAAATCAGCACCGGCGGAAAGGCCCCGGGAATGCTGGCCGAGGCGACCAGCACGGTGCGGAACAGTTCCAGCGCCTCGGGCGTACCGACGGCGGCGATAGCCCCCAGGTCCCAGCTGACGCCGCGCTGGCTGTCGAGGTCGGTGGTGGCGACCAGCAGGACCCGGCCCTTGGCGTGTTCGGCGGCGACGGCCACCAGCATGGCCTCGTCAACATAGCGGTCCACCAGCGCCCGCAGCGGCTCGCCCTTGTAAATGCCGGAGCCGAACAGAACGCCCAGCCCCTGCGACTGCAACAGCGTGGAGGCGGCTCCACCGGTGTAGGCCTCCTCCAGTTGGTCATCCCAGTCGGAACCCAGGAAGACGAAGGGTGCCGCGAGCGCCCCGGTGGAGACGCCGGTCACCACTTCGAAATCTGGCCGGTCCCCCCGCTCGGTCCAGCCGCGCATCAGTCCTGCGGTGAAGGCTCCGTTCGATCCTCCGCCCGACAGGGTCAGGAAGTCGACCACCCCGTCCTCGCCCACCGGCACGCCTTCGCGGAAGGCCTGGCGGAAAAGGGCGATGCGCCGCTCGTCATCCAGATAGACGCGGATGGGATACCGTTCGTCGGACGTCAGCCCCATGGGTCGCGCGGCCTGGCGGTCCTGCAAGGCGAACGACGAGCGTGAGCCGCCGACGCAGCCGCCGAGCATCAGGATCACAAGGGCAAGCGAGAGGGCGCGGATCATGGCGGCCTGACGCTATCACGCCTTTTTGGACACCCCGATGACGGCGTTCGAGCGTTTTCCGGCTCAGGCCTGTGTCCGCGATTGACGTCCCTGTCGCCTAGAGCGGGATCGGCGCTCACAGGGCGAACCCAGGCGATGAGAGAAGTGAGAGTCACTCCCACTCCTTCTCCTGACTCCCAAGCCGCGTCAGGCGTCCATCAACGCCCGGAAGCGGTCGAACAGATACAGGCTGTCCGTCGGCCCCGGCGAGGCCTCGGGGTGGTGCTGGACGCTGAACACTGGCCGGTCCCTCAGCTGGATGCCGCAGTTGGTGCCGTCGAACAGGCTGACGTGGGTCTCCTGGACGGCGTCGGGCAGGCTGTCGCGGTCCACCGTGAAACCGTGGTTCATCGACACGATCTCGACCTTGCCGGTGGTCAGGTCCTTGACCGGATGGTTCGCGCCGTGGTGGCCCTGATCCATCTTCACAGTCCGGGCGCCCAGCGCCAGAGCCAGCATCTGGTGGCCCAGGCAGATGCCGAAGATCGGCTTGCCGCTCTCGACCAGCTTCCGGATTTCCGGCACGGCGTATTCGCCGGTCGCGGCCGGATCGCCCGGGCCGTTGGACAGGACCACGCCATCGGGGTTCCGAGCCAGAATGTCCTCGGCCGACGTCGTCGCCGGCACCACGGTGATCTTCGCGCCGGTCGAGGCGAGCGCCCGCAGGATGTTGCGCTTCACCCCATAATCGATGACCACGACCGACTTCCCGGCGGCATCGACGCGGGGATAGCCCTCGGGCCAGTCCCACAGGGCCTCGTTCCAGTCGAAGGCCTGGAGCGTCGAGGCCGGTTTGGCCAGATCGAGGCCGACCAGACCCGTCCACGCCTTCGCTTCGGCGACCAGGGCGTCGAGATCGAAACGGCCTTCGGGATCGTGGGCGATGACGGCGTGCGGCGCCCCGTGGTCGCGGATGGCCTGGGTCAGGGCGCGGGTGTCGATGCCCGACAGACCCACGACGCCCCGCCGCTTCATCCAGGCGTCGAGCGAGGCGTCGGAACGCCAGTTGGCCGGATCCGTCGGCAGGTCGCGGAACACCGCCCCGCGCGCGGAGGTGTCGGAGCCCCCGCCCATCTGCTCGATGTCCTCGACGTTGGTCCCGGTGTTGCCGACGTGGGGAAAGGTGAAGGCCAGGATCTGGCTCATGTACGACGGGTCGGTCAGGATCTCCTGATACCCCGTCATGGCCGTGTTGAAGACGACTTCGCCCAGCGCCCGGCCGGTCGCGCCCACCCCGATCCCCTGAAAGATCGTGCCGTCGGCCAGAGCCAGAACACCGGTGCAGCCGGGAAGCAGAGAAGTCGTCATGGCCGTCCCTTTACACCGAATCCCGGCGAACAAACGGCCGCGTAGCTACAGAGGCACCGCCCCAGGGTCAACGCGCCTGGCTCACTCCGGAATGCGGGCTCCGTCCCAGGCGAAGACGCCCCCGCTGTCGGCGGGCGTCAGGCCGTCGAGCACCGCCAACAGCCGCTCGGCCGAATAGAGAGGCGTGAACAGCTTGCCCTCGGCCACCCCCTTCTGGAACGGCGTGGACAGGGCGGTGTCGACCGTACCCGGATGCAGCCCCGCCACCACCGCCTGCGGATGCGACCGGCCCAGTTCCACCGCCAGGTTCCGCAGCAGCATGTTCAGCGCCGCCTTGGACGCCCGATAGCTGTGCCAGCCGCCCAGCCGGTTGTCGCCGATCGAGCCCACCCGCGCCGACAGGGCGGCGAACACCGCGCGCCGGTCCCGGGGCATCAGCGGCGCGAAATGCTTCATCACCAGTGCCGGCCCGACCGTGTTGATCCGGTAGTCGCGCAGCAGATGCTCGGCCGTTATGGCCTTGTAGGTCCGCTCCGGCTCCTCGCCGCTGTGCAGCACGCCGGTGGCGACGAGGATCAGCGCCGGCGGCGGGCCCGCGCGGACCCGCTCGGCGGCGGCGGCGATGGAAGCCTCGTCCTCGAGATCGACATGGGCCTCTCCAGCCAGAGACCGCCCCAGCCGATGCACCCGGGCGTATCGCTCGCCGCCCTCCAGCGCATCGGCGAGCGCGCGGCCGATCCCTCCGGAGGCTCCAATAACGATGGCGGATGTGTCGGACATGACGCCGACCGTGGTCGCGCGCGCTGGCGCGGGCAAGGTGTCACCTTGCCCCAGATCGCATGTTCGTCAGGCGGGGACCAGGTCGGCCGGCGAGATCAGGACCGAGAACTGCTCGCACCAGATGACCACGCTCTTGTACCGCGACAGATCGGTGCCGGCCGGTATGGCGTATCGCTGGCCGCCCTTGAACGCGCGCAGCGTGCCCAGGTTGATGTGCTGGCTGTCCGTCACGTCCGACGCCGTGCGCACGCCGTCGGCGGCGACCAGATAGACCCGATAGGCCGGCCCCGGACCGACCTCGAAGTCGCTCTCCAGAAAGACGGACTGCTCCGTCACCCGCACGCGACCCCGGCCGTAGTGGACCGGATCGGAAGGGTTGGCGTGGATGAACGTCCCCGTGGCGACGGTCGTCGCGACCTCTTCCGCCGCCAGGGTCTCGGTCGCCTCCGCCGGCGGGAAGACGAAGGGGAAGATATAGAATCCCACGCCGATCCCCACCGGGACGCCCAGGAGACCGCCGATCAGGAAGGCGGCGATGACGGTCTTGCGCATGGCGTCGTGCTTTCTGCGGCAACAGGGACGAAAGCCCCGACACCTGCGGCTTCGCCATTATCGCGCGGCGAGTTACACGGTCCCCGCGTCGGCCCCGCGACGCGCGATTGGACGCTCGGCCCCATCATGCCCATCACCACTGTCGGCCTCGATGCCGACGACACCCTCTGGCACAATGAGACGATCTTTCGCCTGACCCAGGCTCGCTTCCTCGACCTGCTGGGCGAGCACGACAATTCCCTGATCGAAGCGCGTCTGGCCGAGGTCGAGCGCCGCAACCTGCGGCTCTACGGCTACGGCATCAAGGGTTTCACCCTGTCGATGCTCGAGACGGCGATGGAGCTGTGCGAGGGCGAGCCGCCGCCCGGCGTGGTACGCGAGATCCTGGCTGCCGGCCGCGAGATGATCGCCCACCCGGTCGAGACCCTGCCGGGCGTCGACGAGACCCTGGCCGCCCTGTCCGAACGCTACCGCCTGGTCCTGATCACCAAGGGCGACCTTCTGGATCAGGAGAGGAAGCTGGCGGCATCAGGGCTCGGTGACCTGTTCGCCGCCGTGGAGATCGTGTCGGAGAAGGATCGGGGCACCTACGACCGCGTCTTCGCCCGCCACGGCACCGGGGCCGATGAGGCCGTCATGGCCGGCAACTCCGTGAAGTCGGACGTCATCCCCGCCATCGAGGCCGGGGCCTTTGCCGTCCACATCCCCTACCATGTCACCTGGGCGCACGAGCTCGCCGAGCCGCCGGTGGACCATCCCCGCTTCGGCCTGCTGGACAGCATCGCCGACCTCCCCAGCTGGATCGCCGAACGGGCATAGAAAAAGCCCCCGCCCTCTTTCGAGAGCGGGGGCTTCGGTTCGTGGGCGACGCTTACAGCTTGTAGGTGGCGCCGACGTAGAAGGTCCGGCCCTGGGGACCGATGGGGGTGGCGAAGCTGCCCCGATCCGGCTGCTGGTCCGTCAGGTTGTTGACGCCGCCATACACGGTGACGCGGTCATCGACGTTCCAGCGAGCCTGGATGTCGTGACGCTTCAGCGCCGAGAACAGACGGTACTCCTCCTCGACGTAGTCCGGCTCGGCCGCCAGCGTCAGCGGGTCGATGCGGAAGGTTTCGTCGTAGTAGGTGAAGCCGTAGTTCACGACGAAGTCGCGCCATTCCCAGGTCAGATCTGTCGAGACGATCCACTCCGGGGCGCCCGGGAAACCGAGGCTGCTGTCGGGCGTGTCGAGTTCGATGAACACCAGCTCTTCCAGCTTCGAGCCTGCCAGCGAGAAGCTGAACCGGCCGATGTCGCGCTCGATGCCCCAGTCTGCCGGATCCAGCGCATAGCGCACCGTGAAGTCGTAGCCGGACGTGTTGTACGAAGCCACGTTCAGGGCGAACTGCTCGAACGAGTCGATGAAGCCCTGGCCCGGTCCCGGCTGGCTGCGCCGGGTGATCAGGTCGCAGAACTGGTTGCCCGCCGGCAGGTCGTAGCACTGGTCGACGATCGTCTGGGCCGAGAAGAACTGGATCGCATTGGTCAGGGCGATGTCATAGTAGTCGACCGACAGCGTCAGGTTCGGCACGATCGGCGGCTGGATGACGATGCCGTAGGTCGTGGTTTCCGCCTCCTCGACATCCAGGTTCGGGTTGCCGCCGACGCGACCCTGGACCGATCCGGAGTTGGTGTTCTGGAACGCCGCGGGGTTCGCGACACCCGCCGCCGCCAGGGCCGCCGTACAGTTCGCCACCCGGTTTGACGTGCCCAGGTTGACGTTGTCGACGTCGCACGGGTCGGTCAGCAGGGCATTGGTCTGGACCTGGGGCAGGAACAGCTCGCCGATGTTGGGGGCGCGGACCGAGCGCGCCTCGGTGCCGCGCAGCAGGATCCAGTCGATCGGTCGATACAGCAGGCCGACCTTCCACGCCTCATTGCCGCCCGCCGTCGAATAGTCCGAATAGCGGTAGGCGCCGTCCAGCGTCAGGGTGTCGGCGAACGGCAGGTCCTTCAGCAGCGGGATCGAGACCTCGGTGAAGATCTCGGCCACGTCGAAGCTGCCGCCGCTGTCCTGGCCCGAGCCTTCCCAGGTCACGTCGTAAGGAAGCTGCTCGCCCGGGGCCAGTTCGTCGGTGACGGTCTGGGCCAGGCGCGCTTCGTCGGACACGCGCGAACGGCTCTTCTCCTCGCGGTATTCGGCGCCCAGCGCGAAGCTGATCGGGCCGGCCGGCAGGCTGAAGAAAGCTTCCGTGTCGCCCGAGATATAGCCCAGCAGCTGGGTCTGCTCGATCTTGTCCGAACTGGCCGAGTCGGTGCGGACCCAGGCCAGGGCCTCGGCCGACGGCGAGCCGTCGCCGAAGATGTTCAGCGGCACGCAACCCGAGTTGGGGCCCGGGGTGAAGGTGCGGGCCCCCACGCGCGGATCGACGTTCGGGTTGGCCAGATACGACGCCGGATCCAGGTTGCTGCGGCAGGTCGGACCGCCGGGGCCCTGGACCACGTCGATGGCCGCCAGGAAGCGGTCGTTGATGCGGTTGTTCAGATACAGGTTGTCGGTCTGGGTTTGGCCATAGACCGCCGACACCTCATAGGTCAGGCCCAGCGGCAGATCGCCTTCGATGCCGAACACCAGACGGGTCGTGTCGCGGGTGATGTCGCGGCCCGTGTAGCCCAGGTCGAAGTTGTCGCGCTGGATGAAGACGCCGGGGTCGACGCCCAGCAGGGCGGCGTTGGCCGGGTTGCCCAGACCGTCGGGATTGGTGACCGCGTCGTTGCGGATCGCGGTGGGCATGAACGGGTTGTCGATGCCGGTCCAGAGGCCCAGGAACAAGAAGGCGTTGTCCGGGCCATAGCCGAAGTCATAGGTCGGCTGGGCGGTGAAGCCGGTCTCGATGCGGGCGAACTTGCCTTCCCAGAACAGCTCGTGATTGTCGTTCAGCTGGAACCGGCCGGTGGTGTTGATCGTGTAGCGGTCCTGGGCCGGGGACAGGTCGTCGACGAAGTCATCCAGCAGGGTGCCGGAGCCGCCGATGACGGGGAAACCCGAGGTCGGCCGCCCGTCGCGCCATACCGCGCCCGCGCCCTCATAGTCGAAGCCGAAGTAGGAATCGCCGAAATCCAGGTCGGTGTAGACCGAGCCGCCGCGCGAGGTGTCGGGGTAGCGGACGTCGCGGAAGAAGACGAAGTCCGGAACATTGGGATCATCGGCGAAGTCGTCGGGGTTGCCGACCAGCACTTCGCGCAGGCCCGGCGTCGTGTAATCGCGGTCGAACTGGGAGATCGCCTCGTCCAGGGCGACCTCGCCGGCGATGGTCAGGTTCAGCCGGTCGTCCAGGAAGTTGCGGCCATACAGGGCGCTGACGAAGCTGCGCTCGCCGCCGCCGTCCTCGGTCCAGCCGGTCTGGGCGCGCACGTCCAGCCCCTCGAAGCGCTCGCGCAGGACGAAGTTGACCACGCCCGAGACGCCGTCGGCACCATACAGCGCCGAGGCACCGCCGGTCAGGATTTCGACGTTCTGGATCAGACCGACCGGGATGGTGTTGGTGTCCACCGCCGCCGAGCCGGGATCCGAGGCGACATGGCGACGGCCGTTGACCAGCACCAGGGTGCGCTGGGTGCCGAGGTTGCGCAGGTTGAGCAGGTTCAGACCCACCGAGGCCGAGCCGCCGGTGTCGGCCGAGTCGACCGAGTTGAACGAATTGGCGACCGCCGGGAAGTCCGTCAGCAGGTCCGTGACGTTGGTCACGCCGGAATACTGGATCGTCTCGCCCGTCACCGACACGACCGGGTTGGACTGGACATAGTCGGGAAGGCGCAGGCGCGTCCCGGTGACGACGATCTCTTCGACCTCGGTGGCCTCGTCCTGGGGCACCGCAGGGTCTTGCGGCGCGGTCTGGGCGACAGACGCGGTTGCGGCCGTCATCACGAACACAGACGCGGTCCCGGCCAGCATCGTTGAAAGGAAAAGAGAACGTCGCCGCGACTGCATAAAGTCTTCCTGTGCTGATGCTCAGATAACAAAGTTATCGAGGATACTGGTTTCTGTTACAACGAACGGCGTTACGGACGAAAATGCCGTAGATGTCGCTGCTGTGACGTATTGTAGGCGATTTGAGCCAGAATGCGCCATAGCTCTGCTGCGGGACGCGTTTTCAGACCAAGTTCTGTCGCAAATCGGTGACATCGGGCGAAGCCGATGCAATTGTGGCTTCGCGGTGACCCTTCCATGTCAAAATCGCTCATGCGGCGCATCTCGCGTTGACGAAGGACATTCACGGCAAAAAACTACCTTCACTGTGGCCTCGTTGCCGGGGTGAAGGAAAGAAACATGCGGACCAAATTCAGCATCCGGACCATCTGCTTGACTGGCGTCGGTCTCGCAGCCCTCCTTGCCAGCCCTGCGCTAGCTCAGGACCCTGGAGAGGTGACCGAGGTCGAGGAGATTGTGGTCACAGGCTCGCGGATCGCCATCCGCCCCGAGAACGCGCCCCAGCCGGTCCAGGTGCTGAGTTCGGAGACCCTGGCAGCCCAGGGGGTGACCGAGATCGCTGACGCGCTGGATGTCATTCCCGCTCTGCAGGCCTCAGAAAGCACTGCCCAGGCGAACGGCGGCTCTGTGCAGCTGAACCTGCGCGGGATGGGTGCCAACCGCACCCTGGTCCTGGTCAACGGCCGCCGTCACGTCTCGGGCCAGCCGGGCACGGCTGCCGTCGACATCTCGACGATTCCGTCCGCCTTGGTCGAGCGGGTCGAGGTGCTGACGGGTGGTGCCTCGGCGGTCTATGGCTCCGACGCCGTGACGGGCGTCGTCAACTTCATTATGAAGCGCGACTTCGTCGGCACCGAATGGGAAGTTCAGGGCGGCATCTCGGGTCAAGGCGATACCGAGGAGATCTTCGCCTCCTTCGCCCAGGGCCGCGATTTCGACAACGGTCGGGGCAACATCTCGATCGGCGTCCAGGCCAGCCGTTCCGAAGCTCTGTACTATGGTGATCGCGACTGGGCGGCCAACAACAATGTCGCCGACGACAAGGCCAACCCGGCTCGCAGCTTCCAGATTGGTGACCCGGTGCCGGCTGGCCAGACCCAGGCCACGGTTCTGGGCCGCACCATCCTGCTCGCCAACGGCACTCCGCGTTACGCCAACACCGACCCGGCCCTGATCGCCCGAGCTCAGGCCGCACCGGCTCGTGCCTACCTGAACAACCCCGTGTTCTCGATCGCCTCCATCGGCGGCCTGATCGGCTATGACCCTTACGGCTTCGGCTTCGCAGGTGGACCCGGTGACTTCGGGGCGCTCAACCGTCCCGACCTGGACGGCAACGGCGTCTTCGACTGCCTGCAGAGCCAGGGTGGACGTGGCGGTGGCGGCGGCTTCCCTGTCGGTTGCTGGGTCGTCGATCCGGTCACAAACGCGATTCGTCCGTTCCGCGACGGCCTGATCGGCAACTTTACCGAACAGTTCGGCGGTGACGGGAGCCCGCAGACGTTCTCCAATCAGTCGCTGCTGCCCAAAGACGAGGCGGTCAACATCAACCTGCTCCTGAACTATGAGTTCTCGGACTCGTTCCGGACCTACGCTGATCTGAAGTACGCCTGGAACCGGGGCACGACCTACAACCCGTACAACACCTTCGACGATTCCATCCCGATCGCGTTGGACAATCCCTACATCCCGACTGCGATCCGAAACATCGTCAACGCCCAGATCGCGCAAGGTAATGGTGATGCCCAGTCCCTCGTGACCATCGGTCGTGACAATATCGACCTGTTTGACCCAGAAGCATCCAGCGAGCGCGAGACGATCCGCGCCGTCGTCGGGTTCGGCGGTGAGATCTTCGACGGTTGGACATACGATGTGTCGCTGAACTACGGCGAGACAACGCAGGAGGCTCGAGGCTTCGTGCGTCTGGAAGACCGGTTCTTTGCGGCCATCGACGCCGTGACGGCGCCCAACGGAGACATCGTCTGCCGGTCGACGTTGGATCCTACTGCCTTCCCGCGCTATTCGTACCTGACCGATACGGCCAACTTCGGGCCGGGCGCGACAATCCAGCAGTTCGGCGGCTTCACCACCTTCACCCCAGGGGCCGGCTCGCCCTGCCGACCCATCAATCTGTTCGGCGTCGGAAACTCAAGCCGCGAAGGGCTGGACTTCCTTCGCTATGAGGCGGTCGACACCTCCAAGATCGATCAGCTCGTCATCGCGGCGAGCCTGATCGGTGATCTCGGGCGCTGGTTCAGCCTGCCGGGTGGCCCAGTCGGCTTCGCCGTGGGAGCGGAATACCGTGAGGAGAACTCCCTGTTCACGCCAGACATCGCCCGTCAGAACGGCGAAGTCTTCCAGTATCAGACAACCCGCATCACCGAAGGCGGATTCGACGTCGCCGAAGCGTTCCTGGAGCTGCAGTTCCCGATCCTGTCGGGCGCGCCGTTCGCCGAGGTTCTGAGCCTGAACATCGCCGGGCGCGTCGGTGACTATTCGACCGTTGGCGAGACCTCGACCTGGAAGGCCGACGCCATCTGGGCCCCGATCGAGGATATCCGGTTCCGCGGCGGCTATGCGGTCGCCATCCGGGCACCCAACATCGGCGAGCTGTTCGCCCCGCTGAATGCCGCGACGTTCCGGCCCGTAGACCCCTGCGATTCGGTCAACGTCAACTCAGGGCCCAACCCGGCTAATCGTCTCGCCAACTGTCGGGCGGATCTGGGGATCACGGGTACCTACAACTTCACCGACCCGTTGACAGCGCGCTTCACCGGTCAGACCGGCGGCAACGCGAACCTGGAGGAAGAGGAAGCCGAGACCATCACCTATGGCGTGGTGCTGCAGCCTCGGTTCCTTCCGGACCTCAGCGTGACGGCGGACTACTGGTCGATCGAGATCGAGAACGCGATCTCGGCGGTCGCGGCGCAGGATATTGTCAACTCCTGCTATGACGCGCCGACGCTCAACAATCAGTTCTGCACGCTGTTCACGCGGAACCGAAACGCGACCTCTCCGACGTTCCTGGGCTTCAACTACCTTCTTCAAACCCAGCTCAACTTTGCCCGGCTCGAGGTGTCGGGCGTCGATTTCGCGGTCAACTACGGCTTCGACTTCGCCGACTTTGGCAAGGATGCCTGGGGCACGCTGGACCTGTCGGTGACGGGGACCTATCTGGAGGATCGCAACGACTTCCCGTTCGTGGCCAATCCCAGCCAGGCCAATCCGGTGAAGCTGGAACAAAACTTCCCCGAATGGGCCGGTTCGATCGCGGCCCGCTGGCAGGTGTCGGACTTCACCGTGTCGTGGTTCTCCAACTACCAGTCGGAACAGACGCTCGTGTCGACGCCGATCGAGGACATCGCCCGGTTCGATCCGGCCTTCGCCGACGAGTTCTGGAGCCACAACGCTTCGGTGCGCTGGGACTTCCAGCCCGGCTACTCGGCCACCTTCGGGGTGAACAACATCACCGACGAGGAACCCTACTTCGGCAACGTCGCCACGCCGGTGTCGCCGGTCGGACGCTCCTTCTTCCTGAGGATCTCGGGCCGCTACTGATCCTGAAAGATCGAAGAACCACGGAGGGCGACCCGGTGACGGGTCGCCCTTTCGTTTTGGCGCGGAGCGTTCTTGCGCCCGCCCCCTTGCGTCTCTAAACGGGCCGCTTAGCCGACAACCCGCACCAATCGCCGCCGCAGCCGGAACGCCGCGACGCGCGGCGATCCTGCGCGCCGAAAGAGACCGCCTTGCACGAAGACGTCATCAGCCATGAGGAGCGCGACGCCATGATCCGCGCCGCCCTGGCCGAGCATGGCGACAGTGGTGTCACCCCGCGCCACACGCTGTTCTTCTTCCACGGCGAGGGCGACCACGACGACCTGAACGAGGTCGCGCGCCGCGCCGGCTTCGTCACGTCCGGCCAGGACGAGACGACGGTGCTTGAAACCACGATGGCGGTGGACGCGGCGTCCTTCGCGCCCGTCAGCGCCATGATGCAAACCTGGGCCGCGGCCTTCCAGCTGGACTACGACGGCTGGGAATGCGCGGTCGTCACCCATTGAACGGAGGCTGAGATGCCCAAGCGCACGGATATCCAGTCTATCCTGATCATCGGGGCGGGGCCGATCGTGATCGGTCAGGCGTGCGAGTTCGACTACTCCGGAGTCCAGGCGTGCAAGGCGCTGAAGGCCGAGGGATATAGGGTCATCCTGGTCAACTCCAACCCGGCGACGATCATGACCGATCCGGGGCTGGCGGACGCGACCTATATCGAGCCGATCACGCCCGAGTTCGTCGAGAAGATCATCGAGAAGGAGCGGCCCGACGCCCTGTTGCCGACCATGGGCGGGCAGACGGCGCTGAACACGGCGCTGGCGCTGGATGCGTCGGGCGTGCTGGCCAAGTACGGCGTTGAGATGATCGGGGCGCGGGCCGAGGTCATCGACAAGGCCGAGGACCGGCAGAAGTTCAGGGACGCCATGGACAAGCTGGGGCTGGAAAGCCCGCGCTCCAAGGCCGCCCATACCCTGGAGGAGGCGCTGGAGGGGCTGGAGTTCGTCGGCCTGCCCGCCATCATCCGCCCGAGCTTCACGCTCGCCGGCACAGGCGGCGGCATCGCCTATAACCGCGAGGAGTTCGAGGAGATCGTCCTGCGCGGCCTCGACCTCAGCCCCACCACCGAGGTGCTGATCGAGGAGAGCGTGCTGGGCTGGAAGGAGTATGAGATGGAGGTCGTCCGCGACAAGGCGGACAACTGCATCATCGTCTGCTCCATCGAGAACGTGGACCCGATGGGCGTCCACACGGGCGACTCCATCACCGTCGCCCCGGCCCTGACGCTGACGGACAAAGAGTACCAGCGCATGCGCACGGGCTCGATCAATGTGCTTCGCGAGATCGGCGTCGAGACCGGCGGGTCCAATGTCCAGTGGGCGATCAATCCGAAGGACGGCCGCATGGTCGTCATCGAGATGAACCCACGCGTCTCGCGCTCCTCGGCCCTGGCGTCCAAGGCCACGGGCTTTCCCATCGCCAAGGTCGCGGCGCGTCTGGCCGTCGGCTACACCCTGGACGAACTCCAGAACGACATCACCCAGGTCACCCCGGCCAGCTTCGAGCCGTCGATCGACTATGTCGTGACCAAGATCCCCCGCTTCGCCTTCGAGAAGTACCCGGGATCGGAGCCCCTGTTGTCGACCTCGATGAAGTCGGTCGGCGAGGTCATGGCCATCGGGCGGACCTTCCAGGAGTCGATGCAGAAGGCACTGCGCGGTCTGGAGACCGGCCTGTCGGGTTTCGACGAGATCGAGATCGAGGGCGTGATCGGGGCCGAGGACGACGCCGCCATCCGCGCCGCCGTGGTGCGCGCGCTGGGCCAGCCGACGCCCGACCGCATCCGGGTCATCGCCCAGGCCTTCCGCCACGGCCTCACGGTCGAGGAGGTCGAGGCCGCCTGTTCCTATGAGCCGTGGTTCCTGCGCCAGATCGCCGACATCGTGCGCGAGGAAGGCCACATCCGGGTGAAGGGCCTGCCCGGCCTCAACGAAGCCCTCCCCCTGGAGGGGGGAGGGTTGGGTGGGGG
>NZ_LJHU01000052.1 GCF_001295975.1 Brevundimonas sp. AAP58 | reverse complement strand
CCCGCCGCGACCGGCTCGGCGAAGGCAGCGTGTCGGATCGCGCGCGGGCCGCGCTCGACGCGGCGGTGTCCGCCCTTCGATCCTCCGGACGTCGCAACACCCTGATCGCCCTTGCCCCGCCGGACGCCGAAACCTCGCTGCGTCTCGGCCTCGGCGCGCTGACGCCCGCCCAGACGGTGCAGACCGACTGGGGCGAGACCGTGCGTCGTCTGCACCCCGCCTTCCACGCCGCCATCGCGGCCTCGGGCGGAGATCCGGAAGAGGCGGAACGCTGGGTGCTGGGCCGTCGCACCCTCATCGGGGCCCCCGGCCTGGATCACGATCACTTGCGCGGCCTCGGCTTCACCGACGCGGAACTGGAGGCCGTCGAGCGCGCCCTCGCCTCGGTCGAGACGCTGGAGGACGCCTTCGCCCCGCCCGTGCTGGACGCGGGCTTCATCCGCGACGTGCTGGGCCTCGATCCGGAAGCGACTCCACCCAACGCCCTGCTCGCCGCTCTCGCTCCTGCCGAGGCCCTGGAGGCCGCTCGCGCCTATGTCTTCGGGCGGGACGACCTGTCGGGATGGACCGGCACGCCGGACGAACTGACCGCCCTTTGCGGCGATCCGGCTGCCGTCGGCGCAGCGCTCGATCGATCACTGGCCACGTTCGGAGACATCCCTGTCGTCGCCGGGCATGTCCTGCCCTGGACAGCGACCCTCAGCGCGGTCGAAGCCGTCATCCGGGAGGCCGTCGTCGCCGCGCAACCGGTCCGCCTGATCCCGACCTCCGCGCCTGCCGAACCCTCGCTCGTCCTGCACGAGCCCGAGGCCCGCCGCGCGCCTGAGTCGGCCGCGCCCCCCATCGAGACCATCGTCGAGCGCGTCGTCGAACGCGACCGCACGCGCCGCAAGCTGCCGGATCGCAGGAAGGGCTATATCCAGAAGGCGGCCGTCGGCGGCCACAAGGTCTACATCCACACCGGCGAATACGACGACGGCGAGCTCGGCGAGATCTTCATCGACATGCACAAGGAAGGCGCCGCCTTCCGCAGCCTGATGAACAACTTCGCCATCGCCATCTCGATCGGGCTGCAATACGGCGTGCCGCTGGACGAGTTCGTGGACGCCTTCGTCTTCACCCGCTTCGAGCCCGCCGGCCGCGTCACCGGCAACGACTCCATCGGCTCGGCGACCTCGATCCTTGACTACATCTTCCGCGAACTGGGCGTGTCCTATCTGGGCCGCCACGAACTGGCCAACGCCGACGCCGAGCCGCTCGACGCGGACGGTCTTGGCGGCGGCAAGGCCGACGAACTCGTGCCGGCGTCCCACTTCATCTCGCGCGGCTTCGCCCGGGGCGCGGCCCCGGACAATCTCGTCGTCCTGCCGTTTGCCCGTCGCGCCGAGCCCGAGCCGCCCCCTGTCCTGACCCACGACGCCGACGCCTGCCCGGCCTGCGGCGACTTCACCCTCCAGAGGCGAGGTGGAGCCTTCGTCTGCGACGCCTGCGGCATCGCCCCGTCGATGCAGGGATGACAACGGCCTTCTCTCATCCGCTCCGGGTCCGCTGGGCCGAGGTGGACGCCCAGGGCGTGGTCTTCAACCCGAACTACTTCCTCTACGCGGACGTGGCTGCGACCGAGTTCCTGCGGGCGCTCGGCGTGGTGCAGACAAGCACGCCGGACCTCCTTGAAAGCTATGTGGTCGATGCACGAGCCAGCTTCCGGGCTCCCGCGCGCTTCGACGACCTGCTGGACATCGGGGTTCGCGTCGACCGGATCGGGCGCTCGAGCTACGCCCTCAGGATCGACGTGATGCGGGACGGCGCCGTGCTGGTCGAGGTCTGGCTGACCTATGTCCGGGCGGTGGATGGCGCGTCCATCCCACTGTCGGAGACGTTCCGCCTTGCGCTCGCGGCCACGACGTCCGCTGGCGAAAGTTCAGAAGATGGTAAACCCTGAACACGATTGTCGCAGGGTCTTCACCGCCCCGGAATGTCAGCCGTGACCAAGCCGTCCCTCGCCCTGCTCCTCGTGTGCCTGCTGGCGGCGCCCGCCCAGGCCCAGAACGCCGGCCAGATCGCGCGGGTGCGGGCCGGCGCCTCCTGCCCCGGCTGCAACCTGTTCCAGGGCGATTTCTCCGGCATAGAGACGCGCGGCCAGAACCTGTCCGGCGCCCGCATCCGCCAGGCCGATCTCAGCCTGGCCGCCATGAACCGGACCCGCTTCACCAACGCCGACCTTCGCGACGTCGAGGCCTACGGCGGCGTCTTCTCCTCTTCCAACTTCAGCGGCGCCAACCTGACCAACTCCAGCTGGGTCGGCGCTTATCTGGAGGGCTCCAACTTCTCGGGCGCGACCCTGTCGGGTGCAAACTTTTCCGGCGCCCAGCTGGCCCGCGCCACCGGCCTGACCCAGCGCCAACTGAACACGGCCTGCGGCGATGCTTCCACCACCCTGCCCGGCCGCCTGACCATCCCGGCCTGCTGACATCCTGCGGACCTTACCGCGATTTAAGTGGGATTCCGCCACGACAGGGACCATCTTGAGGTCGTGACCCAGAACCCGACCACCCTTCGTCGCCTCCTCGCCGCCGCCGCTTCAGTCGGTGCCCTGTTCGCCGCTGGCTCGGCCTCTGCCGAGATGCAGTTGCAGTGGCAGGAACGGGACGTGGCGCGCATGGTCTCGCTCGGTGGCTCCTGCAACCGCTGTGAACTGTCGGGTCGCAATCTGTCCGGCGCCACCTTCACCGGCGCGTCTTTCGTTTCGGCTACCCTGGTCGGTACCAATCTGCGCGGGGCCGAGCTGGTCGGGTCGAACTTCTCCTCCTCCGACTTCAGCCGGGCGGACCTTCACGGGGCCGAGCTGGTCGGATCGAATTTCGCCTCCGCGATCTTCAACAGCGCCGTGCTGAATGGAGCGGAAGCGCAGGGAGCCAACTTTGCGCGCGCAGACCTGACTGACGCGAACCTGAACCTTGCCGAGCTCGTCGGGGCCAACATGAACTCGGCGATCTTGACACGGGCGAACCTATCCGGCGCCGAGCTGTTCGGGACGACCCTGGCGAACGTCAGTGCCCGTAACTCCAATTTCTCCGACGCCAAGCTGAATGCCGCCAATATGGCGAACGGCGACTTCAGCTCATCCAGCTTCGTGAACGCTGAAATGGACGGAGCGCGGCTATCGGGAGCGACGTTTAGCCGCTCAAACTTCACAGACGCCTCCCTGAACAGGGCCGACATTCGCGGCGCAGATCTGTCGCGGGCCACGGGGCTGACCCAAGCTCAGATTTCCACGGCCTGCGGTGACTCGACCACGCGCCTGCCTCGCAACCTGACAGCCCGCACCTGCACCCGCGTCGTCATCCGCGCACCGCGCCCACCGGCACCGCCGGCCCCGCCCCAGCCGCGCCGAAACATCGTGATCGCCGACACGAACTAAGGACTTCGAGGGCCGCGACTACCCCAGGACCGCGGCGAACGCTTCGATGTCCTCTGGCGTATTCAGCGCCAGGCTCTCGGCATCCGGCGCAATGCGTTTGGCCATCCCGGTCAAGACCTTGCCCGAGCCGACCTCGACGAAACGGGTGACACCGCCCTCTGTCGCCATCCATTCCATGGATTCGCGCCAGCGCACGCGGCCAGTGACCTGCTCGACGAGCAGCCGGCGGATGGTGTCGGCGTCCATCTCCGCTATTGCCGTGACGTTGGCCACGACGGGCACCGTCGGCCGCTCAAGCGCGGCAGAAGCAAGCGCCGTAGCCATCTCATCCGCTGCGGGCTGCATCAGAGGGCAGTGGAACGGTGCTGAGACGTTCAGCGGGATAGCGCGCGCGCCCAGCTCCTTGGCCTTTTCTATGGCGCGGTCCACCGCCGCCTTCTCACCTGAGATCACCACATTGCCGTTGTTGTTGTCGTTGGCCACGACGCAGACTCCGAGCTCGGCACCCGCCGCCGCCGCTGCCTCCGCCAGCGCCAGGTCCGTCTTCGGCCCGATCAGCGAGGCCATCGCTCCCTGCCCTACCGGCACGGCCCGCTGCATGGCCTGGCCACGCAGCTTCAACAGCCGTGCCGTATCGGCCACCGTCAGCGCCTGCGCCGCCGCAAGCGCCGAGTACTCGCCCAGCGAATGCCCGGCCACGAAGGCGGCGCGATCCACCCCGATGCCGAAATCCTTCTCCAGCACCCGCATGACCGCCAATGATACGGCCATCAGGGCCGGCTGGGCGTTCTCGGTCAGGGTGAGTTGATCCTCCGGCCCATTGCGCATCAGGCCCGACAGGTCCTGTCCCAGCGCCTCGTCCACCTCTCCGAACACCTCGCGCGCGCTGGCGAAGGCATCGGCCAGCGCCGCCCCCATGCCGACGGCCTGACTGCCTTGTCCGGGGAAAAGGAGAGCGAGGGTCATGAGCGAGGTCCGTTGCAGCCAAGCGAAGGCCGCGAGGGGTAGGACAAGCGATGCGTCGGAGCAAGCCGGGCTCAGCCCACCCGGGCCAAGGCCTCGTAAAGCGCGGACACATCAACGGGCTTTGACAGATAGTCCGTCATTCCCGCCGCGAGGTATTCCGCGCGCTGGCCCGGCATGGCGTTGGCCGTGAGCGCGATGATGGGCAACATGCTGGCTCGTCCACCCAGGGCCCGAATGTGGCGCGTGGCGGTCGGCCCATCCATGACGGGCATCTGCACGTCCATCAGAATGGCGTCGTAGTCCGCGCTCGACACCGCCGCGAGGGCCTGGGCGCCGTCGGGCACGATGGTGAAGCTGTGTCCGAAGCTGCTCAGCAGGGCCGCGACGACCCTTTGATTCGTTTCATTGTCCTCGGCCACCAGAACTCGCAGGGGACGAGCCCCAGCCGGGGCGTCCGCTTCGACGGCCCCGGCCTCTCGCTCGGCGATCAGCGCGGGGATTTCGACCCAGAACAGGCTGCCGACGCCTTGCTGGCTCTCGACACCGACGCATCCGCCCATCAGCTCTGCGTACTGCTTGCAGATCGCCAGACCCAGGCCTGTGCCGCCATACCGCCGGGTGGTCGATCCGTCCGCCTGGACGAACCGCTGGAACAGCCTCGCGCAGACCTCTGGCGCTATGCCAATGCCGGTATCCCTGACCGCGACCCGCAAATGGCCGTCATCCGGTCGGTAGCCCACCTCGACGACGATCCGGCCGGCCTCGGTGAACTTGACGGCATTGCCGACGAAGTTCGTCACGATCTGACGCAGGCGGTTGGCGTCGGCGGTGACCTGATCGGGCATGCCGGCCTCGATCTGGGTGATCAACTCGACCCCCGGCCGCAGTACCGAGCGACTGAACAGGTCGGCCACCTCGGCGATCAGAGCCCGAGGATCGAAGGCGATCGGTTCCAGCCGGATCTGCCCCGCCTCAAGCCTGGAAATCTCCAGAATGTCGTCAAGGATGTGCAGCAGGTTCCTCGCCGATTGCAGGGCGATGTCGGCGTGCTCCCGGTGGGCCGGTTCAAGTTCGGCGCGCCGCAACACCTCCAGCATTCCGATCACGCCGTTCATGGGCGTGCGGATCTCGTGGCTCATCGTCGCCAGGAACTGACCCTTGGCGACAGCCGCGGCCTCGGCCTCGACCCGCTTGGCCTCCAGCTCGGCCGTGCGCTGAACGTCGTCTGTAATGTCCCGATTGACCCCAAGCAGAACGGGCCGGCCCTCGCTTCCGGTCGTGGCCGCCGCATGCCCCAGGACATGGCGCTCGATACCCTCAGGCGTTACGACGCGGAACCGGGACTGGACGGGCTTGCCGGTCTCGAAGGCGGCTCGGCCGTCGCGCAGCAGCATGTCGCGATCGTCCGGATGCACACGACCCATCGCCACGTCGTTGGGAATGGGCGCGTCGTCGCCGTCGAGCCCATAGATCGCCCGCATCGTGGCGTCGAACGAGAAGTCACCGTTTTCTATGTTCTTTTCCCAGACCCCCAGACCGGCGATGTCCAGACAAAGCCCCAAGCGCTCGGTGGCCAGCGCCAGCCGCAATTCCGAGGTCTTTCGCGCCGTGATGTCCTCGTGGGCGCCGACCATCAGCAGGGGCCGCCCGTCGTCGGATCGGGAGACCAGCCGGGCGCGATCCAGGATCCAGACCCAGTGGCCCGCCTTGTGGCGCATCCGCACCTCGGCCTCGAAGTAGGGCTCCAACCCCAACAGATGCCGTTCGGCCTTCAGCATCGCCGCGGCCTGGTCGTCGGGATGGCGCAGGCGCGCGCAGGTCTCGATCGAGACCGGGGCCAGCTCGGCCAGGGTGTACCCCAGCATCTCGGCCCAGCGCTCATTCAGCCACAGCTCGCCGGTCTGAAGGTTCCAGGACCAGGCCCCAATGCGCGCGGCGTCGATGATGTCAGCGAGTCTCAACCCCGCCGCGCTGGACGTCGCCTGGGGGGCGAACGCCTCATCGTCAAGCTGGCGCTGTGGGGCGTTAGACAAGCAGGCTCCCTCCGACTCAGTCCTCACTACACGTCGCAGCTTAACCGATCGTGGTGAAGGCGACAGGCGCATGGCTTGCCCCGCCGGGCCTTTTCCCCTATACGCGCCCGCTTTCCAGGGCCTCGGTCCCGGAGCGGAACGCCAAAGGGTTCGGGAACTCCTCCCGGCCGCCGCCTCGGGAACCATCGTCGGACGGACTGAACCCGGTCCTTCGGCGCCGACGCCCAAAACGGGAGACGAACGAATGGCTCTTTACGAGCACACGGTCATGTCGCGCCAGGACATCAGCGCGCAACAGGCCGAAGCCCTCAACGACACCATCAAGGACCTGATCGTCGCCGGCGGCGGCACGGTCGCCAAGATCGAATACTGGGGCCTGCGCAACCTGACCTACCGGGTCAAGAAGAACCGCAAGGCGCACTATTCGCTGCTCGCCATCGACTGCCCGCCGGCCGCCATGGCCGAGGTCGAGCGCCAGCTGTCGATCAACGAGGACGTCCTGCGCTGGCTCACCGTCCGCGTCGAGGAACTGGACCTCGAACTGTCGCCGCTTCTGGCCCGTCGCGAGCGCGAGCGTGAGCGCGAACGTGAGCGTGGTCCGCGCGACGACGCCGAGCTGGCCGCCTAAGGAGAGATCGAACCATGTCCGACACCCACTCCTCCAACGTGCCCGGCACGCCCGTCAACGCCTCGGCCGGCCCGCGCCGTCCCTTCAATCGTCGCCGCAAGACCTGCCCGTTCTCGGGCGAGGGCGCGCCGAAGATCGACTACAAGGACGTCAAGTTGCTCCAGCGTTACATTTCCGAACGCGGCAAGATCGTGCCCTCGCGCATCACCGCCGTGTCCCAGATCAAGCAGCGCGAACTGGCCAAGGCCATCAAGCGCGCCCGCTATCTGGCCCTCCTGCCCTACGTGGTGAAGTAAGATGAAGGTCGTTCTCCTGGAGCGCGTCGAGAACCTCGGCGCCATTGGCGACGTCGTCACCGTCAAGGACGGCTTCGCCCGCAACTTCCTCCTGCCCCGCGACAAGGCGCTGCGCGCCACGTCGAAGAACCTGGAGAAGTTCGAACTCGACCGCGCGGCCATCGAGGCCCGCAACGAGAAGAACAAGGCCGAGGCCCAGAAGATCGCCGACAAGATCGACGGTCAGTCCTACGTCATGATCCGCCAGGCCGGTGAAACCGGCCAGCTGTACGGCTCGGTCGCCGGCCGCGACGTCGCCGAGGCCGTCCAGGCCGAAGGCGGCAAGGTCGAGCGTTCGCAGGTCGTCCTGAACGTCGCGATCAAGACGCTGGGCGTCCACGAAGTGCTGGTCCGCCTGCACCCCGAGGTCACCGCCACGGTCAAGATCAACGTGGCCCGCTCGGCCGACGAGGCCGAACGTCAGGCCCGTGGCGAGGACGTGATCAAATCGGCCTACGAGCAGGAACGTGAAGCGGCCGCTGAGCAGGCCCGCGACATGGTCGAAGGCGGCGCCGGCCAGCAGGAAGGCCTCGGCTCCGAGGCCTGATCGCTTTCAGTTCGGTTAGCCGGCGTTTCAGCAAGACGGAAAGGGCGCGTCCTCGGACGCGCCCTTTTTCCGTTCGGGGTCCACGGCTCGGGACGGGGTGGAAGAAAATTGCGCGTCCTCGCGCCCTCCGACCGGAACTATGTCGAAATTGCAACGACCCGGCGAGTTCGCAAGATGGTTGCTTGCACGGGAGCTTTAGGCAACTCAGCTTGTTCGCGGACGTCCGACGGCCGCCCGACGCGCAACGATCGTGCGCGGCCGAACGTGCGCCACCCTTCGGTTGCCCCGGAGGAGTCGCAACAAGACAGCCGACGCACGGGCGTCGGTTCACGGCATCAGGACAGATCATGACCCAACGCACCACACGCGCTCTTCTCTTTGGCTTCTCGTCTCTCGCGGCGTTGTCCTGCCTCGCCCTTCCTGCGCATGCCCAGGATGCGCCGGCTTCCGGTCAGGACGACGCCGTTCTGGACGAAATCGTTGTGACCGGCACGCGCGCCGCCAATCGATCGCGGCTCGACACGCTCGCCCCGGTCGACGTCATCACCGCCGACACCCTGACCAATCGCGGCACCACGGAACTCGCCGCCGCCCTGGCCCAGGCCGTGCCTTCCCTGACCTTCCCGCGTCCCGCCGTAACCGACGGCACGGATTCGATCCGCCCCGCCACCCTGCGTGGGCTTCAACCAGACCAGACGCTGGTTCTGGTCAACGGCACGCGCCGGCATGCCTCGGCGCTGGTCAACGTCAACGGTTCGGTCGGGCGCGGCGCGGCGGCGGTCGATCTGAACGCCATCCCGACCGGCGCACTGAACACCGTCGAGGTCCTGCGCGACGGTGCGTCGGCCCAGTACGGCTCCGACGCCATCGCCGGTGTGGTCAACCTGCGCCTGAAGGAGGCGCGCTTGGGCGGCGGATTGAACGTCACCTACGGCCAGTACTTTACCGAGGTCGAGGCGGCGCGGGGCAGCCGTGACGAGGAGGATGGCCAGACCGTCACCGTCTCAGGCTGGCAGGGGCTGGCGCTCGGCTCGGACGGCTTTCTGACCCTGTCGGCGGAGTATCTGCAGCGCGATCCGACCAACCGCTCCGACATCGATCCACGAGCCGCTGCCGGCGGCCGCGTGACCGCGCGTCTCGGCGACCCCGAGGTTGATCAGTTCACGGTCTTTGCCAACGCAGGCAAGCCGCTGGCCGCTGGATGGGAAGCCTATGGCTGGGCCGGTTTCCAGGACCGCGACAGCGAGAGCGCCGCTTTTCCACGCCTGTCGGACAATGTGAACAACGTCGCGGCCGTCTACCCCAATGGCTTCCTGCCCCTGATCGCCATCAACTCGCAAGACTTGTCGCTGGCCGGGGGCCTGCGCGGCGTGATCGCAGGATGGGACGCGGACTTCAGCCTCGTCTATGGCCGCAACGCCCTTGAGTATCGCACCGAGAACTCCCTGAACTCGACCTACGGCGCGGCCTCGCCGACCAGCTTCGACTCGGGCGAGACCATCTACGACCAGTTGGTGTTCGGGGCCGACTTCGTACGCGAGTTCGAGATCGGCCTGTCGGGGCCCCTCACCTTCGCCTGGGGTCTGGAGGCCCGGCGCGAGACCTATGAGATCGTGGCCGGCCAACCGGAGAGCTACAATCGCGGTCCGCTCGGGGGAAACACCGCCCTGGCGGGCGGCGCCCAGGGCTTCGTCGGCTTTCAACCCTCCAACGAGGTGGACCAGGACCGCGACGCGGTCGGCCTCTACGCCGAGGTCGAGTTGCCGCTGACCGACCGGTTGACGGTGCAGGGCGCCCTGCGCGTGGAAGACTATTCCGACTTTGGGGACAATCAGACCGGAAAGATCTCAGCGCGCTACGATTTCACGCCGAACTTCGCGCTACGGGGTTCGATCTCGACCGGCTTCCGCGCGCCTTCGCTGCAGCAAAGCTTCTACACCGCCACCGCGTCGGTCATTCAGAGCGGCCAGGTGGTCGAGACCGGAACATTCCCGGCGACCAGCACCATCGCGCAGATTCTGGGGGCCGAGCCGCTCGATGCCGAGACCTCGACCAACTACGCGCTCGGCGCAGTCGTCCGCCTCGGAGGCTTCGACCTGACCATCGACGCCTATCGGATCGTCATCGAAGACCAGATCGCCTTGTCGGAGAACATCAACCGCACATTCAGCCCTCAGGTCGCCAGCCTGCTGGATCCTCTCGGCATTCAGGCTGCGCGCTTCTTCATCAACGGCGTGGAGACCGAGACGCAAGGGGTGGACATCGTGGCCCGCTATCGCCTCGATACGGAGACGGCGGGCGACTTCGCCTTCACCGTGGCGGCCAACTTCAACGAGGTCGACGTCACACGCTTTCCGACCAGCACTTCGGTCCTCAACCCGGCGCCGACCCTCTTCAACCGCCAGCGCATCCTGACCTTTGAAGAAGGAACCCCCGATACGAAGGTCGCGAGCTCGGTCGATTGGGAGCTCGGCCCGTGGACGGCGTCTGCGCGCGCGACCTATTACGCCAGCGTGACCCAGCCGGGGACGACGGCGGCAAGCGATTACTTTACTGGCGACAAGACGGTGGTGGATCTGTCGGGCAGCTATCAGTTCACGGACAGGGTTGGCCTGACCCTCGGCGTCGACAATGTGTTCGACGAGTACCCGGATTTCACCCCGGCCAGCCTGAACTCGAATGGCGTACTCGGCTTCCCCTTCTACTCGCCCTTCGGTTTCAACGGGCGATATGCCTACGCCAGGCTCAGCCTGAACTGGTGACAAGAGATCGGGGGCGACGCGCATCGTCGCCCCCGTTTCGCCTCATCACCGGGTTTCCTTGCCAATCAAGGGCGGAAAGCCGGGGGAACTGAAACATGGGCAAGACCATCGTCGTCGTGGGCATCGGCCTCGCGCTGCTCGCATCGACGCCCTGTCTGGCGCAGTCGCGTACGCTGGACGCCTTCGTCACCGAGGCGAACCGCATCCCGCTGAACCCGACCTCGGCGATCCGCTCCGACGCGCGCCGGCTGGTGCGGGAGTTCAATGCCTCGATGACGACCGTCAGCGCCGAGGTCAGAGACGCCCGCGCGGCCGGCCGCACGCCGCCCGCCTGCCCGCCGGAACGGATCCAGATGAACCCACGCCAGTTGCTGGACTACCTGAACGCCATTCCCCAGACCCGGCGCCAGCGGATGACGCCGACCGACGGAATCCGGTCCTGGCTGGCCTCGCGCTACCCTTGCCCCGCCGCCTGATCGCACGCCGGAACTGATCCGTTTCAGGATTTTCCAGCGGTCCACAGCGCGACCGATTCAACCCCCAGGGAAGGCTACGTCCAGGACTGTCGCAGGGGCGTGCGAAGGGTAAGCGTTAACCCGATGAACGCCTTCGCTCCCATCTCCGCCGACACGGTCCATCTCCCCTCCCTTCCCCACAACCTGGAGGCCGAGCAGGCGCTGCTGGGCGCCCTGATGTTCGACAACGGCGTGTTCGAGCGCCTGTCGGACCGGCTGAAGGGATCGCACTTCTACGAACCCTTTCACCAGCGGCTCTACGACGCCATCGAAGACCACATCCGTCAGGGCCTGCTGGCTGAGCCGACCATCCTGATGGAGCGATTCAAGCAGGACCCGGCCTTCGCCGAGTTCGGCGGTTTGCGCTACCTCGCCGACCTGATGGATCGCGCGCCGCCCGGGGCCAATGCGCCGGACTACGCCCGCGTCGTCTATGACCTGGCCCTGCGCCGCGACCTGATCCGCATCGGCGGCGATATCATCAAGGACGCGCCCGATCCCGAGACGCCCGCGATCGAGCAGATCGAGCAGGCGGAGCTGACCCTCTATTCCCTGGCCGAGAACGGTGCCCCCTCCTCCGGCTTCGTCAGCTTCTCGACCGCGCTCGCCGGGGCCGTGCAGATGGCCGGCGAGGCCTATCAGCGGGACGGCAAGCTGGCCGGTCTCGCGACACACCTTCACGATCTGGATCAGAAGCTGGGCGGCATGCATCCGTCCGACCTGCTGATCCTCGCGGGGCGTCCGTCGATGGGCAAGACGGCGCTGGCGACCAACATCGCCTTCAACGTGGCGCGCAACTACCGCTGGGAGCCGACGCCGGATGGGCGGAAGACCGTGTCCGGCGGCGTGGTGGCCTTCTTCTCGCTGGAAATGAGCGCCGAGCAGCTGGCCATGCGAATCCTGGCCGACGCCTCGGGAGTCTCGTCGGACCGGCTGAGGAAGGGCGAGATCGACGCGGCCGACTTCGGCAAGGTCCGCGACGCCGCCATCGAGATCGGCGAGAGCCCGCTCTACATCGACGCCACCGGCGGCATCTCGATCTCCAAGCTGGCCGCCCGCGCCCGCCGTCTGAAGCGGGCCGAACAGGGCCTGGACCTGATCATCGTCGACTACCTGCAGCTCGTGACGGTCGGCGAGGGCAACGGCCAGAAGAACCGGGTGCAGGAGGTGTCGGAGATCACCGGTGGCTTGAAGGCCCTGGCCAAGGAGCTGAACGTCCCGATCATCGCCCTGTCACAGCTGTCGCGTCAGGTCGAGGCGCGCGAGGACAAGCGGCCCCAGCTGTCGGACCTGCGCGAGTCCGGCTCGATCGAGCAGGACGCCGACGCCGTCATGTTCGTCTACCGGGAGGCTTACTACCACGAGCGCATGAAGCCAGCCGACGAGCGCAAAGAGGAGTACATGGATTGGGCGAACAAGATGGATGAAATCTATCGGGTCGCTGAAGTCGTTATCGGCAAGCAACGACACGGCCCGATCGGTATCGTCAAACTAAGCTTTGACCCTGACACCACCCGGTTCGGTAATCTGGCACCAAACGGTCGCTACGGAAACTTCAGCGACATTCCCGAGTAAGTATCAACCCTCCGCGCATCCCGGCGAAAGCGGCGACCCAGTGCTTGAATGAGGCACGGCAACTGGGATCGGCTGACAGGTGCCCTCGGCGCCATCCATCGCCCAAAGAACTGGATCCCCGCTTTCGCGGGGATGAGTGGCAGAGGATTACTTCCGCGGCCCCTGCTTCTGACCCGTGCGGATCCGGCCCGAGCGACTGACCTGGCGGGCACCGCCGCGCGCGCCCTTCTGGACGGCGACCGAAGACCCCGCCTTCTTGGACGCCGAGGCCTTCACCGCGCCGATGACACGGGGCTTGGCGACCCGGGTCTTCTTCTGCTCCAGCGCCTTGCCGGGAAGACGGGACTCTTCCTCTTCCTTCTTGCGGACCTTGCGCGGCGCGGTCTTGGCGTCGCCCTTGTAGCGCTCAGGCCCGGACTTGGCGCCGCCCTCGGCATAGGGGTTGGCCGAGTTGCCCTTGATCGTCAGGCGCAGCGGAACACCTGGAAGATCAAAGCTCTCGCGCAAGGAGTTGGTCAGGTAGCGGATGTAGTGGTCCGGCAAGGCCCCGCCCCGGCTGGCGAACAGCACGAAGGTCGGAGGCCGCGCCTTGGTCTGGGCCATGTACTTGGTCTTGATGCGCTTGCCGTCGACGGCGGGCGGCGGGTGGCGCTGGGTCGCCATGGCCAGCCAGTCATTCAGGTCCTTGGTCTTGACCTTGACCGACCAGGTCGCGTGGGCCTTGAGCACCGCCGGCATCAGCCGCTCGACGCCGCGCCCGGAGTGGGCCGACAGGGCGACGAACTCCGAGCCCTTGAGCTGGGGCAGCTTGTCGTCGGCCATGCGCTTGAGCTCGGCCAGGCGCGACTGGGGCTCTTCCTCGAGGTCCCACTTGCTGGCGACATAGACCAGCGCCCTGCCCTCGCGCTCGACCAGATCGGCGAGCTGCAGGTCCTGAACGTCGAAGGCGTTGTCCTTGTCCATCACCAGCACGACGACCTCGGCGAAGGTGATGGCCCGAAGGGTATCGGCGACCGACAGCTTCTCCAGCTTCTCCTGAACGCGGGCCTTGCGTCGCATGCCGGCCGTGTCGACCAGGCGGATGTTCTGACCTTCGTAGACCCAGTCGACCGAGATCGAATCGCGGGTGATCCCCGCCTCGGGGCCAACCAGCAGACGGTCCTCGCCGATCAGGCGGTTGACGAGGGTCGACTTGCCCGCGTTCGGGCGGCCGATGATGGCGATGCGGATCGGCTTGTCGGGCTCGTCGACCTCCTCGACGAAGATGTCGGCCGAGGCCGCCACGATGGCCTGATAGAGGTCCGCCATGCCCTCGCCGTGCTCGGCGGAGATGGCAACGGGCTCGCCGAAGCCCAGGGCATGAGCCTCGCCCACGCCGCCCCCGGATTCCCGGCTCTCGGACTTGTTGGCCAGGATAACGACCGGCTTGTGCTGCTTCCTGAGGCGATCGGCGAAGATGCGGTCCAGCGACGTCACGCCCTCCCGCGCGTCCATCATGAACAGGATCAGGTCGGCGTCCTCGATGGCGGCCTCGGTCTGCTCGCGCATGCGGGCTTCCAGGCTCTCGTCGGTGACGTCCTCATAGCCGGCGGTGTCGATCAGGGTCAGGTCGAGGTCACCGATGTTTCCATCGGCATAACGCCGGTCACGGGTGACCCCCGGCCGGTCGTCGACGAGCGCCAGGCGCTTGCCTACCAGCCGGTTGAACAGGGTCGACTTGCCCACGTTGGGGCGGCCGACGATGGCGACCTTCAATGCCATGCCGGCCTTCTAGCGTGTTTCGGCCGGTCAGCGAATGCTGACCAGATCACCGTTGTCCGTCAGGACATAGAGTTGCCCGTTGTAGGCGATGGGCGACAGGAACGCCGGCCCGCCGAGACGGATCGACGCCGTCTGGGCACCCGTCTTCGGGTCGAAGGCCACGGCCTCGCCGTCGGAGTTCACCAGTACCAGGCGGTTGGACGCCAGGATCGGCCCCGACCACTCCGGCCGCACTGTTCGATCGCCAAAACCGAGGAAGCCCCCCTCCTGACGAACGCGGCCCTCGTTCAGATTGCGGGTCCAGTAAACCGCGCCGCTGTCGCGATTGACGACGGTCAGCTCTCCAGTCTTGGACACGACATAGACCACGTCCCCGACAGGCAGGGGCGCATTGACACCGCCGATGGGCAGAGACCAGCGCGGCTGGCCGGTCCGGATGTCCATGGCCTGCATCACACCGGAGTGACCGACGGCATAGACGAAGCCGCGCGAGACCACCGGCCGACCCGCGATGTCGCGGATCTCGGACAGGGCGCTGGTGCGGCTGGTGCGCGACAGAACCTGGTTCCAGACCGGCTGACCGTTCGAGGCGCGCAGGGCAACCACCTCGCCGGAGGAGAAGGGCGCGATGACCGTATCGCCGCTGACCGCCGGGCTTGAGGCGCGCATCACGCGCGCCGGCTCGACGATACCGCGATAGGACCAGTCCTGCTGGCCCGTCTGGGTGTTGAAGGCGATGATCTGATTGTCGACGTCGACGACGTAAATCCGGTTGCCCGCCAGCGTCGGCGCGCCACGCAGGGGCACATCGACAGCCTGGGTCCAGACGACATTGCCGGTCGCGGCGTCCAGCGCCGACATGGTGCGATAGCCGGACGCGACATAGAGCCGACCGCCGCCCACTGCCAGACCGCCACCAAAGCCGCCTTCCAGCGGCCCTCCACCCGAACTGACCAGGGGCACGGGCAGGCCGAATACCGCGACTCCGCCCGCGGCTTCGCGGCCTGTCGGCTTGACATCGCGACGCCACACGATCTGACCCGACGCGGCGTCCACGGCCGTCACGGTCGACTCGCCATCCATGACGTAGATGCGGCCATCGGCGGCCACCGGCGGCGCCATCACCTGGGTCGTGCGGCTGGAGCCCCGGCCAATGCCGCGTCGCCAGCCGATGGTGAACTCTGGCGCGGCGATGCTGTGCTCGACCAGGTTCTCGGGCGTGCCGCCGGCCATCGGCCATGAGGTCCGGGCCGACGGCCCCGTCACCAGGAAGTCCCGACCTGCCAGTGCCGCCGAAGGCGTCACGGTCTGCTCAAATGACAGGATCGAGATGCGATCCCCCTCGCTCGCCGTCGCCTGGGGCGTGTTGTCCTGACCCAAGCCAAACGGCAGGATCCGGCGCGCCGAGGCGCAGGAGGCGACGGTCGCCGCCAGGCCGACGACGGCCACGATCTTGAGAGCGCGCGTCACGCGGGTCATCCGGTCTCCGGTCTCGAACATCACTGGGCGGGAGCCTCGGCGGGCGCGCCTTCGGCGGTCGGGGGCACCTGTAGCACCGGTGCGGGCGGAACGACCTGCTGGGCCGCGACGATCGCGGCGAGACCAGCCGCCGTCTCGCTGTCGATCAGGCCGATGGCGGCCTGGGCGCGCTGGCGCACGGGCTCTGGCACGTCCTGACCCAGCGTCAGCAGCGTCAGAAGTTCACGCGCCTCGGCGGCCTGTCCATGCTGGATGCGCGCCAGCGCCAGGGCCTCCTGGGCGAAGGGCCGCATCGGACGGCCTTCCTCGATCAGCGGCTCCAGACGCTCTGTGATCTGTTCGAGCGTGCCGGTGTCCATGACCAGAAGCGCGGCCTTGAACCGGGCCGGGTCAGCGAGGACCGGATCACCCGAGGCGCGGGCGGCCTCGTCAAACAAAGCGACGGCGTCTTCCGTACGATTCGACGCCAGCGCCAGACCGGCACGCTGCTGGAGCGCGAGCGACTTGTAGGCTCCATTGCCCTTCTCGGCGGCCTCGGCGAAGGCGGTCTCGGCCCCGGCGTTGTCACCGGACTGCAGTGCTTCCATGCCGCGTTGATAGGCGACTGAGGCGTCATGCGCCTTGCCGGTCTGCCAGCTCTGCCAGCCCCACCAGGCCAGGGCGGCCACCAGGGCCACCGCGAGGAGACCGCCAACGATGGGCAGCCACTGACGCGCGAGGCGTTTCAGCCGCTCCGAGCGGATCTCTTCCTCGACCTCTTCAAAGACGTCCGTCACTGAGTCGCTGCCCCGAAAAAACGCTGCAAAGCCAAATCGGCGCGGACCCTAGAGGTTCGACCCCGCGCCCGCAATCGACCCCTAGGGCGTGGCGGGCTTTTTCGAGAAGTAGGTCTCGACTTCGGCAGGAAAACGGCGGGCGCGAACGTCGTCGGCGTAACCCTTGACCGCCCGGTCGATCTCTCCGCGCAGGTCGGCATAGCGACGCACGAACTTGGGCGTCCAGTCGAACAGGCCCAGCATGTCGGGCGTCACCAGGATCTGGCCGTCGCAGGCGGCCGACGCCCCGATGCCGATGGTCGGCTTGTCGATCGACCGCGTGATCTCGGCGGCGACCGGCTCGGCGGTGCCCTCCACCACGATGGCGAAGGCCCCGGCATCAGCGGTGGCCTCGGCCTCGGCGATGACGCGCAGCCGCTCGTCTTCGCTCTTGCCCTTGGCCTTGAAGGCGCCCTCGGTCAGCACCGCCTGGGGCCGCAGGCCGACGTGACCCATGACCGGGATGCCGCGCTGGACCAGGTATTCGATGGTCTGGGGCACGGTCGGGCCGCTTTCCAGTTTCACCGCCTGGGCACCGGTCTCCTTCATGACGCGAGCGCAGTTCTGATAGGCGATCTCCTTGCCGCCTTCATAGCTGCCGAACGGCATGTCGATGACGACCATCGCCCGCTTTGATCCCCGCATGACCGCCTGGCCGTGCAGGATCATCATCTCCAGCGTCACCCCGACCGTGTTGGGCAGGCCATGGACGACCATGCCGACGCTGTCGCCGACCAGCAGCAGGTCGCAGTGCGGGTCCAGCAACTCGGCCGTCGGGGCGTCATAGGCGGTCAGGCAGACGATGGGCTCGCCGCCCTTTCGCCGCATGATGTCTGGCGCGGCGAGGCGTCGGACGGCGTCATTGGACTGCTTGGACATGACATCACTCTAACCCTTCCACTCATCCCGGCGAAAGCCGGGACCCCGTTCTTTTGCGAGGCACGGTGCGCCGGAGCCACCTCGTTCGTCGGTCAGAGCGCCCAAGGGACTGGGTCCCGGCCTTGACTACTCCGCGCCGCCCTTCGGGTCGCCAGAATGAGCGGAGAGAGGGGTGTCAGACCTCCTGCGACAGCCGCATGACGCCTGCGGCCGCGAGCGCGATCAGGGCCCCGGCCGCGATCCAGAACAGCTGCATCCCGCCCATCGCCCCCAGCGACACGTCAGCCAGACCGATCTGCTGAAGACCGGTCTGGACCGCATCCTGAACATTCACCGACGCCGCCTGCACGCCCTGGCCGATGGCCCGCCCGGCGACCGGACCCTGGCTGTCGTTCAGGTTCAGGCTGACATTGGTCGTCTCGCGCACCGCGATCATCCCGCCGATCAGGCCAGCGACGGTCAGGGCGACGGTACGGACCCGGCTGGAGGACTGCAGCTTCGTCTCGACCTCGGCCGCGAACAATGTCGCGTCGGCCATCTGCGGCGAGCGGCTGAACAGCCGCTCGATCTCGGGATCGAACTCGTCAGACGACATGCGCCGCCCTCCCCACGGGTTCCCCGCCCCCCGAAAGCCGGGCGCGGAGTTTATCCAGACCACGTTTGACATGAGACTTCACCGTTCCAAGCGGCAGATTCATGGCGGAGGCGATCTCGGGATGAGACAGCCCCGCGCCGTGACACAGGGAGACGCAGATCCGCTCGACCTCGCTGAGGCTTTTCAGGGCCTCGTCCAGATCGACCAGACCGGCGGCATCCGGCGACACCGTGACCTCGGCCTGTTCCGGCTCCAGTTCGGCGACATAGCGGGCGTCCTTGGCCTTGCGCTTCAGATAAAGGCGCGCGGCGATGCGCTTGACCCAGGCCGCGAAGGTGCCCTCGCCCCGGAACTCCGCGCACTTCTCGAAGGCCTGGAGGAAGGCGTCCTGGGCGACGTCGTCGGCCTCGGCCGGCTGCGCGCCCATGCGCCGGAGCAGCATGCGCACCGCCGAGCTGTGACGACGCACCAGTTCGCCGAACTCGCGCCGGCCACCGGCGGCCGCCAGGGCCGCCAGCTCCACGTCGTGCCTGTCCAGCAGGGACTGGGCCATGACAGATGTTCCCCTGTCCGACTTCGGCTCAGTCCCTGTTCTTGTTGAAGAAACTCAGGACGATGAAGGCCAGGCCGATGGTGATCGGGATCGCCGCTATGCCCAGCATGCCGCCGCCGAAATCAGGACCGCCCCATTCGCCGCGTTCCCACGTCATGTCATTGATCAGGCTGAAGGCGGCGATGCCGACACCCACCGCCAGCCAGATGATGCCCCGTCGAATATCGCGGGTGCGGCTGGGCAGGTTCTTGGTGGCTTCCTTGCCGAGCGCCTCGATGACTTCGGGCGGCAGGGGCTGGCCCTTGTCGATGGCGGCGCGGACGGTCGCCTGCATCTCGCGGCGTTCTTTCGATTTCAGGTAGGTCGGGCCGATGACAATGGCCGTGATGGTGCCGAACACCGCGAAGATGGCGAACAGCGGAATGAAGTCTTCCATGGGATGTCCCCTCGTTTTCCTGAACGGCCGGAGCCTGATGCCCGGGCCTTCTGATCACAAGAGGCAACGGGGGGGCTCAGCGGATGCGTGGACGGACGTGAATTCTTCGTAAGGCGACGCTCGGCTGGATGGAGGAAACTTAATGCGTCCGCCCGCATCCGCCACGCTCGGCCGACGGCTCTGACGAAGTGGCGATCCCGCCACAACCTGTTGGAGATCCTCCCATGTCTGCATCCCTCGTCTTCGCTGTCGCCCTGATGATGCCGCAGGGCGCGCCTGCCCCCATCGCGCCGGCCGAGCCCGAAATGCGCGTCGTCGTCGGCGATCTGGACTTCGCTCGTCCGGCCGATCAGGACCGCTTCGTCGAGCGGGTCCGGGCCGCCAGCCGCGCCTTCTGCGCCGAGCACCTCGAGATCGTGACGCCGGACCGGCTGGGCGACCCGGCCGTCTGTCGGATCGAGATGCGTCGCCTCGCCTATCGCGCCCTGCCCGAGGCGCAGCGCCAGCAACTGGCCAGCACCGGACGGTTCCGCGCGATCCGCTGACCGAAAGCGCGGGCGGGGTTGAGGTCCAACTCCGCCCACGCTCGAGGTGCGCGCGACCCCCATTCGCGCTATGAAACCCGATACGCCGACTGGAGCCACGCCATGAGCCACGTGACCTATCGCATCGTCGAACACGACGGAGGCTGGGCCTACAAGGTCGGTGATACCTTCTCGGAGACCTTCGCCAGCCACGACGCGGCGCGCGCCGCGGCGGTCATGGCCAGCCGGGAGCAGAAGGTCGCGGACCAGACCGCCTGGATCGAGTTCGAGACCACCGACGGCGAATGGGTCACCGAACGGGCCGACGGCCACGACCGGCCCGACACCGACGTCGAAGGCTAGGCGAACGTCGCCGCGTAGATCTCCGGCTTGAACCCCACGACCGTGCGGTCGCCAAGGTCGAGCACCGGCCGCTTGATCATCGAGGGCTGGGCCAGCATCAGGGCGATGGCCCTGGCGGCGGTCAGGTCCGCGCGGTCGGCCTCCGGCAAGGCTCGAAACGTCGTGCCGGCGCGGTTCAGCACGGTTTCCCAGCCGTGGGTCTGGACCCAGCCTTCCAGCGTCGCCCGGTCGATGCCGGCCTTCTTGTAATCGTGGAAGACGTAGGCGCGGCCGTTCTGGTCCAGCCAGGTCCGGGCCTTCTTGACCGTGTCGCAGTTGGGGATGCCGTAGAGGGTCGGTGTCATGAAACCGAGATAGTGCCGGGCGGCGACGCGCGGCAAGGGGCGAGGCTTCCGATGCCTTGTTTCCCGGAGACCGATAGATGATGCGCCGCCTGTCCCTGATCGCCCTTGTCGCCGTGGCCGCCTGTTCGCAGGCCGAGCCCGAGCCGGCCGCCAAGGCCCTGGCCGAGGCCCCGGCCGCGCCCGCCGAGATTCCGGAGGCGACGAAGGGCTTTGCCGAGGGCGTGCGGATCGCCTGGGAGAACGGCCAGGCCGTCACGCCAGACGAGGCGACCCAGCTGGTCGGGCTGAACGGGCCAGAGGGCGCGATCGCCGCGCTGGAGGCCGGGACGCCCGGATCGCGCTGGACGACCGTCCTGGTCGGCATCGCCTCGGCCGAGCCCGCCTGGCTGGACGTGGCCGCCGCCCTGGAGCCCGGCGCGACCGGCGAACGCGCCACGGAGCTGGACACCGCCCTGAAGGCCGCGCTGGCGACCGATCCGGCGGCGACGCTGCGGGTGCTGGAGGTCGCGCGCCAGAGGCTGTCGCCCGCCGTGGTGTGCGCGGGCGATGCGCGGACGACGGGCCTGCTGAAGCCCGCGGTCGAGACCATCGCGGACCCGGCGCTGGAGGCCAAGAAGACGGCGTGCCTGGAGGCGCTGGGCTGACGACGGGCGCGCCCCATCGCTCTTCCGCTGTGAACGGGTGGGAGGGGCGGG
>NZ_LJHU01000051.1 GCF_001295975.1 Brevundimonas sp. AAP58 | reverse complement strand
GGGCGTAGCGGCTGATCATGGGGCGGGGTAAAGGCGGTGCGACCCGCCGATGTCAAGGAATCGCCGGGTTCGGGAGACGCCAAACATGGAACTGATCGTCGGCAACATCGCCTTTTCGACCTGGTCGCTCAGGCCCTGGCTGGTCCTGAAGCGGTGCGGGGCGGAGTTCACGCTGACTGAAATCCCGCTGTATGGCGACGGCTGGAAGGACCGGCTGGCCCAGGTGTCGCCGTCGGGCAAGGTTCCGTTGCTGAAGGTCGATGGCGAGACGATCTGGGATTCGCTGGCGATCTCGGTCTGGGCCGCCGAGCGATATCCGCAGGCCAAGCTGTGGCCTGCCGATCCGGCCGCGCGTTGGCTCTCGCGGTCGGTGGTCTGCGAAATGCATTCGGGGTTCGGGGCGCTTCGGACCGAGTGCGGGATGGGGCCGGATGCGCAGGGTGTGATCCATACGATGGTCGGCGACGATCGGGCCGATCCGCCGACCAGCGAGGCGGTGGCGGCCGATGTGCGTCGGCTGGTCGAGATCATGGTGACGATGCGGGCGCGGTTCGGCGCGGGCGGACCCTATCTGTTCGGCGAATGGTCGATGGCCGACGCCTTCCTGACGCCGGTGGCGTGCCGGTTCCGGCACTACCAGATCGATCTGGCGGCGCATGGCGATGACGGATCGGCGGCCGACTATGTGGCGGACCTGCTGCGGCAGCCGGATTTTCTGGAGTGGACGGAACTGGACGGCGCTGGAGCCCATTAGGACGGCGAACGCGCCGTTAAGGGCGATGGCGAACCCGGCCTTAAGGGATCGGCGTTATCCCTGCGAGCGATTTCGGGAACCGCCATGTCCACTGAGCGCACGCCAGACCCTGTCCCAGGCCGCCCCAGCCTGATGAGCTACGGGCTGTTCATCCTCGTGGGCTGCTGCCTGTGCGCGTCGCTGGTCGGCAGCCTGCTCTAGCGGGTGTCAGCAGGCGCGGTCGCGGCGAGCTGCGTTGTGGGAACCGTCTCTGATGGCGGTGGCGGGACGTAGTCGAGGCTGATCGGGATGTGGCGCTGGCCCGCGACGACGGCGTCGAGCGTGTTCAGAGGGCGACCCGCCAGACGCTGATAGATCCAGTAGGCCGCGACGACCTTTTCGACGTATTCGCGGGCTTGGGGGACGTCGATGGTCTCGATCAGGAGCAGGGGATCCGGATCCGGACCGAGACGACGCAGCGCCTCGATCATCGGGCGCGGGCCGGCGTTGTAACTGGAAACCGCGCGCAACAGGTCACCCTGGAACTCGGGCCTCGCCAGCATGCGGTTCACATATTCCTGCCCGAGGCGGACGTTGGTGGCAGGCTGGAACAGGCGGCGCGGGTCGGAGACGAAGCCGCGGTCGCCGGTCATCTCGGCGGCGGTGGTGGGCATGACCTGCATCATGCCATAGGCGCCGACCGGCGAGCGGGCCTCGGCGTTGAAGCCGCTTTCCTTGCGGGCGATGGCGTAGACAAGGGAGCGTTCCAGCGTCCAGCCGCCCTCCGGATTGATTTCCGGCTGGGGATAGTCGGCGGCGTCGATGCGCGAGGCATCGTTGGCCGCCGAGCCACCGAGGCGGGGGCCCAGAACGCGGGCGAGGCCGGTCCAGAGACGGCGCGTGGCGTCACCGGCGGTGCGCAGGCCATTGCGCAGTTCATCCCTGGCGTCGCCCCGGCGGCCGACCTCGAACAGGGCGACGGCGCGCCGGGCGCGGGGTTCATCGCGCAGGAAGGCATCCATCTCACGCTGGTTGACGCCGGGCGGCTCATCCATCAGCGAGGCCGCCCGAACCAGGTCATAGGGAACGGGGCCGCCATTGATGATTGCCGGTTCCTCGCCGAGTTGCCGGAGCGCGATCTGGCCGTAGAAGGTGGCGGGCCATCGGGCGGCGAGGCGCAGAAACTCGGTGATGCGGTCCTGGCGGCCCGTCTGTCCGGCGGCGCGGGCGGTCCAGTATGCCGCTCCGGCGCGGGTCCAGGCGTCTTCCGTGGGATCGACCGCGACGCGCTCGAAGGCGGCGAAGGCCCGCGGATAGTCGGCGGTCCGCCAGGCGGCCAGCCCGACCGTCCACCAGTCGCCAATCTGTTCGCCCAGCGCGATGGCCGTTCCCAGATCGTCGCGGTTGAGCGCCACACGGGCCGCACGGGCAGGATCGGCCTCTGAGTTGCCGCCGCCGGCGGCGACCGCGTCCCAGGTCCGGGTGACGTAGACGCCGGCGGGTCGGCGCGGTTCCGGCGCGCCATCGGGGCGACGCCGCATGGCGAGCGCATGCACGCGCTGCGCGGTTGGCAGATCCGCATATTCGTCAAGCCAGGCGGACAGTTCCTCAAAAGACGCCGTGTAGCGGGGATGGAACAGCCGTTCGAACTCGACCTGGCCCAGCAGGACGCGGTCGTTGGCCTGGCGGGCGGCGTCGCGGGCAGCGTCCAGGTCCCCGCGCCTCAGGGCGTCGAAGGCCGTTGTGTAGCTGAGCCGGTCGGAGTTGGAGAGGGCGCTGGGGGTGATGCGCACCGTGTCCTGTTCCTCGTCGGCGGTCACGGCCGCGTAGGGTTCCGGCGCGGCGAGGGCGGGCAGGGCGAAGGTGGACAGGGTCAGGGCCGTCAGCGAGGCCGCGATGGCGATCGTCGGCGCGGCAAGCGCGCGTCGGCGAAAATCGGTCAAGATGGCGGCCCCCCGTGATGCGCGTCGCGGTCTCGATCCGGGATCGACGCGCGGTCTGCGTTCGGTCGTCAAGCGAGGACCATGCCGGAATCCGACTGAGTCCTCAATCGGTTCGCGGTTTGACACCTCACCCTTGTGATCCATGAGACGGGCGCCGATTTTGTGGCGAACCCGAAAGGAGATCGTCCATGAAGATGCGTCGCCTCGGCCGATCCGGCCCCGAAGTCTCCGCGCTCGGCCTCGGATGCATGGGCATGAGCGCCTTCTACGGCGCGCCGTCCGACGAGGCGACGGCGACCGCGGTGCTGCACCGGGCGCTCGATCTTGGGGTGACCCTGTTCGACACCGCCGAGATGTACGGCCCCTACACGAACGAGGAACTGCTGGGCCGGGCCTTCGCGGGCAAGCGCGACCGGGTCTTCCTCGCGACCAAGTTCGGCATCGGCTACAACGCCGATCGCACGGCTCTGGCCGTGGACGGCTCGCCCGCCAATGTGCGCCGCGCCATCGAGGGCAGCCTGAAACGGCTGAACACCGACCACGTCGATCTCTACTGTCTGCACCGCGTCGACCCGGACACGCCGATCGAGGAGACGGTGGGGGCCATGGCCGAGCTGGTCGCCGAGGGCAAGGTGCGCTTCCTCGGCCTGTCCGAAGCCGCGCCGGAAACACTGCGGAAGGCGCACGCGACCCATCCGATCACGGCCTTGCAGACGGAGTATTCGCTGTGGTCGCGCGAGCCGGAGGACGAGCTGCTGGCGCTGTGCGAAGAACTCGGCATTGGCTTTGTGCCCTACAGCCCGCTGGGGCGGGGCTTCCTGTCGGGCGAGATCAAATCCATCGACGATCTGGAGGAAGGCGATTTCCGCCGCTCCAACCCCCGTTTCCAGGGCGAGAACTTCCAGAAGAACATCGACCTTGTTCACGCCGTGACCGGGATCGCTGCCGACAAGGGCGTCACCGCCGCCCAACTGGCTCTCGCGTGGGTACTGGCTCAGGGCGAGGCCCTGGTTCCGATCCCCGGCACGCGCCGTCTCCGGGCGCTGGAGGAGAACGTCGCGGCCGTCGACATCGACCTGACGCCGGACGATCTGGCGCGGATCGAGGCCGCCTTCCCCAGGGAGGCTGTGGTCGGAGAGCGGTATGCGGCAGCCGGTCGGGCGGCGCTGAATCGTTAGGTCGCCCCGGCCCTAGAGGCCTCGCATCAACTCGTCCGCCAGCGCCGGGGTCAGATAGCCATCCGGCGTTCGGCCGTTCGCCATCTGCCAGGCTCGAAGCGCTCGCCGGGTGCCGGAGCCAATGACACCGTCGATGCCGCCGACGTCATAGCCCATGCGCGCGAGCGCCGTCTGGGCCCCGAACCTCTGCTCGCGCGACAGCGGCCCGTCATCGGGCCAGGTTCCGACCAGTCCGGGCCGTCCGGCCACCCCGTCCGCCATCAGGCCGATGGCCAGCGCATAGCTGACCGAGTTGTTGTAGCGCCGGATCACATAATGGTTCGGCAAGGCCAGGAAGGCCGGTCCCCGCGCGCCCTGCGGCAACAGGATGACCCCGGCTTCTCCCGCTTCGCCCGACGCCGGCTGGCCGCCATCCGCCAGTCGGACCCCTCGTTGCGCCCAGAAGCTCCAGGGCTGCCCGTCTGCCTCGGCCAGGGCGTAGTCGAAGCCTGAGGGCAGGGTGACCTCGTAGCCCCAGCGCTGCCCGCGCTTCCATCCGGCCTGCGCCAGCAGATTGGCGGCCGAGGCCAGGGCGTCGGCGTCCGTGCCCCAGATGTCGACCTTCCCGTCGCCGTTCTGGTCGACGCCGAGGCGCAGATAGTTGTCGGGCATGAACTGGGTCTGGCCCATCGCCCCGGCCCAGCTGCCGAGCAGGCCCGCGCGGTCCCTGCGCCCGTCGATGACGATGTCGAGCGCGTTCTTGAGCTGATCCTCCGCCCAGTCGCGGCGGCGACCGTCATAGGCGAGGGTGGCCAGTGACCGGATCACGTCGTTGGAGCCCTGGACCTGGCCGAAGCTGGATTCCAGCGCCCAGATGGCGACCAGAACCTCGGCCGGCACCCCGTATCGCTGGGGCACATCCGCCGGAACCGCGGTCAGGCGACGGCGCCCCTCGGCGATTCGTCCCGCCGAGATCGCATTGCCGATATAGGCACCCGCCGGTCGGCTGAACTCGGGCTGGTTGCGATCCAGCCGGATCACGTCGGGGTCGGGCGACAGGCCGTCCAGCTGCTGGGCATAGAGGGCGCGGCGGCTCCCACCCTTCCGGTCCAGAAAGCCCTGCTTCCAGCCCTCGAACCCGGCGGCGTCGGTCGAATAGGGTCGCTCCTGCGTCGTCACGGTCGGCGCGGCGGGCGCGGATGTCACCGGTGCCGTCGCCGCCCGGGCTGGGACGGGCGGCGCGTCCGGCAGCATCGGCGCGCAGGCCGACACGCAGGCGATCAGGACAAGGCGGTGGTCAAGGCGCATGCGATGGGGTTTCCCAGAGGAAGGCGGTTCGGATCAAGTCTCTCGCCAAAGGGCACGGCATTGTGACCAGTCTCCACACGATAAGGTGAAGCCTCGATAAATCCTCTCCGCTGCTTGGCGGTCGGTTCGTGCTGTCATCCAGGCACCAGCGACCACAGTCGTTGACGCAAGGCCCCGCCTTCTCTATAGGCCCCGTTCCGCCGCCGGTCCGCCGACGGCTTTTCTGTTTCAGACACGCCAATCGCGCTCAAGCAGCAAGGCTCCGCGAGCCGAGCGTTAGCGCCACTAAGGATGCAAGGCCATGAAGGTCCGCAGCTCGCTCAAGTCGCTCAAGGGTCGTCACCGCGACTGCAAGATCGTGCGCCGCAAGGGCGTGGTCTTCGTCATCAACAAGACCGACCCGCGCTTCAAGGCCAAGCAGGGCTGATTGGACGGCGCGCCGACGCGGCGCGCTCCAACGATCCACAGGCTGCGGACATTGTCCGTGGCCTTTTTCGTGCCTGCCGTTGAGCCGACCCGCCTGGCATGGTTAGCGTCTCGCCTCACACTCAGAACGCGCTCAAGCAGCGAGGCACCGCGCGCCGAGCGGGAGCGCCCAAGGAATCAAGATGCCCGACGACGCCTCCTTCGACGCTTCCCCCGACGTCCTGACCTCGGCGGCCCAGGGCCGGCTGCGCACTATCGTGGAGCGGCTGGAGCGGCTTGAGGAAGACAAGCAGGCCATCATGGCCGACCAGAAGGAGGTCTTCGCCGAGGCCAAGGGCGAGGGCTACGACGTCAAGACGCTGAGGAAGGTGCTGCGGATCAGGAAGCAGGACCGCGCCAAGCGCCAGGAGGAAGAGGCGATCCTGGACCTCTATCTGTCCGCGCTCGGCGAAATCTGACACCTTCGGGGGCGTGAAGAGGAAGCCTCCCACCCTCAGCCCCTATGAGGCCCAGCGAAAGGCCGCCCAGCGCGCGGCCCTGAATGCGCTGAAACGCGCCAAGCGCACGGCCGAGAAGACCGGCGTCACGCTCTCTGAATGGGAAGGCGAGTTCCTCGATTCCGTGGGCGACCGGGTGAAGACCTATGGCCGTGCCTTCGGCGACCCTGAAAAGGGTGCCCCGGGGCAGGCGCTGTCGGCCATGCAGGGGCGCAAGCTGAAGGAAATCGCCAGGAAGGCCTCCGGCGAGGTGCCGCCGCCGCGCTGGGGGCGGAAGAAAGGGATTAGGGATTAGGGGTTGGAGGGCGTTACAGGCAAACCGCTGGTGCGACGCCTCTAATCCCTGATCCCTAATCCCTGCGCGCCCTAGAACAGGATCTTGCGCAGGCTGATCCGCACCACCCGGCCCTCGGGGTCGAGGAAGTCGGGCTGGTAGTTCAGCGGCACGGACCCGCTCGAAGACGTCACCTCGGTGCGGCTGTCAAACAGGTTCTGGATGCCGATGCTGACGCGCGATCCGCGCAGGATCGGGAAGCGTTCCACCCAGGCTGTCCGCTGGTTCAGGTCGGCGAACATCGTCAGGTTCACGGTCGCCAGATCGCTGAAGTTCAGCGTCGATCCGCCGGTCCCGCCGTCGACCTCTGAGCCCTGGCGCCAGTTGGCGTTCATGAAGGCGCCAAAGCCGTTGCGGAACACACCGCCCTGCACCTGGACCTCGTTCCTTGGCGTGCCGCCATTGCCTGCGGTGGCGTCGCCATCCAGCAGATCGAGCACCGGCAGACCCGGACGGATCGTCACCTCGTCGGTGAAGCGCACCGTGTGAAAGACCGACAGATTGAAACGGCCCTGACCGGGAAGCATGCCGCCACCGCGACCGCCGCCTCCGCCGCCACGGACCTGACCACCGCCTCCGCCCGGAGGACCGCCCGCGCCCTGGGGCCGGCCGCCACCGCGAGGAGGGCCACCGGCACCCTGCGGACGTCCGCCGCCTCCGCCGCCGAACATGATCGCGCCCATGCTGCCAGGACCCCCGGCCGCTGCGAAGTTCGGCTGGCCGAAGGACGTCGAGAAGTTGAAGCCGCTGCGCAGTTCGGAGCGCTCGGTCTGGGTGAAGTTCAGCGGTCGCGCATCCAGCTGGATCAATCGACCGGCGGCATCACGTGTGAACCGCTCGGGCAGGGCCGCTTCGAGGTCCGGCGTGATCGTCGGAAAGCCGACGATGGCCCCGTCGATCGTCGTTCGCGTGTAGTCCGACCGGATCGTCAGATTGGAGGTGGCCTGCCAGTTGAATCCCGCCTTCCAGACCTGGCGGTTGTCTGGGGTCAGTCCGGGATTGCCGCCGGTGATCCGGGTCACCAGCACCGTCTCGCCGGTGTTGAAGTCGAAAACGGCGCTGTTGGGCGTCGAGATGACCGGGTCGTTGAGCTGCGAGATGGACGGCGCTCCGTCCTCGTTGGTGTAGCTGATGACGATGCCGAGCGCGTCGAGGGGTGACCAGTTCAGGCCCGCGCCCCACGTCGTCAGCCCGCCGATGTCAGAGGCGTCATTGTAGCCGCCATTCAGATTGACCGAGAGATCGCCGATCGGACGCAGCACATCCACGCCGTTCGAGATCGGCAGCGTCAGATTGCCCGAGGTGAACACCCGGTCCCGGCCGATGGACCTGGCGGTGAACACCCCCGAACGCGTGCTCTCCGAGGACAGGTCGCGCGTATCCACGCCAACGCGCCAGGTCGCCGAGATGTCACCCGCTGGCAGGGCGTACAGGTCCCCGTTGAAGACGGCCTCGACATTACCGCCGCTGGACACCGAGTTCGCCGTGTCGATCAGTCGGGTGAAGCGCGAGGGGTCCAGGTCGCCAAACGGGTTGAGCGTTCCGGCTGTCACCGCCGCCTGCGCGGCCGTGGCATCGAGGCCCCGTCCCGTCGTGGTGTCGGTCTCGACCCGGTCATAGCTACCCGACAGGCTCCAGCGCCAGTCGCCGAGGAAGCCATCCAGAAGAAGACCCAGATTGACCGTCTGGGTCTCATTGTCCCGCGTCACGGCGAAGGGGTCGTCGATGTAGCGGAACACCGAAACGTCCTGGCTGAAGGGCGAGCCGTTGCGCCCGGCCGGAGCGGTCAGGCTGACACCCGGCAGGCCGAGGTAGGAGAAGCTGGTGCGCTCCTGCAGGTTCAGGCTCACCGTGCCCTTGATCGTCTCATTCAGGTCGCGGGCGAGAGAGGCGTTCAGCGTGGTCTCGTCGCCGCGCGGCAACAGGGTGCGGTACTGGGTCAGGTCGCCTGTGCGCGGGCTGTTCGCCCCGGCGGCGAAGCCGGCCAGCGTCGGATTGGGACCGCCCGGATTGGCGGCGATGGTGACGGTCTGGCCCGCCAGCCCGGACAGCGCCGGGTCGATCTCGCTTCCGAACGGGATGCCCGCGACATTGCCGATCCGATCGAAGGGCTGGCTGCCGGGGTCGCGTACGATGTCCCGCTCGGTTTCGAACAGCGCCGTGTCGTGCTCGCGCTCCAGGCTGACGTTCAGCCGGTTGCCGCCGACGATGGAGAAATAGCCACCCTCGACCTCGGTCGAGTTACGCCCGCCCTGGGTGGGTGCGCGGTAGGTCGCCTCTGTATTGGCCTGGGTGAAGTTGGCCTTCAGCACGATGTTCACGACCCGCTGGTCAGCCGCGAAGCCATAGGTCAAGGCCGCTTCCTCGGGCAGGATCTCTGTGCGCTCGATGGCCTCGAAGGGAATGGTGCGGATTTCCTGGAAACCCGACGTGCGCCGCCCGTTCAGCAGCACGACCGGCCCCCCGCCGCCGCGACCCCGGTTCGAGCGAGTCAGCGGCTCCAGCGCCTCAAGCAGCTCTGCCACATTGGTCGCGCCGTAGGCGATGAGCTGGCCCGAATCGAGGGTGATTTCCGGCTCGATGTCGCCCTGGACCCGTCCGCGGGTTCCCGCGACCTGAACCTCGGGCAGGACGTAGTCGGCGTCCTCAGGCACCGAGGCCCCGGACGGTTGGTCGTTCTCCTGATCCTCCTGGGCGACCGGAGGGGTCGGCTGGGACGGGACGGGCGCGGTCTGGGCCGGCGCGGTCTGGAGCGCGCCCGAGGCGAGCGCCGCGAGCAGGGCGGAGGCGATGGTCATGGGAACTCGTCTGAGGCGGAGGCGGGGGAGAATGGTCGTCCGCCGTCCATCCGGATCGGACGAACGCAGACAGGCCAATCGGATTTCACGCGCCAGTGGTGCCGTTCCGTCGCGGCGTCAATGAGGCGATTTGTTACAGTGCGCTGTAACGCATCCGGAGTGTGACCCCGGTGTCACGCTCGCCTCACCCGGCTTCCTTGATCGCGCCTTCCAGACCCTGCTCCCGGACCTTGCGATAGAGCGTCGAGCGGCCGATGCCGAGGCGGCGCGCGATCTCCGACATGTGGCCGGCGTAGACCTCGATGGCGTGCTGGATCAGGTCGCGCTCGATGTCCTCCAGCGTGCGCAGATGGCCGCGCTCATCCAGGATCTTGATCGGCTGGTCGGGCAGGGGCGGCAGGTCCGCGTACGACGGCGTCGCGGCGACGGCGGCTGACGGCTGGGCCTCCAGCGGCATGGCGACGCCCGAGATGGCCGGAAAATCATGCGGCTGCAGGAACGGCGCGTCGGCGAGCACGATGGCGCGATAAATGGTGTTCTCCAGCTGGCGCACATTGCCGGGCCAGTCGAAGGCTGTCAGCAGCGCCAGCGTCTCGGGCGAGGCGCCCATGATGCGCTTGCCCTCCTCGGCGTTGAAGCGGGCGACGAAGTGGTCGATCAGGGCCGGGATGTCGTCGCGCCGCTCGCGCAGGGCCGGGGCCTCGATCGGAAAGACGTTCAGGCGATAGAACAGGTCCTCGCGGAAGGTGCCTGCCGCCACGGCGCCAGACAGGTCGCGATTGGTCGCAGAGACGATTCGCACGTCGACCTTGACCGACCGCTTGGAGCCGACCGGGTCGATCTCGCCTTCCTGCAGCGCGCGCAGCAGCTTGACCTGCATGTCCAGCGGCAGCTCGCCGATCTCGTCCAGGAACAGGGTGCCGCCGTTGGCCTCGGCGAACTTGCCCAGGTGCTTGTCGTGGGCCCCGGTGAAGCTGCCCTTCTCGTGGCCGAACAGGATCGACTCGACCAGATTGACCGGCAGGGCGCCACAGTTCACCGCCACGAACGGCTTGCCGGCGCGGTCCGACGCGCCATGCAGGGCGCGCGCGATGACCTCCTTGCCGACGCCGCTTTCGCCGGTGATCAGGACGGGGATGGATGACCTGGCCGCGCGGGCGCCGAGCTGCTTGACCATTTGCATGGAGCGGCTGTCGCCCACGAGGTCGGCGAAGGTGGTCCGGCCCGACACATGCTTCTTCAGGCGGCCGACCTCGGCGGTCAGCTGGGTCAGCTGAAGGGCGTTGCGGATGCCGACCAGGATGCGTTCCGGGCTGGCGGGCTTGACGAAGAAGTCCTGGGCACCGGCCTGCATGGCCTTGACCACGGTCTCGATGCCGCCGTTCGCGGTCAGGACGATGACCGGCGTGGTCACGCCCGCCGTACGGATCTCGGCCAGGCATTCCATGCCCGACATGGTCGGCATGACCAGATCCAGCAGGACCACGTCGGCCCCGCCGCCCTTGGTCAGGCGATCGATGGCCTCGCCGCCTGACTCGGCGTGGACGACCTGATAGCCCTCGCGGTCCAGCACCGCCTGCACCAGGCGGCGCTGCGTCGGATCGTCGTCGACCACCAGAACGGTCTTGGCCATGAGTAGGACACCCCATCGTCGGCCGGTCCTCGAAAGGCGGGACTGGCTCGTTTCGGGACGGTTCTAGGCCCGACGCGGTGAAGATCGGGTTGGCCGACGTGGTGTCTGGACGGTTAAGCGCCGGCCTTGAGTGCGCGGCCGGCCGCCGCGATCTCCTCGGCCATGACGGCTCTCAGGCGATCCGGCGCGAGGATCGTCACTTGATCGCCCCAGGTGAACAGGTGCCAGGCCAGTTCGCGCATGCCCGACGCCCGAAACCGCACAACCACCGACCCGTCCGCCTGGTCCTCCAGCGCTTGCGTCGGATGCCAGCGCCAGCCGCGCGCCTCGTCAGCCTTCTCGCCGGGAAGGACACGCAGGACCACGTCCTCGACCTGGTCCTGATAGATTCCGAAGGACTGGCTGGCGAAGGCGGCGAGATCGAAGTCCTCGGGCGGCGTGGCCATCCCCTCCTGCCGCTCCACCGCGCTCATGCGGTCCAGCCGGAAGGTCTGGATGCGGCCGGTCTCGCGGTCCGCCGCGACCAGATAGTTGGCCCGGCCGAACATCAGGCCGCAGGGGGCCACGCTGCGTCGGCGCGGCTCGGCGTTCGGGCGGCTGTAGGTGAAGCCCAGCGGGCTCTGCGCCAGCACCGCCGCCCGGATGGTCGCCAGCATGGCCTCGTCCGCCGTCGGACGCGGCCCGGCCTGGACCGCGATGGTCTCCGCCCGCACCAGCGCTTCCAGATCGGGCGCCATGCGGTTGAGCGCGGTCGAGCGCATGGCGGCCTTCAGCTTGCGCTCCAGGCTTTCCAGCGCCGCCGCACGCGCGGGTTCGCCGGACGCCCGCAGGGCCTGCGCCGCCTTGGTCAGCTCCAGCATCTCGGTCGCGGTCGGGGCCTGTTCGAAAGCCGAGAGCCCGCCCCGGATGCGCCAGCGTTTATGCGGGGGGTCGAACACCTCCTCCGCAGTCGGGAAGAGGGCAATCACCGCGTCGCGCATCCGCTCGGCCGTGCGCCGCGCGACCCGCAGCTCGCGCGCCATGTCGTCCAGCGTCAGACCCTCGGCCGAGGCCGCCATGCGCCGGGCCAGTTCAATCAGCTGGAACGCCTTGTCGTGGCGCATCTCAGGGGCCTCATCGAAAAAAGAACGCAGCCCGAACGCGATACGTCCGATTTTGACGTATCACGCATCCACAGTCTCCTCAACGGCACGACGCCGAACCCGGAGACAGACAAATGGCCCGCATGTTCGCCCCCCGCCCGACCTTCAGCCCCGCCGCCGCCGTGGCCGCCAACCGCTATCTGATCGTGCCGTGCGAAGCCGAGGGCTGCGGCGACCTGGCGGTGATCTGGGACCGGCTGGAGGAACAGGTGATCGACGTGATCGATGCGCGGGTGTCGGCCCGCTACTCCGACGAGGACGCCCTGTGGGACGAGGCGCGCGGGGGTGGCGAGGTCGAGTGGCGGATGGCGGCGTGACTTTCATCTTTCCGCTCATCCCGGCGAAAGCCGGGACCCAGTTCTTTGGGCGATCCGACTTGCCAGGGTCGCGAAAGCGGTGATCCCGTACGCCGTGCCTCGCTTAAGCACTGGGTCCCGGCTTTCGCCGGGATGAGCGGAGATTATGGAAGCACCCTCAGTCCGGGTGCCTCTCCTTCAGGGTCTTCATGCTCCACTTCGCCATCTCGGCGATGACGCCAGTGTCCACATCGGCCAGCCGGTTCAGATAGATGCAGCCCTTGCCTGTCTTGTGCTTGCCCAACCGCGCCAGAAACGCGTCCCGCCCGTCGTCATAGGCGGCCATGTAGAGCACCAGATTGGCCTTCCTCGGCGAGAACCCGACCAGAAACCATTCACCGCTGCAGCCGCTATCATAGCGATAGCTGTATTTGCCGAACCCGATGATCGATGGCCCCCACATGACCGGCGGCTCCCCGGTCGCCTCGGTCAGGAGCGCCAGCAGCGCCTGCGCGTCCTCGCGTCGGCCGGGGTGATCGACGCTGTCGATGAAGGCCTGTGGCGAAACGGGCGTGGGCTTGGTCTTGGCTTCATAGGGCATGTCCGGGCTCCTCCTTTGGGGACCATCCGGCCGGGGCCAGCTCGAACCCGGCGAAGTCGAAGCCCGGGGAGACCGTGCAACCGACCAGGCTCCAGTCGCCAAGACTCCGGGCGGCCTGCCACGCGCGGGCGGGCACCACGCCTTGCGGCCGCTGACCGGCCAGGAGGTCGGGACCCAGCGTCAGGGTCTCGCTGGTCTTTCCGTCAGACACGCCGAGCACGAGGGGCGCCCCCGCATGCCAATGCCAGATCTCGGCCGCGTCGACCCGATGCCAGTGTGACCGCTCGCCCGCCGCCAGCAGGAAGTAGATGGCGGTGCCGACGGACCGTCCGCCGACCTCGCGTGGATCGCGAAAGGTCTCCCGGTAATGCCCGCCCTCGGGATGGGGCTTGAGGTCCAGCAGGGCGATGACGTCGGCGGCGGTCAGCATTGCAACTCCGCATCGTTCTGCGCCACCATGACGCGAACAGCGACCGTCCACGAGGCTCGTCGTGCCGATCATCGCCACCTTCTATGGCATCATCATCACGATCAACTTCTTCGATCACGCCCCGCCGCACATCCACGCGGCGCATGGCGGGCTGAAGGCGCTGTTCGACATCCGCACCGGGCGGGTGATCGCCGGCGGGCTGTCGCGGCGCGAGACGCGGTATGTGCTACAATGGAGCGAACAGCATCGGGACGCCCTGATGCAGAACTGGGACCTGGCCGTGCAGGGCAAGCCGACCTTCAAGATCGAGGGACTGAGCGATGACTGAGATCCGGATGGTGGAGGCGCGTCGCGTCCGGGCGCTGGACGGCTATCGGCTGGAAATCGTGTTCGACGACGACACGGTCGGTGTGATCGACCTGACCGACTTCGTCGGGCTGGGTGAGGTGACCGAACCCCTGCGCGACCCCGCCTATTTTCGCCGCGTCTTCGTCGAGATGGGCACGCCGACCTGGCCCAACGGCTGCAACATCGACCCGATCAACGCCCAGATGACGATGCGGGAAGCGGGGACGCTGAGGGCTGTGAGCGCGGCGGTGTGATTATGTACTTACAGGGCGAAAGCTGAACTTCACTCCGTACTCGACGAGCTTCAGGGAAGGAGCCATGCGGGCCGCCGCGACGGCTTTCTTGTCGAACTCAGACGCGATCAGAATGCCCCTTACTTCGCTGTCGGCTTCTTCGACCAAAACGTCGCCCATGTAGCTCAGAACTTGAGCGACTGCGCGTTGGCCGGCTGGCCCCGCCTTCAACTCAATGACGACGTAAGCACCAGCAGCATCGCGGCAGGTGATGTCGATCCGACCGGACTCAACGAAGCGCTCCGCTCCTTCATCGACGACCTTCAGACCGGCTTCGAGATCGTCGATGGCCAGCCTAAGCGCCGCCTGCATGTCACGTTCAAGGCCGATCCGCTGGCCCAAGTCCTCTGCATCGGCCCAACCGGGTGGTGCTAAAGCCACCGGCGAAACGCCGGTCGTCTCAAGTGGTTCGTCACCCAAGACATCGCCTCCGTTGTCTCGGAAACGGCGATACCGCTCGATCGCGTTCTTATAGGATGCCAGATTGCTGCGGATGTCGCCTTCGAACGGGATCTTCGAGGGATTTGGCCTGGACCGCCGCTTGTCCTCTGTTGTGTAGACCAGAGACGCGACAACCGAAGCCAAGCGATCCTTCGCATAGTGCTCGTCTAGATCACCGTAGTGCTTTTCGACCCGACCGGCTCTATGCATCTGCGCCGTGACCGTGCCCGCATCATACTTCTGGCGGACAAGCCACATGCGGTAGTCGTCTCTCACCTCACAGCCCCTTCACGATCCCCTCGACCATCTTCTTGGCGTCCGAGAACAGCATCATCGTGTTGTCGCGGAAGAACAGCTCGTTCTCGACGCCCGCATAGCCCGCCGCCATGCCGCGCTTGATGAAGAGGACGGTGCCGGCCTTTTCCACGTCCAGGATCGGCATGCCGAAGATGGCACTGGTGGGGTCGGTCTTGGCGGCCGGGTTGGTGACGTCGTTGGCGCCGATCACGAAGGCGACGTCTGCCGAGGCGAACTCGGCGTTGATGTCCTCCAGCTCGAACACCTCGTCGTAGGGGACGTTGGCCTCGGCCAGCAGCACGTTCATGTGGCCGGGCATGCGGCCGGCGACGGGGTGGATGGCGTATTTCACCTCGACGCCCTCCTCCTTCAGCTTGTCGGCCATTTCGCGCAGGGCATGCTGGGCCTGGGCCACCGCCATGCCGTAGCCTGGGACGATGATGACCTTGGAGGCATTCTTCATGATGAAGGCGGCGTCGTCGGCCGAGCCCTGCTTGACCGGCCGCGTCTCGACCTTGCCGCCCGCGCCGGCGGCCGCGTCGCCTCCGCCGAAGCCGCCCAGGATGACCGAGATGAAGCTGCGGTTCATGCCCTTGCACATGATGTAGGACAGGATCGCGCCCGACGACCCGACGAGGGCGCCGGTGATGATCAGGGCGATGTTCTCGAGCGTGAAGCCCAGCGCCGCCGCCGCCCAGCCGGAATAGCTGTTCAGCATCGACACCACGACCGGCATGTCGGCCCCGCCGATCGGGATGATCAGGGTCGCCCCCAGAATCAGCGCAATGGCGAAGATGCCCCAGAAGGCCCAAATCGCCGTCCCGCCCGAGCCGATCATGATGCCGATCAGGAAGATCAGGGCCAGCGCCAGGCCGATGTTGATCAGGTGGCGCGCCGGCAGGATGATCGGAGCGCCGCTCATGTTGCCGTTCAGCTTGGCAAACGCGATCACCGAGCCGGTGAAGGTGATGGCCCCGATGGCGACGCCCAGGGCCAGTTCGACGATCGACAGCATCTTGATGCCGCCGTCCTCGGTGGCGATGCCGAAGCTTTCGGGCGCATAGACGGCCCCGACCGCGACCAGACAGGCGGCCATGCCGACCAGGCTGTGGAAGGCCGCGACCAGCTGGGGCATGTCGGTCATGGCCACCCGCTTGGCGATCAGGGCCCCCGCCCCGCCGCCGACGATCACGCCCCCGGCCAGCAGCGCCAGCGTCAGGGGATCGAGCGCGCCCGTGGTCCCGAGCGTCAGCAGGGTGATCCCGACCGCCAGCGCCATGCCGACCATGCCGAAGGTGTTGCCCTGACGGCTGGTCTCCGGGCTGGACAGCCCCCTGAGCGACAGAATGAAGAGGACGCCGGCGGCCAGATAGGCCAGGGCCGCGATGGATGCGTTCATTCGTAGTCTTCCCCTGTCGCCAACGCAGCCTTCGCCGCATTCACCAGGGCGACGACGTCGCGCCTGACGATGATCACCACCCGGTCCATCCGGGCCTTGGCATAGCCATGGACCAGAATGTTTCGGAGCCCGGCCGCGTCGCGAAGCGCCAGCCCTTCGATACCCTGAGGGCGAACCTGAAGGATCTGGGCCGACGCCTCGCCGACGATCTGGACCGTCCGCAGCACGGCATGCTCGCGGAAGCGTTCGGCGAGGATGGCGTCGCCGTCCAGATCGGCCACGGTCGCAACGGCCTCCTCGCCGTAGTCGACGATGTCCTGAAGCAAGGCGCGGACAGGGCGTCGGCTCATAGCGGCACGAGGTCCTCGGCCATGTAGCGCCACCGCTCGGGCCGCATCATCAGCCGATCCACCAGATCGACCCGGCGACCGAGCGCGTCCTGGAGATCCATCTGAAGCCCCCCGAGGCGCCAGTAGTCCAGGTCGTCTCGCGCGTCGAACACCACATCCACGTCGCTGTCGGCACCCGCATCGCCGCGAGCGATCGAGCCGACAACGCCGATCAGTTCGGCTCCGGCCGCCTTGGCTGCTTCCTGATGGGCCCGGAGAACGTCCAGCACCTGATCCAGCAAGGTCTGCGGCCGGTCCATCAGCCCCGCTCCGCCCCCGCAGTTGCCGTGCGTCCCAGCCGCCACAGGGCGGCGGCGATGAAGAGGGGGCCGAGCAGGCTCATGGCCCAGTCGAACGGCGTCATGGCCCGCTCCTGCACCACGATCCGCGCCAGGATGCCCGCGAACAGCAGGATGACGCCGCAGTCCCTCAGGCGCAGCTTCTGGATCGCGTCCTTCTCGCCCAGCCAGCTCCACAGCCACAGGCCCACGCCGATGCCCGTGGCGATCCACGAGACGGTCTGGGCCACGGCGACCGGGCTGGCGAAGAGGGCGTTGGGGGTCATGTCAGCCCTTGGCCTCGACCTTCGCCGGGCGTTCCTTCTTCTTGTACATGGCCAGCATCCGGCGGGTGACCATGAAGCCGCCGAAGATGTTGACGGATGCCAGCGTCACGGCCGCGACGCCCGCCCCCTTGGCGATCCAGCCGCCGACGCCGTCGCCCGACGCCGCCGCCGCCGCGATCAGGCCGCCGACGATGATGACGCTGGAAATGGCGTTGGTCACCGCCATCAGGGGTGTGTGCAGCGCCGGAGTCACCGACCAGACGACGTAGTAGCCGACGAAGATGGCGAGCACGAAGATCGCCAGGCGGAAGACGGTGGGGTCGACGTGTTCCATCTGTCATTCTTCTCCAGAAGCAGCTGCCAGGGTCCGTTCGACGTAGTATCTGCACCCCTCACGGAAGGTGCGGGATCGATCTACTGCGCAGTCGTCAGAGGAGAACACCGCCTGCTCTGCTGCCCATGCATAGCCAGCCTCGTGATCACGGCAGTTCGTTCCGGAGCACTGATAGGCTGCATACCGATAGGGGTTTGGCGGGTTGTCGATCACCAGAATAACGGCCGCCAGGATCGTGAGAACGACTCCGAGAGTCGTCGCAACAATAGATGGCACTCGAAAACGGACCTCGTCAGATCGCACTGCTTTCCCGCGACTAACTGATCGTCTCTCCAGCCACCCAGCTATCCAGATAGCGATCAGTCCAGGCCCAAGCGCGATAACCCTCATCAGAAGTTCAAGCGGATTATAAAACCCCGCGATAAAATCTTGGGACCCATCCCAAAACCCTAACACCCTCATTTTGAAAAGCAGGGTTCCGAGCCAGCTACCAGCAATCAAGCCGATGTAGGCTAGGCCGATCGTGTTCGCGACATCGCCAGCGGCTCGCGATACGGTTCCGCCACTCTTGGCCGCATTCGAATTGCTCAGATCGACACTCACCCCCGCACCCCCTCATGCACCACCGCGCCGCCGTGCGTGACCACCGCCGCCTTCAGGATCTCGTCCTCCAGGTCCGGGGCCAGCGCCCCTTCCTTGATCAGCAACCCCGCGAACGCGACCAGGTTCTTGGCGTAGAGGCTCGACGCGTCCGACGCGATCCGGCCGGGCAGGTTGGCCAGGCCCACGATCGTCACCCCGTTCGGCGTCGTCACCACCTCGTTCAGCTTGGCCCCCTGGACGTTGCCGCCGTTCTCGATGGCCAGGTCGACGATGACCGAGCCGGGCTTCATCGAGGCGACATGGTCGGCGGTGACCAGAACCGGCGCCGGGCGGCCGGGGATCAGGGCCGTGGTGATGACGATGTCCTGCTTGGTGATGTGGGTCGCCGTCAGGGCCGCCTGCTTGGCCTTGTACTCGGCCGACATCTCCTTGGCGTAGCCGCCGGCGGTCTGGGCGTTCTGGAACTCCTCGTCCTCGACGGCGACGAACTTGGCCCCCAGAGATTCCACCTGCTCCTTGGTGGCGGGGCGCACGTCGGTGGCCGTGACGACCGCACCCAGACGCCGCGCCGTGGCGATGGCCTGCAGCCCCGCGACGCCCACGCCCATGACGAAGACCTTGGCGGCGGCGACGGTGCCGGCCGCCGTCATCATCATGGGAAAGCCCCGGCCATAGGCGTTGGCCGCCTCGATCACGGCGCGATAGCCCGCCAGGTTCGCCTGCGACGACAGGGCATCCATCACCTGGGCCCGGGTGATGCGCGGCACGAACTCCATCGCAAACGCCGTGACGTTGGCCTTGGCCAGGGCCGAGACCGTGTCCTTCTCGCGATAGGCGTCCAGCAGGGCGACGACGACCGCGCCGGGCTTCAGCGCCGTGATCTCCTGTTGCGTCGGCCCGCGCACCTTCAGCAGCAGGTCCGCGCCATCCAGCACCGCGCGCGTATCCGGCTTCACCGTCGCGCCAGCGGCGGCGTAGTCGGCGTCAGGGATGGAGGACCCGTGGCCGGTCCCCGCCTCGATCGAGACGGCCGCGCCCAGGGCGACGAACTTCTTGACCGTTTCCGGGGTGACGGCGCAGCGGGTCTCGCCCTGATGGCGCTCCCGGGTCACGGCGATGGTCAGGCCCACGCGAATCCCTCCGTCCCTATGGACGGATGAACGTTAGGCGGCGGAGGGCGGCCGCGTCAAAGGCGCGGTCGCCCGATCAGTGCGACTCTTTGGGGCTCTTCAGGAAGAAGAAGCCGGCGACGGCCAGAACGACAGCGCCGATCAGGCCGGTCATCAGGCTGCCGTTCGGCATGAACCACAGGGTCAGCAGCAACAGCAGCGACGCCACCACCAGAGAGCCCCACTTGGTCAGGCCCATGAACAGGTCCCACGTCTGACGCTGCTCCTCGATCGTCATCGAGCCGCGGACATAGGCCTCGGCATCATGATCGGCGGCGTCGTGCGAGGTGTGATGCGGGTGATCGGCCATGAAATGCGGGTCCGGCGAATAGGGTGTTCGGCGGCGTCTTATAGCGATCGCGGGCGAGGGCTCAACCCGTCAGCCCGCCTTGCGGTTCGCCAGCATGTACTCCCGCAGCACCCGGTTCACCGCCGTCTGGTACTTGGGCTCGGTGCGCTTGAACCAGTCCACCACATCCGCGTCGAGACGAATGGTCACGGGCTGCTTCTCGGGGCGGTAGAACTTGCCTCGGACGGCCCCCGACCAATCCGTGATCTCGGGCGCATCACTCAGATCGATGTCTTCCTCGCGGATGGCGTCGATGGCCGCCAGTTCAGCGGAGATATCTCTCGTCGCCGGTTTCATACCCCAGTTGCTCATGTCGGGTCGCCTTTCGGGCCGTGATCACTCGGACATAGATTTCACCGTCGGCGTCGAACCAGGTGTGTCCAACGAAAAGCACGGTGGTGAAGCCGATCCTGCCGACGGTTCGCCATCGTTCTTCGCCGTCGACGATCCGATCCGGAACGCTCAACGCCTTCGGGTCGTCGAAGACCTTGATCGCGACGTCGAAGGCGATCCCGTGCTTGACGAGATTGGACCGCGCCTTCTCGGGATCCCAACCGAAGATCATCGACAGTTTTTGTATTTACAATTTTGTATGGACAACCACAACCCAGCTCACTCCAGCGCAGCCAGCACATCCCGGGCGAAGCGGGCGATGTCGAAGCCGCCGCCGCCCGCGTCCTCGCCACGCCGGACCACAACGATGCGACGGCTGGGGACGATGACGACGTACTGGCCGCGGTTGCCCTGGGCGGCGATGGTGTCGGCCGGGATGCCTTCGGAGCGGTTCATCAGCCAGAAGGTCGCACCATAGCCCAACCGCCCGTTCGGCTGCGGTCCCGACGGTGCCGACACATAGGCCCGCCAGTTCTCCGGCAGCAGCCGCTCGCCCTCCCACACCCCGTCCTGGACATACAGCTGGCCAAAGCGGGCCAGGTCGCGCGCCGTCGACCACACCTGGCTGGACAGCATGTAGCCGCCCCTCCAGTCGGTCTCGGCGGTGGTATCGACCATGCCCAGCCGGTCGAAGAAGGCGGCCGGCGGATTCTCCTCGAAGAAGCCGCTCAGGCTGTGGACCGCCAGAAGGGTGTCGTTGTTGGCGTAGCGATAGACCTGTCCCGGCGGCGCGATCAGGGGCCAGGCGGTGGCCTGCTCGGCGATCGTCACCCCGCCGAAATACAGCGCATCGGTGCGATTGCCCGCCGTGTCGCTGGTCAGGCCCGACGCCATGCGCATCAGGTCATCCAGTGTGATCTCCGCGCGCGGATCGCCGGGCGACGACCATTCGGGGATGGTCGCGGGTGCGTTCACATCCAGACCGCCCATTCGGTGCGCGGCCCAGCCGATGAGGGTTCCGGCCAGGCTCTTGGCCACCGACCAGGTGCGCTGGGGCGTGTCCGGGCCGAAGCCCTCCGCATAGCGTTCGGCGACCAGCCGCCCGTCCTGCACCACCACCAGCGCCGTCGTGTTCGCATTGCCATAGGCGCCGGCCAACGCGCCGGTCAGCGCCGCATCCAGCGCCGCCGCGTCGCCCCTCGGTTCTGCCGTCGGCCAGTCGCGGGAGACCGCGCGCGCGATCGGCTCGCGCTCCGGCAGGCCTTCCGCCCCCACCGGCGCGACCGCGCAACCGCGTCCGGGCGTGTGCACCGCCAGCCGGTCGGGCAGGGGCGAGCCCCACGGCACCCGCACGAAGCCGTCGCCCACCTCCATCGGCATCTCGCGCACCAGCGGATCCAGCTCCGCGTAGATCCCGGTCAGCTCATTGTCGCGGATGCTGTCCAGGCTGCGTTCCGCCCCCGCCTCGCGCGCGTTGAACACGGCCCCGCAGACCATCAGGGCCTTGTAGCCCGCCGCCATGGCCCGGACGGCGGGTGGCCGCTCCGGCGGCGTTTGTTGGGCGAGAACGGGCGAAGCGACCAGCGTCGCGGCGAGGATCAGGGCTGTCTTGCGCATGGCCGAACGCTGGCCCGCGCCCGCCCCTCCGTCAACGCGGTGGCGTCAGACCAGCGTCTCGAACTGGTCGATCAGACGCTCCAGCCGCCGCGTGCCGATGGTCCAGAAGGCCGGATCGCGCGGGTCGAGCCCGAACGGCTTCAGCGCCTCCGCATAGGTCAGGGTCCCCCCCGCCGCCAGCAGGTCGCGATACAGCGGCGTGAACCCGGCCGGGTCCTTGGCGCGGGTCTCCATCAGGGCCGCGACCAGCAGATCCCCGAACGCATAGGCGTAGACGTAGAAGGGCGCGTGGACGAAGTGGCTGACGTAGCTCCACCAGGCGGCGTAGCCCTCGTTCAGCGTGACGGCTGGACCGAGCGACGCCCCCATCTCTTCCAGGAACAGCTCGCCCAGCCGCTCGGCCGAGACCTCGCCCTTGGCCCGCTCGTCGTGGAACCGCGTCTCGAAGCGGTGGAAGGCGATCTGGCGCACCACGGTGTTCAGCCCGTCCTCGATGCGGCCGGCCAGCAGGCCGCGCTGCTCGGCCTTGGGCGCCGTCGCCAGCAGCCGGTCGAACGTCAGCCCCTCGGCGAAGATCGACGCGGTCTCGGCCAGCGTCAGCGGCGTCTCGGCCAGCAGCGTGCCCTTCTCGGCCGCCAGGGTCTGATGCACCCCGTGGCCCAGCTCGTGCGCCAGCGTCAGCACATCGCGCCGCTCGCCCATCCAGTTCAGGAAGACATAGGGGTGCCGGTCCGCCGTCACCGGGTGGGCATAGGCGCCCGACTGCTTGCCCGGCCGGGCGCGGCCGTCGATCCACGGCTTGTCGAAGAATCGCCCCGCCCGGTCTGCGAACTCCGTGCCAAGGTCGGAAAAGCTCTCCAGCACCAGATCGCGCCCCTGGCCCCAGTCGAAGCCGCGCGGCGCGTTGGTCTCCAGCGGGGCGTTCCGGTCCCACTGATCCAGCTTCGCCTTGCCCAGCACTCGGGCCTTCAGCGCATAGTAGCGGTGCGACAGGCGCGGATAGGCGGCGGCCACCGCGTCGGCCATGGCGTCCACGGCCTCGCCGTCGACCTCGTTGGACAGGTGGCGGCTGTGGGCGGGCCGCTTGAAGCCGCGCCAGCGGTCCTCCATCGCCTTGTCCGCCGCGACGGTGTTCAGCACCAGCGCCAGCGTCGGCACCCGCGCCGCCAGCGCGACGTTCAGCCCCTCGGCCGCCGCCTTCCGCCGCGCCTCCTTCGGGTCGGACAGCTGGTTCAGCGCCTCTGACAGGGTCAGCTCATCCTTGCCCGCCTTCACCTTCATGGCGGCCAGAGTCTCGTCAAACAGGCGCGGCCACTGGGCCGCGATGGGCATGCGCTCGGCGACGAAGGTCTCCAGCTCCTGCGACAGCTCATGCGGCTTCATCGCCCGCACCCGCCGCAGCCATGGCCGCCAGCGCGCCGCGCCCGCATGGGCGTTCAGCGCCGCCTCCAGCTCGGCCTCCTCCAGCTGATTGATCTCCAGCGTCAGCCAGACGGTCGGCGTGGCCACCGCCGTGATCTTCTCCCTCAGGTCCGCCTCGAACCCTTGCGCGGCCGCGTCGCTCCGGTCCGTCGAGGCCGCCAGAAACGCATAGGCCCCCAGCGCCCCCAGCTTCTCCGACGCCCTTTCATACAGCCCAATCGCCCGGTCCAGCGTCGCCCCCAGCGCCGCCGCGTCGGCGCGCTCCGCCAGCATCCGGCCCTGCAGCGCGTTCAGTTCCGCGACCGCCCCGCGCGAGGCCTCCAGATCGGCCGACACCCGCGCGTCATCGCGGGACGCATACAGATCGGACAGGTCCCACAGCGGGGGTTCGGTGACGGCGGGGGCTTTGAAGGGCGCGTTCATGCCTCGCTTTGTGGGCACGGAGGCGGCCCGGCGCAACGGGGCATCGCCGCCAGACAACGATCCACCGCGAGCATGAGCAAAGCTTAAGGTGACGCCGACGCGACCCGGTCGTAGGTCCGCCGCGCATCGCCGGAACACGGTTCATGAAGCTGATCCTCCTCGCCGCCGCCCTTCTCGTCGCCGTTCTCGCCGGTCCCGCCCTGGCGCAGGAGGCGGCTCCTGACGCGCCCCTGGCCCGCGTCTCCGTGCTCCGCGACGGCGAGCACTGGACCGTCGACTATGACCTGGCGCTGGATCGTCCCGCCTATGCCTTCCGGGCCTCCGCCCTGATGCGCGAGGGCCGCCGCGCCTGGCGGGCCGAGCGCTGGACCGTCGAGACGCCGGGCGTCGCGCTCGTCCGCATCGGCCGCTACGATGTGCTCAGATCGGCGGACGGGAGCGCGCTGCCGCGCCGCGTCCGCATCGCCATGCGCCCCGCCGGCGGTGATCTGGAGGCCGCCTATGCGCCGTCCCTGGTGTTCACCGACGGCTCGGTCGCCCTCTACACCGAGCAGTTCAACCTGATTCCGCTCGACAGCGCCGAGGCCGCCGCCGACCTCCCCGCCGATCTCAACGGGGTCGAGCTGCCCGGCGGCCCGACCGAGGTCTCCTGGCGCGATGCTTCGGGTCCGGTGCTGTTCCGGGGGCAGAGACAGGATGCCGTCACGGCGACCCAGGCCGACGCCTACGTCTACTTCGGCGCGGCCGAGGCCGCCGAGGCCGAGGCGATCGCCGCCATCGTCGACCCCGCGCTCCCGGCCTGGCTGGCCCAGTCCCTGGACGCCTTCACCCCCCGGGTCATGGCCCATTACGCCGAGCGGCTCGGCCCCCGCACGGGCGATCGTCCCACCCTGATGGTCAGCTGGAGCGGCCCGACCTCGGGCGTCACCAGCATGGCCGGCAGCGTCCTGCCCAACCTCGTCGTCATGGATCTGGAAGGGGAGGGGGTGCTGGAACGCTCTCCGGCCGTGTTCAACGCCGTGCGCTGGTTCATCGCCCACGAGGCCGCCCACTTCTGGCTGGGCAGCCAGGACCTCCGCTATGAGTTCGCCCGCGACGGCTGGATCACCGAAGGGGGCTCCGACCTCCTCGCCATCCGCGCGCTTGCCGCGCTCGATCCGGACTACGACGCCCGCGCCGCGCTTCAGGCGTCGGTCGACGAATGCCTGTCCCTCGCCGGCAACGGCCCGGTGATCGAGGCCGGCGACCGGGGCGAGCATCGCGCCTTCTACGGCTGCGGTGCCGTGTGGGCTCTGGCGTTCGAGACCGCCGCCCGCCGCTCCGGCGACCGCGACTGGCTGGGCGTCGTCGCCCGCTTCCGCCGCGACCAGACCGACAACGTCCTGTCCCGCGAGGACTGGCTCTCGGCCCTGACCGAGGCGTCGGGCGATCCCGCGCCGCGCCGGATCATCGAACGCATGCTGGACGAGGGCTCCGCCGATCCCGCCGGCGACCTCGCCGCCCTGTTCAGCGCGGCTGGGGTGGCGCATCAAGTTGAAGCGGCTCGAGTTGTGCTGGACTGAACGACGAGAAGCGTCCTGGCGGCCGATCCGTCAGCCCCTGGCCGGAGCCGGCCGGGGCGACCCCGTTTCCCACAGCGCGCAAAGGCGAACCTCACGGCCCGAGACTGACTCCCGGGGCCCCTCGGTCCATCGGACCAGGCCGCCGCTGGCGTTCAACAGCATGACGGGCGGCGCGCCGACCGCGCCGTCGCCCAGCGCGGCCGGCAGAGCGGCGGCCACCTTCTCGGCGCGGCAGCGGGCCAGATCCATGTTGCCGGTGCACGATTGGTCCTGACGCCGTTCGAAGCGGCTCTCGTCTGCCGATCCGATGATGACGAAGGATCGAAGAATCCGGTCCTGATCCCGGTCGCGCAACGCCTGAAGCGCGCGGCCGACCTGCGTTTGCAGGGCCGTCTGCCCGTTTGCCAGAGTGTCCTTGCCGGTTTCGAACGGACCGATCCGCGTGCGCGGGTCTCTCGGGCACTCCGCCGCGACGGTGCCGCCGTCAATGCTGACGCTGACGACGACGGGCTCGGGCGGTCTCGGCGGAGGCTGGGGCTCGCCACAGGTCAGGCAGAGCTTGACGATGAGTTCAGGTGAGAGCTCGATCCGAAACCGCCACGCTCTTGAAACAATCGAGGTGGCGATGACGATGACTGTCGAGGGCGCGAGCGCGGTCACCACGTAGGCTCGAGGAGACTGGGGTTTGAATACAAGCAACACGACCGCTGTGACCGCGAAGGAAAACAATCCAGCGATCACCACGATCTGGTGCCTTGCTATGCGATCGAGCTCGACCTGGACGTTGACGTCGGAGCCTGAACCGATGGCCGGTCCCAGTCGCCAGGCGGCCAGTACGAGCATGAGCAGGCACAGCCCGCCCGCGAGGGCCGCGATGCCTGACAGCGAGGGACGCCATGTTCCGCCGTGCGTCAGACTTGGCGGCAGTGGCTCGCTGCGCTTCCGGAGGCGACGGCGAATGAAACGTTCGAGGACCCACCGCGGCGGCATGATCGCGGTTAGGGCGATACCGATCACCGCCATTGCGATCCCGAAGACGATCCAGGTTATTGGCGTCAGGACAGCGTCTATCATTCAAGCCCCCCAGCGAGACGATGCGGCGAAGCTTGGCAGCTGTCGTGTCTGAGACCAAGGGTTGAGCACACTCGCCTTTAGGTTCGCCTTTGGCTTTGAGTGGGACGAAAGTCCGAGTGTGGATCGAAAGCTAGGCTCCTCGCCCTGCGTCCGATTCTGACGCATCGCCGTGTCATGATCTCCCCCATGACCGACGCAGCCCCCACTGACGACCTCTGGACCCTCGCGCGCGACGCCTATCTCTCCGGTGCGACCGGCAGTTTCGTCTGCCGCGAGTTCGATCTCGCCCCCTCCACCTTCTGGCGCCGTGCGGCCGCCGAGGGGTGGTTGCGGCGGGACACACACGCTCCCGTGCCCGAGCCGGTCGATCCTGA
>NZ_LJHU01000050.1 GCF_001295975.1 Brevundimonas sp. AAP58 | reverse complement strand
CGAGGAAATCGCCAAGGTCGAGTATTCCCCGCGCATGGAGGGCCGCCAGATGATTATGATCCTGGCACCGAAGTAGGGTCTCAGGCGGCTTCGGCCGCCAATTCCGCTACGTCTGATCCCAAGGCCCGACGGATCGCGTTCAACAGCGCGTCCGGCTGGATGGGTTTCGCCACCACGCCGGTCATCCCCGCCGCCAGATAGTCCGAGGCGTCGCGCGGATCGGCGTTCGCGGTCAGGGCCAGGATCGGGACGCGGGCGGCTGGGATCGTCAGGGCGCGGATCGCACGGGTGGCCGCGACGCCATCCATGACCGGCATCTTGATGTCCATCAGGATCAGGTCGAACGGCCGGGCGCTGGCGGCTTCCACGGCCTCCTTGCCGTCGGCCACGGCTTCGTGGGTGCAGCCGAACATCTCCAGCAGCTTGGCGGCCACGAAACGGTTGGTCGGGTTGTCGTCGGCGATCAGGACATGCAGCGTCTCATGCGGCGTGGGCTCGGCCATGACCTCGGCTGAGCCGCGCATCTCGGGCCCGCAGACCGGCAGGCGCAGGGTGAAGTGGAAGCGCGCTCCGCCCTGGGGCGCGCGTGCCACGCCGATCGATCCGCCCATGCGCTCGACGATCTGGCGGCAGATCGCCAGGCCCAGGCCGGCGCCGGCACCTTCGCGACCGGCCTCCCCGGTGTTGAAGGGCTCGAAGATGGTGGCGGCCGCATGGTCCGGTATGCCGGGGCCAGTGTCGTCGACAACGGCGTCGAACCGGACCGCGCCGTTGTCCCCTTGCGTGGAGAGGGTGACGGTCACTTCGCCGGCGTGGGTGAACTTGAGCGCGTTGCCGATCAGGTTGTTCAGCAACTGCTTGATGCGCATGCCGTCGGCCAGCACCCAGTCGTGGTCAGTGGTCTCGCAGGCGACAGTGAGGGTCAGGCCCTTCTCCTCGGCGCGAGGGCACCAGAGGGCGGCGAGGTCCTGGCCCATCGCGTCGATGTGGAGAGGACCGGGTTCCAGGGTCAAGACACCGGCGGAGGCCCGGGACATGTCGAGCGCGTCGGTGAGCAGCCGCAGCAGGCTCTGGCCGGAATCGAGGATGGTCTGGACGTAGGGGCGCAACTCCTCCTGCTGGAGCTTGCGGTCCAGCAGGCCGGCGACGCCCAGAACTCCGTTGAGCGGGGTGCGGATTTCGTGGCTCATGACGGCCAGGAACTCGGACTTGGCGCGGCTGGAGGCGCGAGCCTCGGCCTCGGCTGCGGCGAGGTCGCGCGCGAGCGTGGTCATCTCCTCTGCCTTGGCGCGGTAGAGGACGGATCCAGCCTGAAGGATCTGGACGCCTGCGCCGACGCCGACATAACGGCCGTCTTTCACAACGATGAAGCCGCGCAGCAGCATGTTCAGCTCGGCGGCGTCGACACCGCGAAAGAAGGTCTCGGCCGAGGCGTCGGCGTCGGCCGTCGGCGGATTGGGGTCCATTAGGGTCGAGACGGGGCGGCGGGCATAGAGCGCGCGGCCGAACTCGGCGGCCATCTTCAGGGTGAAGGCGTTCCTCTCGATCAGGCCGACAGGGCGACCCTCGGCGTCGACCACGGCGATGGCCAGGGTGTTGGGCTCGGCCTCGAACCGGTCGAAGACGACCGCGCCCAGGGTGTCGGGCGACACCGGGTCCACTGCGTCAATGAAATCGCCGATCCGCGCCATCGGGCCTCCTGCTGGGACGGCAGAGATATCCTGCGGCCCTTAATGCCGGCTTTGCCGTTCTTGAAAGTTTTGCAGCGATTTCATCGCAGTATGTCCGTAGACGGAGCAAGTGAGGGGCGCGGCGACCCGCCCCTCGCCGGAGCGGTCAAGCTCCGCTAGAAGGCGAAGATGCCCGACAGCCCGACCATTTCCGCGCCCGCCGATCACAGCGAGCGGCGGGCGTTGGTCGTTCTGTTCGCCATCGTTTTCATCAACCTGGTCGGCTTCGGCCTGGTGGTGCCGCTGCTGCCGTTTTTCGGCGACAGCCTGAACGCCGAGGCCTGGCAGGTGGCGCTGATGTTCTCGGCCTATTCGATCGGCCAGTTCTTCGCCGAGCCCTTCTGGGGGCGGCTGTCGGACCGGATCGGGCGAAAACCGGTGCTGCTGATCACCGTCTGCGCCAACGCCGTCGGCTATCTGATGCTGGCCTTCGTGCCCAACATCTGGCTGGCCATCGCGGTCCGGCTGTTCACCGGGCTGGGCGCGGGCAATGTTTCGACCGTCCAGGGCTATGTCGCCGACGTCACGCCGCCAGAGAAACGCGCCGGGCGGATGGGGCTGATCGGGGCCGCGTTCGGGGCGGGCTTCATCGCCGGGCCGGGGCTGTCGGGCATTCTGGTGCGGGAGGATATGGGGCGGCTGGGCTATCAGCTGCCGATCTTCGCGGCCTGCGGGCTGGCGGTCCTGGCGGCGATCGGCGTCGTCCTGTTCCTGAAGGAGAGCCTGGTGAAGTCGGCCACGCCGCCGAAGCGGACGCCGTTCCTGGGCGGCGTGCGGGACGCTGCGGCCAATCCTGTGATCTCGCGCGTGATCGTCGTGACCCTGATCTACATGGCGGGTTTCTCGGGCATGGAGTCGACCTTCGGCCTGTGGACGGGAGCCCGCTATGATTGGGGCGCGCGCGAGGTGGCCTTCGCCTTCATGGCTGTAGGGATCGTCTCGGTGATCAGCCAGACCGCGATCACGGGGCGACTGGCGCGACGCTTCGGCGAGAGCCGTGTGCTGGCGGGCGGGTGCCTGCTGTTCGGGGTCGGGCTTCTGGGCCAGATGTTCTCGCCGGGGGCCTGGTTCGTGACCGTGGCCATGATCATCGGCGGCTTCGGCATGGCGATGACCATGCCCAACATCTCGGCCATGATCTCCAAGGCCAGCCCACCGGATCGGCAGGGCGCCATGCTGGGGTTGAACATGGCCGCGAGTTCTTCCGGGCGGATCGTGGGGCCGATCGTGGCGGGGGCCATGTTCTCGGGCCTCGGTCACGACTGGCCGCTGGCGGTCGGGGCGGTTCTGATGGTTCCGGCGGCGATCATGGCGATCAACGCCGGGCGATCGGCCAGCCAGCCGGCGCGGCTGGCAACGGAGGCGGCGGAGTAGGGGTTGGCTGCCCTCCATGGCTCACGCTAGGGTTGGGTCGAGGGTCGATGATGTCGAGGGAGGTGGGTCACATGTCGATTATCCCCAGCCGGTGGACCAGGTCCGCCGTCGTAGCGTTCATGGCGGCCTCGCTCGCGGCCGGTTCGGCGGCTGCGACGACGCTTCAGGAGGGTGAATGCCTGCCGCCGGAGGGGGCTCGCACCACCGGGCCGGCACCGCTTTCCGTCTACGGCTCCTTGCCGGCCACCGATCTGGTCGACGTGTCGCCCAGCGGACGGCGGCTGGCCTATATCGCCGTGATCGGAGAGGAGCGCAGCATGGTCATCTGCGATCTGGAGACCCTGCGCCTGATCGGCGGCGTGCGGGCGGGGGACGTCAAGGTCCGCGCGCTGGACTGGATCGGCGAGGATCATGTGATGCTCACCACCACGGCGACGCAGTCGGGGACGCTGACGGGACTGCAGCGGTCGGAGCTGGCCGAGGGCCAGATCTACTCGATCGAGACGCGGCGCGTGGCCAAGGCGCTCGATGCAACGCCCGGCGTCTTTCCGCGTCTGGTGGGGACCTACATTCGCGGCGACGAGCTGATCGTCGGCGGTGCCGGTTACGATGGGCTTGGCCTCTATCGGATCAACCTGACCAACGGCCGCGGGGAAACCCGCGTGCTGAACCCGGAACGGGAAGGCGGTTCTTACCTGTTGAACGCTGACGCCGCGGTCATCGCGCGCGTGACCTTTGATCCGCGCAGCAAGGTCTGGACGATCCAGCGCCGGGTCACCGGCGGGTGGCGCGACATCTGGCGCACCGAGGCACCGATCGACGCCCCCTCGCTCGTGTCCTTTGGCCGGACCGATCGGGAAGTCGTCATTCGTGGCGGTCAGGACTCGGAATACGATCAGCTCCGCCTGCTCAACCTGGACACCGGAGAATGGTCCGACCTTCCCTTCACGGGACGCCCGACCGGTATTCTGGTTCATCCGCGCACCCGCCTCCTGATCGGTGCCAGTACCCAGGGGGACGGCGAGGTCGAAATGCAGTTTCTGGACACAGAGGCTGAGCGGGCCTGGAACACCGTGCGCGCGGCCTTTCGGGGCAGACGGGCGCGACTGTCGGCCTGGTCCGACGATCTCAGGGTCCTGGTCGTGATGACCGAGGGTGCCGGCGACCCTGGCACCTATCATGTGGTGGATCTGAACCGCCGGACGGCTGAAGTCTTCGGCGAGACCTATCCGCTGTCGCCCGACCAGGTCGGAGAGGTCCGGGTCATCTCCTATCCCGCCGCCGACGGCCTGCGCATTCCCGGCTATCTGACCCTGCCGCCCGGCGTGACCGAGCCGCGGGGCCTGCCGCTGGTGGTCCTGCCGCACGGCGGACCGCAGTCGCGCGACTATCTGGGCTTCGACTGGTGGGCCCAGGCCATGGCGTCACGCGGCTATGCAGTGCTTCAGCCCAACTTCCGGGGGTCTGACGGTCTGGGCCGCGCCCATCTGGAGGCCGGATACGGCGAGTGGGGCCTGAAGATGCAGACCGACCTGTCGGACGGCGTGCGCTGGCTGGCTTCGGAAGGCATCGTCGATCCGGGTCGCGTGTGCATCGTGGGCGCGAGCTATGGCGGATACGCCGCCATGGCCGGACCGACACTGGATCAGGGCGTTTATCGATGCGCGGTCTCCGTGGCGGGCGTGTCGGACCTGCGCGCCATGGTGCAGTGGGAGGCCGAGCAGGGCCGTCGGGATTCGCCTGTCGTGCAGTACTGGAACCGGTTCATGGGTGCCGACCGCCTGGGCGACCGTTCGCTGGACGACCGCTCTCCGGCCGCCCAGGCCGCGCGGGCGGACGCTCCCATCCTGCTGCTCCACGGCCGTGACGACACGGTTGTGCCGTTCACACAAAGCCAGCGGCTGGCCGATGCCCTGCAGCGCGCCGGGCGACCCTATGAGTTCGTCACCCTGGATGGTGAGGATCACTGGCTTTCGCGAGCCGACACGCGGACCCGGATGCTGAACGAGACGCTGCGCTTTCTGGAAACACACAATCCAGCCCGCTGATGCAGCTTGCGTTTCGGTGGGGCTTGCCCTAGAAGCCGCGCCTTCGCGTGCGGACCGCCGGGCGAACAGGCATGCCTGGGCGGGACGAAAAGGACCCTTTGAGGTTCGACGGGCTCCGGCCCATCAGAATGAGAGTCGAAAATGCCGAAACTGAAGACGAAGTCGGGCGCCAAGAAGCGCTTCAAACTCACTGCGACCGGCAAGGTGAAGGCCGGGGTTGCGGGCAAGCGTCACCGCTTGATCAGCCACAACTCCAAATACATCCGCCAGAACCGCGGCACCTCGGTCATGGCCGACGCCGACGCCAAGAAGATCAAGTCCTACATGCCCTACGCCTGATCGGCACCCGGCAGACCCGATCGCATCGCACAGAGATTTTGAAGGACTAGACACATGGCACGCGTGAAACGGGGCGTTACGTCCCACGCCAAGCACAAGAAGGTTCTGGAGCAGGCCAAGGGCTTCTCCGGCCGCCGCAAGAACACCATCCGTACGGCCAAGGCCGCCGTGGACCGCGCCGGGCAGTACGCCTATCGCGACCGCCGCAACAAGAAGCGTTCGTTCCGCGCCCTGTGGATCCAGCGCATCAACGCCGCCGCCCGCCAGGAAGGCTTCACCTACTCGCAGTTCATCCACGGCCTGTCCAAGGCCGGCATCGAGCTGGACCGCAAGGTGATGGCCGCCATCGCCGCGGACGCGACCGGCTTCAAGGCCATCGCCGACAAGGTGCGCGCCGCCCTGGCCTGATCGGTCTGGCGATCAGCGAGATGAGAAGGGCCGTCCGGGCAACTGGGCGGCCCTTTCGCTTGGGCGCGAAGAAAAAGGCGACCCTTGCGGATCGCCTTGAGGTGGCATCATCGAGAATGAGGCGCGGAGGCAGCAGGACCTGCCGGAGCGGGTCCAAGTCGGGGGGCGTCGCCGCCTCCGCAGACCGATAACGGCGACTAGCTATTCCCGTTCCGTGGGGAGCGAAGATTCTTTCGCGCGGGTGGCGAGGCGGAACGGCCACGCTGGCGAAGGCGTTGACGACCTTGAGTTTCCCAGTCGCCCGAAAGGCCGCCATGACCCACAACGATCCCCATTCCCGCGCCGCCGACGCCGTGCACGAGGGCCGGCCCGTCGAAGAGCAGTTCGTCAAGCAGGGCCGAGGCGGTCGGCGGATCACCCTTGTGATGGCGGCGGGTATCGCCCTGACGCTGATCGGCTTCGTGGTGCTGTATCTGGTGTTCGCGCCGGGCTTCTCGGCCAGGGACGCCAATACGGGCCAGCAGGCGGTCGACGCCGCCGCCTTCCAGGACGGGACTGTCACGCCCCCGGTCGCGGACGCTCCGACGACGGCGACCGGCGAACCGACCAGCCCGCCGACGGGCGGGTGATGGGAGGAGTGGCTAGTGGCTGGTGCTCGGGGCGAACCCAGTCGCCACTAGCCACCAG
>NZ_LJHU01000005.1 GCF_001295975.1 Brevundimonas sp. AAP58 | reverse complement strand
CCCCCCCCCTCGAACCTAATCCCTAGAACCTATTCCCGCGTCTTCAGGCGTTGCCGGCGATCTCGCCGTTCTGACGGGCGCGCTCGAACGCCATGGCGACCAGGCGGTCCCAGCCCAGCAGCGACACAAGGTGGGCGTAGATCTGGCCCAGCGCGCCGTTGTCGCGCAGTTCCGCCAGCTTTTCGGCCGACAGGGTCTTCAGCTTCTCTTCCGAGACCGCGAAATAGTCGGCCAGCTTCTGCGGCTGGCCGGGTTGGCCGTTCGCGTCGCGCGGCGTGAAGACGGCCTCCTTGACCTCAAACAGGTCCAGGTCGTTCAGCAACTTGACGAAGCTCTCGGTGCGCAGCCGCTCCTGTTCGAAGTTGTTGCAGAAGTCCATCGCCTGGTTGACGTAATCGCTGGGCTTGCCGTCGACGAACAGCGGAGCCTGGCCACCTTCGGTGATGAACGGCGCGGCGCGGTCGATGCACAGGATCAGGCGCTGCTGGGCCTGGTCGTTGGCGAAGACGAACGGATAGCGGCGGACATAGGCCGGGATGTAGGCGTCAGCTCGGAACTCGCCGGCGGCCGACACGAACAGGTTCTCGCCCGAGCGCAGGCCCATGACCGCGACCGGCATCTTGTTCTCGCCCAGGAACACGACCGGATAGGACAGGGACGCCGGGGCGAATTCCGTGACCGTCATCGGCACGACGTGCGAGGACGACACGAAGGCATAGGGCTTGTCGACCGGATTGACGCCGAGCGCGCCGTGCATTTCGGCGGAAAGGGGCTCGGGCTTCGAATAGAACAGGACGTTGCCGTCCAGCGAGCCTTGGGCGTTGGCGGCGGTGGTGTCGGTCATGGGGTCGAGCAGCTCTGGGTTTGCGGGAAAGGGGGGCCTCTTAGCCGAACCCGAAGGATGCAGCAAACGGGGTCGCCGGGCGGTTGCAGGGGGCGCGGCGAGGCCCTAGCACTGGGCCATGCCGAATACTTGCGGACATGAGCATCGGGACATCGCCCTGACCCCTGCCCAGATCGTCCGCGCCCTGGAAGATGCCGAGGTGCGATGCGCCTCGAACGGTGAGCGGCTAACCTCGCCCCGACGACGGGTCCTTGAGTTGCTTCTGCAGGCAGGTGAGGCCGTGAAAGCCTATGACCTGATCGCCCGCTACGGCCCGGATGGCGTGGCCGCCAAACCTCCGACCGTCTACCGCGCGCTTGAATTTCTGGAGAAGAACGGCCTGGCGCACCGCATTGCTTCCATCAGCGCCTATGTCGCCTGTTCCGTCGGGGACAGAGCCCACGCCGCCGCCTTTCTGATCTGCGATTGCTGCGGTGCGACCGTCGAGGTCACGCCGCCCGAGGGCGAGGCCCTGCGCCGGGCCGCGGAAGGCGCGGGTTATGCCTTGGAGCGCACCACCATCGAGGGTCACGGCCGCTGTCCGGCCTGCCGCAACGCCGCATAGGCGTCCTCGAGGTGGCGGGAAGGCTTCGCCGCGCCTAGATTGTCGGCATGGACGCCGCCCGGCTCTCCCCGCCCCGCCGCTTGAAGGTCCCGCTGCAGGGTCGCGGCGGAGAGATGGCCGTGCTGGACTTCGGTGATCCGAACCGGCCGGTCGATCTGGTCTTCAGCCACGCCAATGGCTTCAACGCGGCGACCTATCGATCGATTCTGGCCCCGCTGGCCTCCTCGTTCCGCATCCTGGCACCCGATCTGAGGGGGCACGGTCGATCCACGCTTCCGACCGTCATGGAGGGGCGGCGAAGCTGGCACGACCATCGCGACGACCTCCTGGCGCTGCTGGACGCCTTTCCGGGGCCGCCGGTCGTGATGGCCGGACACTCGATGGGTGGGACGGCGTCTCTACTCGCGGCGGCCGCCGGTTCGGCGCGGGTGTCCAGACTGGTCCTGTTTGACCCGGTGATCTGGGGCGGACTGACATCCGTGGTGTTCCGATCGCCGGGGCTGCGTCGGTTTTCGGACCGCATACCGCTGGTCCGGACGGCGCTGAGGCGGCGGGCGGTGTTCGACAGCCGTGAGCAGGCGCTGGAGGCCTATCGCGGACGCGGGGCATTCCGGGGCTGGAAGGATGCCGTCCTGATCGACTATCTGTCCGACGGCCTGATCGAGCGGGCGGATGGCGGGTTTGACCTGGCCTGCGCTCCCCAGTGGGAGGCCTCCAACTACGTCGCCCAGGGCCATGACCCATGGCGAGCGATGCGCGCCTACCGCAGGCCGGTGCGCATCCTAAAGGCCGAGACCGGCTCGATCACCCAAGTTCCGTCGAGGCCGCACGGACTGGCGCATGTCACGGTTGAGACCGTGCCTGACGGCCATCATCTGTTTCCCATGGTCCGCGCCGACGTGGTGCGCGACGCCCTGTTCGAGGCAGCGGTCTGACGCCAGTCAACGGCTCTGAAGCTCTTCCCGCTGGCGCTGGATCGCGGCGTCGCGGGCCGCGTCCTCCGCGGCCAGGCGGCGCTCGATGGCCAGAAGCTCGCGGTTGGCCTCGTCCGACGCCTGCTCCCGGGTCACGCCGGCCGGGCGGCCTGTGATGTCGGGCAGGTAGATCGGGGTCAGACACTGGCGTTCTTCGGGATACCACCAGCGACCGCTCTGCTCGCAGGCCTGTTCCGGTCCGATCCAGAAGCGGTCGAACAGGAACACGGTGCCGACGGACAGGGCGAACAGGACGCTGAACAGCAGCGCCAGGCGTGGAAAGGTCAGAAAGCGTCTCATCGTCTGGATCGTCCCGGATGCGACGTGAGTTCACGTTGCGTTACGTTGACAGGCCCGTTCGCCCGTTCCATTCCCTGCCCGAACATTCCGGCCATCCTAGGACAGTGCGAACATGAAGGTTCTCGTCCCCGTCAAACGGGTGATCGACTATAACGTCAAGGCCCGCGTGAAGGCGGACCAGACCGGTGTCGACCTTGCGAACGTCAAGATGAGCATGAACCCCTTCGACGAAATCGCCGTCGAGGAGGCTGTTCGCCTGAAGGAAGGCAAGGAGCATCACGCGGCCGGCACGGCGTCGGAGATCGTCGTGGTCTCCATCGGCGTGACCCAGGCCCAGGAGACGATCCGCACGGCACTGGCCATGGGCGCGGACCGGGGCATCCTGATCCAGTCCGACGCCGACCTGGAGCCGCTGGCGGTCGCCAAGCTGCTGAAGGCCGTGGTCGAGGAGGAGAAGCCGGACCTCGTCCTGATGGGCAAGCAGTCGATCGACGGCGACAACAACGCGGTCGGCCAGATGCTGGCGGCCCTGCTGGACTGGCCCCAGGCGACCTTCGCCGCGAAGCTCGAGATCGCCGGGGACAAGGCGACCGTGACCCGCGAAGTGGACGGCGGGGTCCAGACCCTGTCGGCGCCGTTGCCGGCCGTGGTCACGGTGGACCTGCGTCTGAACACGCCGCGCTATGCGTCCCTGCCCAACATCATGAAGGCCAAGAAGAAGGAGATCGCCATGAAGGCGGTCGCCGACTACGGCGTCGACGTCGCCCCGCGCCTGAAGGTGCAGAAGGTGACCGCCCCGCCGACCCGCTCGGCCGGGATCAAGGTGGCCGACGCGGCCGAACTGGTTTCCAAGCTCAAGACCGTGGGAGCGCTGTAAATGGCTGTCCTCGTCATCGCTGATCACGACGGTTCGACCGTCCGCGACACCACCCACAAGACCGTGACGGCGGCTCTGGCCATCGGCGGCGACGTCGATGTGCTGGTCGTCGGTCAGGGATCGAAAGCCGCCGCCGACGCGGCCGCGAAGATCTCGGGCGTTCGCAAGGTCCTGCTGGCCGAGAGCGGCGAGCTGGCCCATACCCTGGCCGAGGCCGTGACCGCCACGGTCGTGGGTCTGGCGGGCGGCTATGACGCCGTCGTGTCCCCGGCCACCATGGACGGCAAGAACTTCATGCCGCGCATCGCCGCCAAGCTGGACGTCGCCCCGATCTCGGACATCATCGAGGTCGTCTCGGCCGACACCTTCGTGCGCCCGATCTACGCTGGCAACGCGCTTGAGACCGTCCAGACTTCGGATGCCAAGAAGGTCATCACCGTGCGCGCCACCAGCTTCGCGCCCGCGGCCGAGGGCGGCTCCGCCCCGGTCGAGGCCGTTGCCGGTCAGGACGCCGGCAAGGCGGCTTTCGTGTCCGAGGAAATGGTCAAGTCGGACCGCCCGGAACTGGGCGCCGCCAAGGTCGTGGTTTCGGGCGGTCGCGCGCTCGGCTCGGCGGAAGAGTTCTCGGCCGTGATCGAGCCCCTCGCCGACAAGCTGGGCGCCGCCGTGGGCGCCTCGCGCGCCGCCGTCGACGCCGGCTATGCGCCCAATGATTATCAGGTCGGCCAGACCGGCAAGGTCGTGGCCCCGGGTCTGTATGTCGCCGTCGGCATCTCGGGGGCCATCCAGCACCTGGCGGGCATGAAGGATTCCAAGGTGATCGTGGCGATCAACAAGGACCCCGACGCGCCGATCTTTCAGGTCGCGGACTTCGGTATCGTCGGCGACTATAAGACCGTGGTGCCTGAACTGATGAGCGCCCTCGGCTAGGGCCACCGCTGATCGCTGAGCAAGAAGGGCGCGGTCCAGCGGATCGCGCCCTTTTTCATGCCCGACGGCGCTGGCGGCGGCCGATCAGCGCTGGCGCGCCTTGCGGGCGGCATAACGGGCGTCGCGGGCGGCCTTCTGCTCTTCCTTGGTCAGCTGCTTTCGCTCCTTGCGGGCGGCACGCTTCTCGGCGTCGATGGCCTCCTGGGCCAGGCGCTCGGCTTCCAGGCGCTCGGCTTCCTTCTGGGCCTTCTGACGACGGATTTCGGCCTTTTCGGCTTCGAGACGGCGCTTGGCCTCCTCGCGCTCTGCGGCGCGCTTCTCGGCCAGCTTGTCGAATTCGGGGTCGGGAGCGGCCGGCTTGGGCTTGAATTTGGCGAGCAGGGCCTTCTTGGCCTCCTGCTGAGCGGTCAGGCGATCGGTGAAGCCGGTCTGTTTCAGGTCTCTCATGCGAGCGGTCGGTCGTCCTTGCAGCGTGTGATGATATCGCGAGAGGCGATGGAAGGGGGGCCTGCGGCCGTCCCACCCGCGAACATCCATTCGGATAACGCAAGGCGGCGGCCGTCACATAGGACGACCGCCGCGAAATGGCGAGTCTCTGTCGGCCCGGGTGAGCGAATGCCGGGTCGGACCGTGACCTCAGTCAGGCTTAGCGGCCTGACCGACCACGGTGCCGGCCGCACCACCGACGGCGGCTCCGACCGGACCGGCCACGACCGCGCCGGCGACCGCGCCCGTGGCGGCGCGCTGTTCGATCGTCTGACCGCAGGCGGCCAGGGCGGCGGAGGACAGGACGAGGGCGGACACGATCAGTCGACGCATGGTGAATACTCCTGGACAGAGGGATGTCGGGCAAACGTCGTGGTATCGGCCCGGTTCCGCCCGGGGGGGCTGCAACCGCCCTCAGCGTCAAATGTTGCGCTGCAACAAGGACTTGCGAATCGGCCCCATTGTCGCCACAGTATCTGCGATAAAGGCCCGCTTTCCGGAAATCGGCACGTTCGTCGATCTCCGATCCGCGAGGGACTGGATGTGGCGGGTTGCGCGCCCGGTCCCCACGCGAGACGACCCCAGGGGGCGACGCTTTCCGCCCTGCCGCACAGGACTGAGCCTTTGTTCGATTCGTCTTCCACGAGCGCTGACGCGCGCCCCGACCATGTGGCCCGTATTCGGCCCGTGACGGCGGCGGCCTTGTTCGGAGGCCTTGTGGGACTGGCGATTGGCTGCGCCTATCTGGGCGGTAGCGTGGCGAAGGCGACGACCGTGCGGGCCCAGGCCGAGCGCCTGGAAGGCGCGACCGCCGCAGGCTTCACCGAAGAGGCTCTGGCCGCGGCCGCCGGCGGACTGGACGCCAGCGCGCTTGCCATCGCGCGCCGCCATGACCCCTATACCGTGGCCGGCTCCGCCCAGCGCGACCGCCAGGCCGAGCTCCTGACCGCGCGTCTGGAGCAGCTTCGCGGCTCGGAGGGTCCTGCAGACCTGCGTCGTGCGAATCTGAACACACTGGCCGACGCCGCGCGGCCCTTCCGTCTGTCAAGCGCGCTGGACGCCTCGCGCGACCTCGAATGCCTGACCCAGGCCGCCTACTACGAGGCGCGAGGCGAAGGTTCAGACGGAATGCGCGCCGTGGCGCAGGTGGTCCTGAACCGGGCTCGCCATGGGGCCTTCCCGAACAGCGTATGCGGCGTGGTGTTCCAGGGCTCGGGCCGTCGCATCGGCTGCCAGTTCAGCTTCACCTGCGATGGCTCCATGCGCGGACCGGTCAACCGGGCCGCCTGGAACCGGGCGCGCGATATCGCCTCGGCCGCCTTGTCCGGAGCGGTCTATGCCGGGGTCGGCAACGCCACGCACTTTCACACGACCAACGTCGCGCCACGCTGGCGAAACAGTCTGATCCGCGTCAATCAGGTTGGAAACCACATCTTCTACCGCTTCGGCGGACGGGCCGGATCCTCGACGGCCTTCAGCTATGCGGCGCGTCCGTCGACGGTGGACGACGGTGCCCAGCTGGTTCAGGCCGGGCTGGACCCGGCCACTCCGCTGCGTCAGGTGGGACAGGCGATCGCCTATACGGCGCTGCTGGCCCAGGAAGGCCTGAGCGAAGCGACCCCGGTGACGACCCCGGATGCCCCGGCGGCTGCCGCGCCAGCGGCTCCGGCCGTGGCACCGGCCCCGCTGGCGGCCGAGAGCGCCTCGACCGCGGCGTCAACCCCGTCGACCTGATTGGGCGGCCTCAGACCGTGTCCAGTCCGATGTCGAGGACGGGCGCGGAGTGGGTCAGGGCCCCCACGGAAATGACTTCCACACCGGTCTCGGCGATCGCGCGCACGGTCTGAAGACTAACGCCGCCCGAGGCCTCCAGCGTCAGGCCCGGAGCCTTGGCGTTCCGCAGCGCGACAGCGTCGGACAGGTCGACCAAGGCGAAGTTGTCCAGCATTACAACGTCCGGCCCAGCACCCGCCTGAACCAGGGCCAGGGCCTGACGGAACTGGTCCAGCCCGTCGACTTCCAGCTCGATCTTCATGAGGTGTCCGACCTGGGCGCGGGCGGCGCGGACGGCCGACTCCACCCCGCCGCAGACCGCGACGTGATTGTCCTTGATCAGCACGGCGTCATCCAGGCCAAAGCGATGGTTGACCCCGCCGCCACAGCGGACAGCGTACTTTTCCAGGGCCCGCAGGCCCGGCGTGGTCTTGCGGGTGTCGGCGATGCGTGCGCTCGTGCCCTGGACGGCGCGGACATAGTCTCGGGTCAGGGTGGCGACGCCGCAGAGGCGGCCGAGCAGGTTCAGCGCCGTGCGCTCCGCCGACAGGAAGGCGCGGGCATCCGCTTCGGCCTCGGCCAGCACGGTCCCGGCTTCGAAGGCGTCGCCGTCGGCGACGTTGAAGGTGATCGACGCGCCCGCGTCCATCTCTTCCAGCGCGATGCGGGCGCAGGACAGACCGGCCGCGACGCCGGGTCTTCTCGCCGTGAAGCGGGCGCGCATGCGGCCACCCTCGGGAATACAGGCGGCGGCGGTGACATCACCAGCCCGGCCCAGGTCCTCGGCCAAGGCCATGCGGACGATAGGGCGGATCAAGACGTCGGGCAGCGCCGTGATCGTGCTCATGCGGCGGCCTGGACGACTGCAAGGTCCCGGCGCAGGCGGGTGTGGGTCGGGCTCGGGGCCGTCGCGGGATGGTCGCTGCGATAGTGGCCGCCTCGGCTCTCGCGGCGGGCCAGGGCGGCTTCGGCGATCAGGCGGGCGGCGACGAGGGCGGGCGGAGCACCGTGAGCAGCTTCCAGCCTATCGATCAGGGCGACCAGCCGCGTCAGTCCAGCCGCGTCGCGCACAACGCCGCAGTCTGCGCTCATGGCGGCGCGAAGTTCGGCGAGGGCCTCAGGCGGCAGGTCATCAATCATGGGACCAGAACGGACGATGCCGCGCTGTCGGCTCGTCTCGGCGGCGGCCGCGTGGCCCGTGCGACGGCCGAAGGCGGCGGCTTCCAGAAGCGAGTTGGACGCCAGGCGGTTGGCACCATGGACCCCGGTCGCGGCGCATTCCCCGACCGCGAACAGGCCGGGCAAGGTCGTTCGGCCGTCCGGATCGGCGACGATCCCGCCCATGTGGTAGTGGGCCGCCGGGGCGACCGGGATGGGGCTGAGGCGCGGATCGAGCCCCACCGCCATGCAGGCCGCGAACACGGCCGGGAAGGCTTGCGGGAAATGCTCACCAATGGCCGCGCGGGCGTCGAGGAAGGCGCCGCGTTCCTCGGCCACGGCGGCGTGGACGGCGCGGGCGACGATGTCGCGGGCCTTGAGGTCGGCGTCGGGTTCGGGGCCGAGCAGATAGCGACCCCCGGCGTCGATCAGGCGGGCGCCATCGCCGCGCAGGGCCTCGGTGGCGAGCGGCATGGGGTCGAGGCCGACATCGATGGCGGTGGGGTGGAACTGGACGAACTCAGGATCGAGGATTTCCGCGCCCGCCGCCCAGGCCAGGCCCAGGCCCTCTCCCTTGAGGGCGACTGGCGTGGTGGTGCGTCCGAAAAGACCGCCCGCGCCGCCGGTGGCCAGGACCACGGCGGGCGCGATCACCTCGATCAGGTCATCGTCCTTCTCGATCGCGGCACCGACGACGCGGCCGGTCGCGTCCTGGATCAGGGTGCGCAGGCGGGCACCTTCCCAAACGGTGACGTGGTCGGCGGCGCGGGCGGAGGCGACGAGCGCCGACAGGATGGCGCGGCCGGCACCGTCACCGCCCACCCGGGCGACACGGGCGCGGGAATGGGCGGCCTCCAGGCTGACGGCGAAGTCGCCCGAAGCGTCCCTGTCGAACGGCGCACCCAGAGAGGCCAGCCACTCAACCGTTGCGCGGCCGTCGGCGGTCAGGGCCTTGGCGGCGCCGTGATCGACCAGACCGGCGCCGGCGGCTTCGGTGTCCTTGAGGTGCAGCGAAGGCGCGTCGTCGGCGGAGAGGGCGGCGGCGACGCCCCCTTGCGCCCAGGCGCTGGAGGCGGCCTCCAGCAGCGGCGCCGGGCTGATGACCAGCACGGGGCGCGGCGCAGCGGACAGGGCGGCGGACAGACCCGCCAGGCCTCCGCCGATGATCAGCGGGCCGTCGTGGACGAGGCGGCTCATCGCGACAGCCCCGGATCGAAGCCGATGAAGCGTCCGGCGATGTCGAGCGCGCCGAGCACTGACCCGTCCGAGATCGGCAGGAGCACGCCTAGAGCCGCACCCGCGCAGGCCGCGCCGGTGGCGAGGAACAGGCCCAGCGACTTCATTGCCTCGTTCCAGCTGAGCTTGCGTTCGCCCGGCCGCCAGGCGCCGCGCCGGAGCGACCCTAGAACCGCGATGCCGAGGAAGATGGCCAGGATGTAGCGGCCGGTGGAGAAGCCCCACCAGACGACCAGGGCCCCGATGGCGATCAGGGCGGCCTTCTCCACCATCGGGTCGATGCGGGCGAGCACAGGACCAAGCGCCTTGGAGCCATCGAGCGGCGGGGCGGGGGCCAGGTTCACCAGGTTGATCATGGCGATAAGGAAGGCCCCCATCATCCACTCGCGCTGGCCGGTCGCCAGCCACAGGCCGACGGCGGGGAGCACAGCCAGCAGGCCGAACGCCGGACCCGCCAGCGAAACCAGCACGCCGTCCCACTCGCTCTCCGGATTGCGCTGTCCGCGCGCCAGGCCGCCGAGAAAGGGGATGATGTAGATCCTCGCAGGACCCATGCCGAGCCGGTTCATCGCAAGCACATGGCCGTACTCGTGCACGAACAGGCCGAAGATGGCCGCGACCGCGACGATCCAGCTGCCGGTCAGGAACCAGATGAAGCCGAGCATAAGCAGGGTGGAGATGATCACCCAAGCCGGGCTCTGGCCCTTGTCGATGACGGGCGCGCCGGGCGTGGGCGAGACGATCGTCTCGCGCGGCTGGGCGACCGGCTGAGAGGGTTGCCGCCCGTCGCGCGCGCCCCAGGGACCGATGTCACTCACGTCTGGCCGCCTGTTGAAGCATGCCGCGTGTCAGTCATTTTCGGACAGAGCGAAGGCGGCATCGATCGAGATGAAGTTGACTGGGGTGTTTCTGGACGAGGTGATTTCACCCGACCACAGGCCTGAGTCGCCGTCCGGTCTGATCACGAAGTTGTCCGGCGAGTAACTGTCAAAAGAGGAGACCTGGACGGTGCAGGTGATCGTCAGATCGCGCGTTGAGGGACGGCCGACGCAGGACTGGACGGTCAAGCCCTGATCCTCGTTCCCATTGGTCTGATCGTACTGGATGATCAGGAGGGAAATTTCATAGTTGCCGTTCGCGAGCCTGCGCGAGTCGGCATAACCGCTGAAGGTCCGGACGGGCGCGCCGGTGTTCAGGTCGTCCGACTGGATGATATAGCGCCCCGCGAACAGTTCGGTCTGAGCCGATGCTGCCGTCGAAAGCATGGCCGCCGAGCTCAATCCCAGGACGGCCGCCGTCACAAGACGATACATGAGCAGGCTCCTTGTTCTGGTTTCGCGTTTCCCAGGGCGCGCCCTTGCCGCGCGGGTGTCGGAAGACATCAGATCAGTTCCACCGACACGTGATGGCGGGCCTTGATCATGTCATAGCGGGCGGGGACGGCGGGCGGCGGCAGGTCGATCATGCGCTGAACGGCCAAGGCGGCCCTGGCGATCATGTCCTCGGGCACGGTCACCTCGAACTTCATGTCGCGCAGGCAGTCGCGGATGTTCGTCAGGGTGATGCGCTTCATGTAGGGGCACAGGTTGCAGGGGCCGATGAAGTCGACCTCGGGCACGTCGCCCTTGATGTTGGCAGCCATCGAGCATTCGGTGATCAGCACCACCTGGCGCGGCTTCTTCGCCATCACGTAGTCGGTCATGGCCGCCGTCGACCCCGCGAAATCTGCAGCCCCCAGCACATCTTCCGGGCACTCCGGGTGAGCCAGGATCTCGGCGCCCGGAAAGGCCTCGCGCATCGCATGGATGTCCTCGGCCTTGAACCGTTCATGGACGATGCAGCGGCCTTTCCAGGCGATGATGCCGACGTTGGTCTGGGCCGCGACGTTCCGGGCGAGGAACTCGTCGGGGATCAGGATGACCCGGTCGACGCCCCATTCCTTCGCCGCCCATTCGACGACCTGCACCGCATTGGCAGAGGTGCAGCAGATGTCGGTCTCGGCCTTCACGTCGGCGGTGGTGTTGACGTAGGTCACGACGGGCAGGCCAGGATAGCGCTGCTTGATCAGGCGCACGTCGGCACCCGTGATGGCTTCCGCCAGCGAGCAGCCGGCCTTCAGGTCCGGGATCAGGACGGTCTTGTCGGGCGACAGGATCTTGGACGTTTCGGCCATGAAGTGGACGCCCGCCTGGACGATGACCCTGGCCTTGGATTTCGCCGCTTCCTTGGCCAGACCCAGGCTGTCGCCGACATAGTCGCCGACACCGTGATAGATCTCGGGCGTCATGTAGTTGTGGGCCAGGATGACCGCGTCGCGCTCGCGCTTGAGCGCGTTGATCTCGCTGATCAGGCGCGCCTGGTCAGGCCACTCCAGCGGGGTGACGTGGGCCTTGACCTTGTCCCAGACCGGCGCGGTCGCCTCTGCGGTGGCCCGATCCAGTTGCAGCGTGACGCCCAAGACGCCCTCCCATACTTATGCTCAAAGTTAGCATAACTGTCGGCAATATAGGCCGATGACGGAGGGGCGCAAGGCTGCGGCGTTGCCTCCCCCTGCGACCGCTACGCGCGGCAAGTCGCCGTTAAGCATTAACAGCCAAGATCATGTTCTCACTCTGGGTCCGGGCGTTTCATGTTTCAGATCATCGGCATCGTGCTGCTCTTCGGCATGGTCTTCGGCGGCTACACCATCGCCGGGGGCAAGATGGGGGTGATCCTGCACTCCCTGCCCTATGAGATGATGATGATCGGCGGGGCCGCGATCGCGGCCTTGGTCATGTCCAACTCGGCCTCGACCCTGAAGGGGGTGGCGGGGGGCCTGGGCAAGGTCTTCGCCGGGCCGAAATGGAAGAAGCAGGACTACAAGGACCTGCTGTCGCTGCTATTCCAGCTGACCAAGACGATGAAGTCCAAGGGCGTGATCGCGCTCGAAAGCCACATCGAGAAGCCGGCCGAGAGCACCATCTTCCAGAAGTATCCCAAGGTGCTGAAGGACCACTTCGCCACCGACTTCATCTGCGACACCCTGCGGATGATGACCATGAACCTCGAGGATCCGCACCAGATCGAGGACGCCATGGAAAAGCAGCTGGAAAAGCACCACCACGAGGCGCTGGAGCCGGCCCACGCGCTCCAGAACATGGCTGACGCCCTGCCGGCGCTGGGCATCGTCGCGGCCGTGCTGGGGGTCATCAAGACCATGTCTGCCATCACCGAGCCGCCGGAGGTGCTGGGCGGCATGATCGGCGGCGCCCTCGTCGGCACCTTCCTCGGCGTGTTCCTGGCCTATGGTCTGGTCGGTCCGCTGGCTGCGCGGCTGACCGGGATCATCAACGGCGACGCCGCCTACTACAAGATCATCCAGTCGGTTCTGGTGGCGCACCTGCATGGCAATGCGGCCCAGATCTCGGTCGAGATCGGTCGCGGCGACATCCCCTCGACGGCCCAGCCGTCGTTCGCCGAGATGGAAGAGGCCCTGTCGGCGGCCCCCGCCGACGCCTGATCAAGACCTTCGGCGGCCTTGGCCGACGCCTGATCACGCCCGCTCACGGGCGCGTGTAACCCTGTGATCGATGAGGGCGAAGGCCCGGATGCGTCGGCGGTCCTTCGGGGCCGTGGGCGATCTTTCCATGGCCGGACGCCGTCCGCGCCGATCCATCCTGAGGGGTTTCCATGTCCAACCGCAATCTGATCGCCGTCGTGGCCGCTTCGGCCGCCGCGCTCGCGCTCGCCGCCTGTCAGCCCGCCGCCGAAGAGACCAATGAATCCGCCGAGGGTGCGATGGCCCCGGCCGCCGAAGAAGGGGCCATGGCCCCCGCCGCCGACGGCGCCATGGCTCCGGCCGCCGACGGCGCGATGGCCCCGGCCGCCGATGCGATGGCTCCGGCCGAGGGCGACAAGATGGCTCCGGCCGCCGACGCCATGGCTCCGGCCGAGACGCCCGCCGCCTGATACGCCAGCGACCGGCCAGGTTCTGACAGGGCCTGGCCGGTCCTTTGCTCCAGAAGGTTCCGGCGCGCCGGAACACGGCCGATCACGAAGCCGTGAGAAATCGCTTGCGATTTCGCTCACGATCCCGTTATCTCGCCGTGACGGGGATTCATGACCCCGTTTGAACCCCTTCTGAAGGATATCCATCATGCGCATCGTCGCCCTGATCGCCGCCTCGGCTGCCGCCCTGGCTCTGGCCGCTTGCCAGCCCGCCGCCGAAGAAACCACCGAAGCCGCTGCTGACGAAGCCGCTGCCGCC
>NZ_LJHU01000049.1 GCF_001295975.1 Brevundimonas sp. AAP58 | reverse complement strand
CCATTCGTGTCGTATGCGTCGCAACCCGCCACACCCCGTCTTCTCGCCTCAGGGTGTCGGTGATGACCGCTGTCCCCGCCAGGGTCAGGCCCGCCTGCCGTTCGAACACGATCAGATAGTAGGTGACCTTGGCCTCGTCGCCGGAGCCGCTGACGACCGGATTGCCGATGACGTGCCGCTTGTTGGTGATGAACGGCGCAGACATCTGAAGCGAGGCGACGATCGCCTCGGCCCCGACCGAAGGTGGTCCGAAGCCGGAATCGATCACCCCGTCGGCCGTGTAGAAGCTGGCGTAAAGGGCATAGTCGTTGACGTCGATCGCGTGGTTCATGCGGGCGATCACATTCAGGATGGTGGTCACGTCTTCGGCCGCGAGCCTATTGGCCTCGGTGATGTAGGCGGGGTCGGGTGCCGCCGTCTGGGCCTGCAGTGGACCCGCGATCACGGCACTCACTGAAAGCGCCAGGGCAACGGTCAGGCGGTGGTCGATCATGGTCGCTCTCCGATTGCGAGGGGCCTCAGCCTTAGCAGAGCCTCCGTCACGCCGCGGAACCGATCCTGCTGCGATGAGTACCGGCTCTGCCGTTTCGACCAGCAGCAAACGGTGGCGCGGGGCAGGCGATAGCGGCACACTCGCCCCATGATCACCGTCGCCAAGGATGACATGGCCCGTCGGCTCGACGCCTTCGTCGACGCCGCCTTCGCCTTCGCCGTGACCCTGCTGATCGTGGGGGGAGGGGACACGCCCGAGCGGTTCTCGGACCTGTCGGCCATGTTGCTGCGCGCCCCGGCGTTCGCCGCCGCCTTCGCCCTGATCGCCATGTTCTGGCTGGGCTATCGCGACCTCGGGCGGCTGTGGTCGCATCGCGACGTCCTGTCGACCACCCTCAGCCTGGCCATCGTCTTCGTGGTGCTGCTCTACGTCTTTCCCTTGCGCTTCATCATGGAGGCGGCGCTTCACGCCCTGTCCGGCGGATGGTTGCCCGGCACACGGCTGGCCGAGACCCTGCAGGAGCAGAGGTACCTCTACGTCGCCTACGGAGCCGGATGTCTGATCCTGTCCGTGCTTTACGGGACCCTCTATCGCCACCATCGCGGGCAGGGCGAGCCCACGTCGGATCAGGCCCTGACCGCCGCGATCTGGATCAGCAACTGGTCCATCCTGGCCGGTGTCTCGGGCGTCTCCATGCTGCTGGCCGCGGCCGCGCCGGATCATCTCGCCAGCTGGGCGCCCGGCGTCGTCTATATGGTGATCGGGCCCCTGATCGGCCTCAGCATGGCCCTGCGGTTCGGTCGGGGTTCCAGGGCCGCCGCAGTCGACACCGGCGAGGCGACCTCCTAACCTTTCGGCCTGTCACAGATTTCGCCGAAGGCCCCCATGCGTTTCCTGACCGCCGTCGCCGCTCTCGCGCTCGCCCTGCCCGCCACCGCCCAGGACGCGAGCTTCGATCCCGCCCGCCTGTCCCAGCACATCCGCATCCTGTCGGCCGACGACTATCAGGGGCGCGGTATCGCCACCCCGGCCGAGGACCGCGTGATCGGCTACATGTCCGGCGCGATGGCGGCGGCGGGGCTGGAGCCCGGCGGCGAGAACGGCAGTTGGACTCAGGCCGTGACGCTGAACCGCTTTACCGCCTCCAACGTCCAGGCCAGTCTGTCGGTCGGCGACTGGACCCTGCCATTGGTCCAGGGCGAGCAGGCGGTGATCTCGACCCGTCGCCCCGGCACCGACCACGTCATGCTGACCGACGCGCCGCTGGTCTTCGTCGGCTACGGCATCCGGGCGCCGGAACGGAACTGGGACGACTTCAAGGGACAGGACCTGTCCGGCAAGATCCTGGTCGTCCTGGTTAACGACGCCGACTTCGAGGAGCCCGCGCTCGACACCTTCGGTGGCCGGGCCATGACCTACTACGGTCGCTGGACCTACAAGTATGAAGAGGCGGCCCGGCAAGGCGCCGCCGGGGTCATCATCGTCCATGAGGACGCGCCCGCCTCCTATGGCTGGACGACGGTGCGGAACAGCTGGTCCGGGCCCCAGTTCGACATCGTCCGCTCCAACCCCGATGAGCGCATCCCGGTCGAGAGCTGGATCCAGCGCGATGTGGCCGTGGAGCTGTTTCGCCGCGCCGGTCTCGACTTCGACGCGCTGAAGGTCCAGGCCCGCAGCCGCGACTTCCAGCCGGTCGCGCTGACCGGGGCCGAGCTCGACGTCATGTTCGATGTGGCGTCCCAGCAGATCGTCACCCACAACATCATCGGCCGCCTGCCGGGCATGACCCGTCCGGATGAGACGATCCTGTTCACCGGCCATTGGGACCACATCGGGGTCGGAACGCCTGACGCCGAGGGCGACGCCATCTTCAACGGTGCCGTGGACAATGCCTCGGGCATCGCCGGCCTGCTGGAGCTCGCCCGCATCGCCGCCGCCGCGCCGCGCACCGAGCGGTCCCTGGTCTTCATCGGCTTCACCGCCGAGGAAAGCGGCCTGCTGGGCTCGGAATACTACGCCGCCAATCCCCTCTATCCGCTGGAGACGACGGTCGGCGGCTTCAACATGGACTCCGCCAACGTCTATGGCCGCACCCGGCACCTGGGCGTGATCGGCTATGGCCAGTCCGCCGATTTCGATGCACGTCTGGAGGCCGCCGCCGCCGCCCAGGGCCGGACGATCGAGCCGGACCAGTCGACCCAGGCCGGGTTCTACTTCCGCTCCGATCACTTCCCGCTCGCCAAGCGCGGCGTGCCAATGGTCTATGCGGACTCTTCCGGCCCCTTCGTCGATGAGCCCATCGCGGCCCGCACCGCCGCGCGGGATGAATACACCGCCCGCCGCTATCACCAGGCCAACGACGAATGGTCCGGCGACTGGGACTATCGCGGCCAGATCCAGGACCTGGAGGTCTACTGGTCCATCGCCCGTGACCTGGCCAACAGCGGTGACTGGCCGACCTGGTCGGAGACGTCGGAGTTCGCCGCGGCGCGGGCGGCCAGCGCTTCGGCGCGCGACTAGGCTGACATGACGAAACTGTAATGGGCGGGGTCGCCGATCCGCGATTAGGGTCCGCCCAAACCCGGAGGACGACCCCTTGACGATGCGTGGATGGATCGGCGGCGTAGCCGCCCTGGCGGTGGTGCTGGGCGCGGGGCTCGCCCAGGCGCAGGACTTTACGGCCGAGCGGCTGTCGGACGGAATCCGCCAGATCTCGACGGACGAGTTCCAGGGGCGCTACCCCGGCACCGAGGGCGAGCGTCTGACCCTGGCCTGGCTGCAGGCCCAGTACGAGGCGATGGGGCTCGAGCCCGGCGGTCCGGACGGCCAGTGGCTCCAGGTCGTCGAGCTGAAGCGCTATACCCCGGTCGCCGGATCGGCCTCGGCCAGCTGGACAGGGCCGGACGGCGTGGTGCGGCCCCTCACCGTCGGCACCGACATCATCGTGCGCGCTGCCACCAACGACGGCCGCGCCGCCGTCCAGAGCGCGGGGCTCGTCTTCGCCGGCTACGGCATCTACGCCCCCGAACGGGGCTGGGACGATTACGGCGACGTCGATGTGCGCGGCAAGGTCGTCATCGTCATGTCGGGTGAACCAACCGCGCCGGAGGTGACCGACCGTTTCAACGGTGCCTATGCCACCCATTACCAGTCCGGTGCCTACAAGGCCGACGAGGCCTTCCGTCGGGGCGCGGTGGGCATCATCACCCTGGTCATGGCCCCCGCGACCGACGCCAACTGGCTCCGCGCCGGCCAGTTCAACAATCGCGAACGCACCCTGACGCCGGGCGCAGCGGACCTCGAGTTCTCCGGCGCGATCAACCATGACACGGCCCAGATGTGGGCGGCGGCGGCCGGCCTGACCCCCGCTGACATGGCTGACTTCGCCACCGGAACCTTCCGGGCCAAGGCGCTGGAGGGCGTGACCCTGTCGGTCGCGGCCGAGGAGACCATCTCGACGCTGACGACCCACAACCTGCTGGCCAAGATCGAAGGCACGACCCGTCCCGACGAGGTCATCATCTACTCGGCCCACTGGGACCACGTCGGCGTCGGCGCCGACCACGTCAGCCCGGTCTCGACGACCGAGGACAACATCTACAACGGGGCCTGGGACAATGCGTCCGGCACCGTCGGCGTCGTCGAGATGGCCCGCCAGCTGGCCGCCGCGCCGCGTGCTGAACGGACCTTCGTCTTCGCCCACATGGCGGCCGAGGAGATGGGTCTCCTGGGGGCCTACGCCTACACCGCCGATCCGGTCTATCCGCTGGCCACGACGGTGGCCGACATCAACATCGACATGCTGCCCCTGTCGCCCCCGACCCGCGACGTCGCCATCTTCGGCAAGGGCCAGAACGAGCTTGAGGATCGGCTGCAAGTATTGGCGGAAGCCGAGGGCCGCTACGTCGGCGACGACGGCATGCCGGAACAGGGTTTCTACTACCGCTCCGACCACTTCCCCTTCGCCCGCGCCGGTGTTCCGGCGCTCATGACCTGGCACGGCTGGGACTGGGACGAGGGCGGCCGCGAGGCTGGCGAGGCGGCCTGGCGCGCCAAGTTTGCCGCCGACTATCACCGTCCCTCCGACGAGTGGTCGCCGGACCTCGACTTCCGCTCGGCGGTCGAGAACCTGACGCTGATGTATCGACTGGGTCTCGACCTGGCCAACAGCGAGGACTGGCCGGGCTGGAAGCCGACGTCGGAGTTCGGCGTGGTCCGCGAACGCACGGCCAGCGCGCGGCAGTAGAGGCTTATCCTCCCCCGTGAAGCGTAGCGAAACGGGGGAGGGGGACCGCGAAGCGGTGGAGGGGGCCAGCCCCAGACACGGTGTGCGCGG
>NZ_LJHU01000048.1 GCF_001295975.1 Brevundimonas sp. AAP58 | reverse complement strand
CGGGGTCACGCCGGACAATGGTGACCCCGCCATGAAGGGTCAAGCCGCGTGACCGTCGCATCCCTCTCGCCAGAAGGCGAGGCATCCAAGGACGGACCGACCGAGAACGCCCTGCTGGGCGGAAGGGTTCGCCTGTTGCAGCCCGCGCGGGGTTATCGCGCCGGCATGGACGCGGCCCTGCTGGCGGCGGCGGTGGCGGCCGGGCCCGGGGAGACGGTGCTGGAGGCGGGCTGTGGCGCGGGCGCGGTGCTGACGCAGATCGCGGCGCGACGGCCGGGCTTGGGACTGGTCGGGGTGGAGCGGGACACGGAGGCGGCGGGGCTGGCGCGCCGGAACGCCGAGTTGAACGGGATCGGCGACCGGATGACGGTCGTCGAGGGCGACGTCGGGGCCGGGTTCAAGGCGCTGGGCCTGCCGCGCGCCGATTGGGCGGTATCGAACCCGCCGTTCTTCGACGACGAAGGGGCGCTGCGAGCCCCCTCCCCCGCCAAGCGCGGGGCCTGGATCGCCGACGACGGACTGGCCGCCTGGGTGGGCTTCCTGACGGACGGGGTGAAGGACGGCGGGCGGATCGTCCTCATTCATCGGGCGGACCGGCTGGCGGACCTTCTGGGCCTGCTGGGGGTGAAGTGCGGGTCGTTCGGCGTCCGACCGGTGCAGCCCTTCGCCGACCAGCCTGCCAAGCGGGTCCTGGTGCAGGCGATCCGGGGCGGCCGCGCGCCGCTGCGGCTGCTGCCGGCGCTGGTGTTGCACGATCGGTCGGGTACCAAGCATACGATGCAGGCCGAGGCGATCCTGACGGGGGCCGCAGACCTGGGGTTCTGATCGTTTTCCAGACTGGGAGTGAGAGTCCGAAAAAAGCGACTCTCACTTCCCTCACCTCGCTCTCGGACGCGTTCATGAGGACCAGCCTAACCATGGCATACGTCAAAATCGGACGTGGCTGGACCGGTCCGCGCGTTCGGCGGTATGGCCCACCCATGTCCCTTCGCCCCCTGTTCATTACCCAGGCCTATGAGGCCAGCCTGGCCGGAACGCCCGGCTTCGCCGCGTTCAACGCCGCCCTGGCCGACGCCTGCCGCATGCTGGCGGTCGAGGATGCGGCCGGGCGGGCCTGGTGTCGGGCACACGGGTATCGCGGATACACCTCGTACGGCTCGCTTAACGACCTGCCGCAAAGGCTGCCGGAGTTCGCCGAGCTGAAGCGGCATCTGGACCGGCACGCGCTGGCCTACGCCAAGGTGCTGAACTTCGACCTGGCGAGGAAGCCCCGGCTGGATACGATGTGGGTCAACATCCTGAAGCCCGGCGGATCGCACAGCGGCCACATCCACCCCCACGCCTTCCTGTCGGGCACAGTCTATGTCGAGGTGCCGGACGGGGCCTCGGCTCTGAAGCTCGAGGATCCGCGACTGACCATGATGATGGCGCGGCCCAGCGTCCGGCCCGACGCGCCCGAAGCGGAGCAGCCGTTCGTCTACCTGGCACCGCAAGCAGGCACGGTGCTGATGTGGGAAAGCTGGTTGCGGCATGAGGTGCCAGTGAATGGGGCGAAGAGCGAGCGGATTTCCGTAAGCTTCAACTATGCCTGAGGCCGTGTAACCTTCGCCGCTCACCTGCCGTAACGGGCCGCACGTGACCGACCGCGAAGCCCAATTGAAAGCCCTGATGCTCCGCGGACTGGAGGGCGACGCCGCCGCCTGGCGGTTGTTGCTGTCCGACATGGGGGCGCACCTACGTCCCTTTTTCCGGCGCCGCCTGTTCAACGGGGGTGCCGATGCGGAGGATCTGGTGCAGGAGACCCTGATCGCCATCCACGCCAAGCGGGCCACCTGGGACCGCAACCAGCCCTTCACCGCCTGGGCCTTCGCCATCGCACGCCACAAGCTGATCGACCATTTGCGCCGCCAGGGCCGCCGCCCCAGCCATCCGATCGAGGAGGCCGGCGAGCTGTTCGCCGATCACACCGTCGAGGACGGCGCGACGCGCGCCGACCTGACCCGGGTGCTGGCCCACCTGCCGCCGCGCCAGCGCCGCCTGATCGAGGACGTGCGCCTGAAGGGCCTGACCGTTGCTGAGGCCGCGGAACGACACGGCTATAGCCTCACAGCCGCCAAGGTTTCGATTCATCGATCCATGAAATCCCTGAACGCCCGCTTCGCGCCCGCGTCCAACGACGGGTCTGCCCAGGAGGGGGCCGACAATGAAGACTGACGACCTGATCGAGGCGCTGGCCGCCGACCTGCCCGCCGCCAAGCCGCGCGAGGTAGAGCGGCGCATCCTGCTGGCGCTCGCGGCCGGGGGACTGCTGATCGTCATGGGTGTGGGGCTGTGGCTCGGGTTCCGGCAAGATCTGGGCGCGGCGATGATGGGACCTAACTTCTGGATGAAGGCGGCCTATTCGGGGGCCCTGGGCATCGTCGGCTTCTGGCTGCTGGACCGGCTGGGGCGGCCGGGGGCGAGGATTGTGGGGCCGCTTCTGGCGCTTGGCATCATCCTGATCGCGGCGGCCGTGTTCGCCGTCATGGAGTTCATGAGCATGCCCGCGTCCGAACGCGTGCCCGCGATGATGGGCGAGAGCGCGGCGGAGTGCGCGCCCCTGATCCTGATCCTGAGCCTGATCGCAGCGCCTTTCGTTTTCGGCGCGGCCCGGGGGTTTGCTCCCATGCGGCCGGGCGCGGCGGGGGCGGCGGCGGGACTCCTTACCGCCGGACTGGCCACGACGCTGTATGGCCTGCACTGTCCTGAGCATACGGCCGGGTTCGTGGTGGTCTGGTACTCGCTGGGCATCGCGGCGACGGCGGCGGTCGGAGCCGTGATCGGGAAGGTGCTATTCCGCTGGTGATCAGGGTGCGGCCTTCAATCCGCCCTGCCCCGCTCCTATCTCGTTTGCCCTGACGCGCGCCGGTCGCTAAACCCGCGCCGACCTCCTCACACGCTTGAACGACAAGGGCGCACGCACCTCATGGCGCAGCAATACATCTTCCAGATGCAGGGTCTGACCAAGACCTTTCCCGGCGGCAAGAAGATCTTCGAGAACATCTGGCTGAGCTTCTACAACGACGCCAAGATCGGCGTGGTCGGGGTCAACGGCTCGGGCAAGTCGACGCTGCTGAAGATCATGGCCGGCCTGGACAGCGAATTCTCGGGCGAGGCCAAGGCCGCCGACGGCATCAAGCGCGGCTACCTGGAGCAGGAGCCGCAGCTCGATCCGAACCTGAACGTCCGCGAGAACGTCGAGGCCTGGTGCGAGGAGAAGCAGTGGGTGAACCGCTTCAACGAAGTGGCCGCCGAGCTTGGCGAGAACTACACCGATGAGCTGATGGAGGAGATGACGTCCCTCCAGGAGAAGATCGACGCCGGCGACGTCTGGGACATCGACAGCCGCATCGAAATGGCGATGGACGCCCTGCGCTGCCCGCCCGACGACTGGGCGGTCACCAACCTGTCGGGCGGCGAGAAGCGCCGCGTGGCGCTGGCGCGGCTGCTGCTCTCGAAGCCCGACATGCTGCTGATGGACGAACCGACCAACCACCTGGACGCCGAGTCGGTCGCCTGGCTGCAGCATCACCTGGAGAACTTCCCGGGCTGCGTGATCCTGGTCACCCACGACCGCTACTTCCTGGACCAGGTGACCAAGTGGACGCTGGAGCTCGATCGCGGCAAGGGCATCCCCTACGAGGGCAACTACTCCGGCTGGCTGGAGCAGAAGCAGAAGCGCGTCGTTCAGGAGCAGTCGGAATCCGAGGCCCGTCAGCGGGCGCTCACCCGCGAGCTGGAATGGGTACGATCGGGCGCCAAGGCCCGCCAGGCGAAGTCCAAGGCGCGTCTGGCGGCCTATGAGAAAATGGTCGCCGAGCAGGAGAACAGCCGTCAGGCCCAGTCCTTCGCCGTCATCCAGATCCCGCCCGGCCCGCGCCTGGGCAACGTCGTGCTGGAGGTCGAGGGGCTGCAGAAGTCCTATGGCGACAAGCTGCTGTTCGACAACCTGACCTTCAAACTGCCGCCCAACGGCATCGTCGGCGTGATCGGGCCGAACGGCGCGGGCAAGTCGACCATGTTCAAGCTGATCACCGGACAAGAGACGCCGGACGGCGGTTCGATCCGCGTCGGCGAGACGGTCAAGCTGGCCTACGTCGACCAGTCGCGCGACGCGCTCGATCCAAACAAGACCATCTGGGAGGAGATCTCGGGCGGCACAGACGTGATGCTGGTGGGCAAGCGGGAGATCAACTCGCGCGCGTATGTCGGATCGTTCAATTTCAAGGGCGGCGACCAGCAGAAGAAGGTCGGGCAGCTGTCAGGCGGGGAGCGCAACCGCGTCCATCTGGCCAAGACGCTGGCGAGCGGCGGCAATCTGATCCTGCTCGACGAACCGACCAACGACCTGGACATCGAGACGCTGCAGAACCTGGAAGAGGCGCTGGAAGAGTTCGCGGGCTGCGCCGTGGTCATCTCCCACGACCGCTGGTTCCTGGACCGTCTGGCGACCCACATCCTGGCCTTCGAGGGCGACAGCCACGTCGAGTGGTTCGAAGGCAACTTCGAGGCCTATGAAGAGGACAAGAAGCGGAGGCTCGGAACGGACGCCCTGATCCCGCACCGGATCAAGTTCCAGAAGTTCGGGCGGTAGACGCCGTTCACGACCCATGCCCCACCGCCCGGCCCTGCTGATCGCGTCACGCGCCCTGGCCCCCGTCGCGCCTTTTCTGGAGCCCGCCTATCGGGTGTTTCGCCTGTGGGAGGGGCCGCCGGTTGAAGCGACGGACGACATCACCGCCGTCGTCGTCGCAGGCGAGGACGCGCTGGACATGGCCGTGCTGGAGCATCTGCCGAACCTCAGACACGTGGCCTGCTTTACCTCGGGCTATGACGGGCTGGATCTGGACTGGTGCCGGGCGCGAGGGCTGATCGTCACCCATGCGCCGGCGGTGAACCACGAGGATGTGGCGGACCACGCGCTGGCCCTGGTGCTGGCGGCGCGGCGCCGCATCGTCGACGGCGACCGGATCGTGCGGTCGGGCGGCTGGGTGATGGAACAGCGGCTGATCACGCCGTCCATGCGCGGACAGCGCGTCGGCATCGTCGGGCTGGGGGCTATCGGCGAGGCGGTGGCCCTGCGGGCGGCGGTGATGGGATGCGAGATCCGGTGGTGGGGGCCGCGTGACAAGGCGCAGGCGGCCTGGGCCAAGGCGGAATCGCTGATCGACCTGGCGCAGGCTTCGGACATCCTGGTCGTGGCCTGTCGGGCGGATGCGACGAACCGGAGGCTGATCTCGGCCGGGGTCATCGAGGCGCTGGGGCCGAACGGGCTACTGGTCAATGTGGCGCGCGGGTCGCTGGTGGACGAGGACGCCCTGATCGCGGCCCTGAAGGCCGGGCGGCTGGGCGGGGCTGCGCTGGACGTGTTCGAGACCGAACCCACATCGGCGGAGCGGTGGTCGGATGTGCCCAATGTGCTGCTGACGCCGCACACAGCTGGGGCGACGATGGCGGCGGTGCAAGGCATGCTGGCGCTGCTGGTCCGAAACCTTCAGGCTGTGGCGGCGGGCGAGCCGCCCGTGTCGCCTGTTCCATGAGTTCGCCTGTGACCGACATCGCCACCGAGACCGACGCCCTGATGCTGGAGTGTTTTCCGATGCGGCCGGACCCGCCGCGTCTGGTGCCCGGGCGGCCTGAGCGGGACTGGATGGATGAATTCGCGGGGCGCCATCCCTATCGCTGCCTGCCGCTGACCATGGCCAACACCACGGGGTGGGAGCTGCTGTGTCCCTTCGGCTTCGAGGCCGAGTGGGACGGGCGTATGGGGGCCGACGCCATCCAGTTCAGGCCGGACGCGGATGCCCTCTACTTCGAGCACTTCGCGCAGTCGCACTTCACCGAAGGTGTGCTGACGTTTCACACCGGCTGGATGTTCCGCACGCCCGAGGGCTGGGGCATGCGGGCCTCGGGGCCACCCAACCGGGCCAAGCACGGCATCTGCGCGCTGGAAGGCATCACCGAAACAGACTGGCTGCCCTACCCCTTCACCATGAACTGGCGTTTCACGGCACCCGGCGTGATCCGATTCGAGAAGGACGAGCCGTTCTGTTTTCTGCAGCCTGTGCCGCACCACCGGATCGAGCGGTTCCAGCCGGTGCGGCGCTCGCTGGACGACGACGGCGACCTGGCGGTGCAATACCGCAAGTGGTCGGAGGTCCGAACCGACTTCAACACCCGCATGGCTGCGGGCGATCCGGAAGCCGTCAAGCAGGCCTGGCAGAGGTTCTACTTCCGGGGCGAGTTCCCGGATCAGGTCGGCGTACGGACCGTGGATCACGTCAACAAGCGCCGCCTTGCGCCCCTGCCCGAGGCACCTCAGCCTTCGCCGCCGGCGAGAGCGCATGTGGGCTTCACGACCTGGTCGGCGGTCGGCGCGGCCAAGGCGATCACAGACGGCGGTAAGGCCTAGTCGGCCTCGACGCCCCGGCGGACCTGACGCTCCTCGAGACTGACAGAACCGTCGCCGTCGGCGTCCATTCGCTGGAAGCGCCAGGCGACGACGGAGCGAAACTCGTCCTTCGTCAGGCGGCCGTCGCCGTCGCGGTCGGCGCGGGACCAGTTGCGGGCGTTGGGTAGGGTCGCGGCGGCGGCCTCAAGCTCGGCGGTCGTGACCACCCCGTCCGAATCGGTATCAGCGCGGTCGAAGCCGCGTTCGGCGCGGGCCAGCATCTGGTCCAGCGTCATCGGCCCCTGCTCCGCCTGACGGCGCTGGACCGGACGCGGGGGCAAGGGCCGGGGCGGCAGGGCTTCGACGTCCAGCGCCGCTTCTTCCAGCAGGGCTTCTTCCGGTGCGTCGGCAGGCTCCTCGATCGGGGCAGGATCGACGGCCGCGGCTTTGGCCTCCTCTTCACGCGAGCAGGCGGCGAGCGACAGGGCTGCAATCGATACGAGACAGAGGACGAGGCGCATCAGACGGCTCCGGCAAGACAAGCCTGACTATAACGTCCCATCCCGCGTGCGCCGTCGCGGCATTTCTCGCTTCACATCATATAAGGATATCCTTATATGATTATCGGATGAGCCTGACCGCTGATCAGACCGTGGATGTTCTGCGTGCCGCCGGAGAGCCGACGCGGTTGCGGGTGCTGTCATTGCTGGCCGGCGAGGAGCTGTCGGTCATGGAGCTTTCCCGCGTGCTGGACCAGAGCCAGCCGCGCGTATCGCGCCACCTGAAGCTGATGGCGGACGCAGGGCTGATCGAGCGGTTCCCGGACGGGGCAAGGGTCTTCTATCGGGTGTCGCACGAGCCCGATGTGCGGCGTCTGATCGACACCATCCTGGACGGACTGGATGACGCGGCCGGTGCCGCCGACCACCGCCGGCTGGACGAGGTGCGTGACGAGCGCGCCGCCGCCGCCGCCGCCTATTTCGAACAGATCGCGCCCAGCTGGGACCGCATTCGGTCGCTGTATGTGTCCGAGACGGCGGTCGAGAGCGCGATTGAGCGGGCGGCGGGGCCGGGACCGTTTGAGCGGGTCGTCGATCTGGGCACCGGTTCGGGCCGCATGCTGACCCTGCTGGGCAAGAAGGCGCGCATGTCGATCGGGCTGGATCTCAGCCAGAACATGCTAAACATCGCCCGCGCCAATGTCGCCCGGGCCGGGCTGGACAAGGTCGAGCTGAGGCACGGCGACATCTTCGCGACCCGCCTGCCGGCGCAGTCGGCGGACCTGGTTCTGGTGCATCAGGTGCTGCACTACCTGGCCGATCCGGCGGCGGCCGTGGCCGAGGCCGCGCGGCTGGTCATGCCCAGTGGAAAACTGCTTATCGTTGATTTCGCCCCCCATGAGCTGGAGCGGTTGCGAGACGAGCATCAGCATCGTCGTCTCGGCTTCGCCGACGAAGAGATCGGGCGCTGGCTGGGTGACGCGGGCCTCAAACCCTCGGCGAGCATCGCCCTGCCCCCGGATACGGCGGGCCTGACCGTTACCATCTGGACCGCCGAGAGACCGGCCGTCGCCAACCGGAGCGTCGCCTGATGGCCGCCACATCCCTTGCCGCCGCACGTGCGCTGCTGCTGTCGCCGCTGGGACCCGTGGCGCGCGCGGGCGAGAACCCGAACCCGGTAAGGGTCTCGTTCGAGTTCTTCCCGCCCAAGTCTGACGAGGCCGAGGCCACGCTGTGGAAGTCGATCCGGCGACTTGAGCCGCTGAACCCTGCCTTCGTCTCGGTGACCTATGGCGCGGGCGGTTCGACGCGCGAGCGGACGCATCGGACGGTCCAGCGCATCCTGACCGAGACCACCATGAAGCCCGCCGCCCACCTGACCTGCGTGGAGGCCAGTCGAGACGAGGTCGATCAGGTGATCGGCGAGTACAAAGCCATCGGCGTGGACCATATCGTAGCCTTGCGCGGCGACCCGCCCGGATCGGCGGTCAGCGGTGGATCGGGCATCGGTGGGGCCTATCAGCCGCGCGCGGACGGCTATGCCAACGCGACGGAACTGGCCCGCGCGATCCAACGCATCGGCGGGTTCCAGACGTCGGTCGGCGTCTATCCGGAGAAGCATCCGGAGAGCCCGTCGATCGAGCACGACATCGATGTGATCAAGGCCAAGGTTGATGCGGGCGCGACGCGAGCGCTGAGCCAGTTCTTCTTCGACATCGACGCCTTCCTGCGGTTCCGCGACCGGGTTCGGGCGGCCGGCGTGACCATTCCCCTGATCCCCGGGATCATGCCCGTGTCGAACTTCGCCGGATTGCAGCGGATGAGCGCCTCGTGCGGGGCGTCGGTGCCGGCATGGCTGGCCGCCCACTTCGAGGGGCTGGACGACGATCCGGAAACGCGCAGGCTGGTGGCGGCGTCGGTGGCGGCCGAGACCTGCGCGCGGCTGCAGGAGGAAGGCTTCTCGGACTTCCACTTCTACACCCTGAACCGCGCCGACCTCGTCTACGCGATCTGCCGGATCCTGGGCGTGCGCGAACAGAGGGCCGCCGCATGAGCCGCGCAGAACGCATCGCCCAGCTCCACGCCGCCGCGAAGGACCGCATCCTGGTGCTCGATGGATCGTGGGGCGTGATGATCCAGCGGCGCGAGCTGTCGGAAGAGGACTTCCGGGGCGACCGCTTCACGTCTCACAACGGCCAGATGAAGGGGAACAACGACATCCTCTGCATCACCCGGCCCGACGTCATCGCCGACCTGCACGACCAGTATTTCGCGGCGGGGGCCGACATCTCCGAGACCAACACCTTCTCGGCCACGACGATCGCCCAGGACGATTATCACCTGGATGCGCAAGCCGTGTGGGACATCAATCTGGAAGGCGCGAAGCTGGCCCGCGCCGCCGCCGACCGCTGGACCGAGAAAGAGCCGCACAAACCCCGCTTCGCCGCGGGTTCGATCGGGCCGCTGAACAAGATGCTGTCGATGTCGTCGGACGTGAACGATCCGGGCGCGCGGCTGGTGACCTTCGACCAGGTCTATGAGGCCTATCGCCATCAGGTGAAGGCGCTGAACCAAGGCGGGGTGCACCTGTATCTGATCGAGACCATCACCGACACGCTGAACTGCAAGGCGGCGATCAAGGCGATCAAGGATCTGGAGGACGAGGGGATGGAGCCCCTGCCCATCTGGATTTCGGGCACCATCACCGACCGCTCGGGCCGCACCCTGTCGGGTCAGACGGCCGAGGCCTTCTGGAACAGCGTGCGCCACGCAAAGCCGTTCGCCGTGGGCTTCAACTGCGCGCTGGGGGCCGACCTCATGCGGCCCTTCATCGCCGAACTGAGCCGGGTGGCCGACACCCTGGTTGCGGCCTACCCCAACGCCGGCCTGCCCAACGCCATGGGCCAGTACGACGAGGAGCCGCACGAGACCGCCCACTTCATCGAGGAATGGGCGCGCAGTGGCCTGGTCAATATCGTCGGTGGCTGCTGCGGCACGACGCCAGAGCACATCCGGCATGTGGCCGAAGAGGTGGCGGGCGTGACGCCGCGCGAGATTCCGGAGCGACCGGTGGCGCTGAGGCTATCGGGGCTCGAACCCTTTGAAATGGTAGCGTAATGCGTCCCACCTTCATCAACGTCGGCGAGCGGACCAACGTCACCGGCTCGGCCAAGTTCAGGAAGCTGATCGTCGAGGGCGACTATTCCGCCGCACTGGACGTCGCGCGCCAGCAGGTCGAGGCAGGGGCCCAGATCATCGACGTCAACATGGACGAGGGGCTGCTGGACGGCGCCGTCGCCATGCGGACCTTCCTCAACCTGATCGCGGCCGAACCCGACATCGCCCGCGTGCCGGTGATGATCGACTCTTCCAAGTGGGAGGTGATCGAGGCGGGCCTGAAGTGCGTCCAGGGCAAGCCGATCGTCAACTCGATCAGCATGAAGGCGGGCGAGGCGGAGTTCCGCGAGCAGGCGGTGAAATGCCTGCGCTATGGCGCCGCCGTCGTGGTCATGGCCTTCGACGAGGTGGGCCAGGCCGACACCGCCGCGCGCAAGATCGAGATCTGCACCCGCGCCTATCGCATCCTGGTCGACGAGGTCGGCTTCCCGCCCGAGGACATCATCTTCGACCCCAACATCTTCGCCGTGGCGACAGGGATCGAGGAGCACGACAACTATGCCGTCGACTTCATCGAGGCGACGCGGGCGATCAAGGCCACCCTGCCCTACGCCCGCGTGTCGGGCGGGGTGTCGAACGTGTCGTTCAGCTTCCGCGGCAACGAGCCGGTGCGGCGGGCGATCCA
>NZ_LJHU01000047.1 GCF_001295975.1 Brevundimonas sp. AAP58 | reverse complement strand
CGGCCGGAGCGGCGGCGGCGGGCGCAGGCGCGGCGGCGACCGCGCCTTCGGTCACCGAGCCCAGCACGGCGCCCGGCGTCACGGTGTCGCCTTCGCCGAACTTGATTTCGGCCAGGGAGCCGTCGGCGGGGGACACGACTTCCAGCGAGACCTTGTCGGTCTCCAGTTCGACCAGGATCTCGTCCTTCCTGACGGGATCGCCGACTTTCTTGGACCACTTGGCGATGGTCGCCTCGGAGACGGATTCTCCGAGCGTGGGGGTCAGGATGTCGGCCATGGGGGAGTTCCGGTCGTTCAGGTCAGGCGGTCATATAGTCAGGTTTGGCGTCAGGCGGGAGACATCCCGCCCGACAGTCAGGCGAAAGCCTCGGTCGTGAAGGCTTCCAGTTCCTTGAGGTGGCGGCTCATCAAGCCGGCGGCGGTCGAGGCCGAGGCCGGGCGGCCGACGTAGCGGGCGCGCTTGGACTTCACGTCCAGCTTCTCGAGCGTCAGCTCCAGCCAGGGATCGACAAAGGTCCAGCCGCCCATGTTCTTGGGCTCTTCCTGGCACCAGACCAGCTCGGCGTTGGGGAAGCGGGCCAGCTCGGTCAGCAGCGACTTCATCGGCCACGGATAGAACTGCTCCAGCCGCAGGATATAGACGTCGTCGACCGCCTTCTTCTCGCGCGCGTCCAGCAGGTCGTAATAGACCTTGCCCGAGCACAGGATCACGCGGCGGATGTCCTTGTCCGCCTTGATCGAAATGCCCGAGACCTCCGGGCGCGTCTGGGCGTCGTCGTGCAGCACGCGGTGGAAGGACGAACCCTCCGCCATGTCCTTCAGGGTCGAGACCGCCTTCTTGTGCCGGAGCAGCGACTTCGGCGTCATCAGCACCAGGGGCTTCCTGAACGGCCGGTGCATCTGGCGGCGCAGGATGTGGAAGTAGTTGGCCGGGGTCGTGCAGTTGGCGACCTGCATATTGTCTTCGGCGCACTGCTGCAGGAACCGCTCAAGCCGCGCGGAGGAGTGCTCGGGGCCTTGGCCCTCGTAACCATGCGGCAGAAGCATCACCAGGCCGCACATGCGCAGCCACTTGCGTTCGCCGGACGAGATGAACTGGTCGATGACGACCTGGGCCCCGTTCACGAAGTCGCCGAACTGGGCTTCCCACATGACCAGGGTGTTGGGGTCCGACAGGGCGTAGCCGTATTCGAAGCCCAGCACCGCCTCTTCCGACAGGGCCGAGTCAATCACCTCGAAGTGCTGCTGGTCGCCGCCGAGGTTGTTCAGCGGGACGTAGCGTTCCTCGGTCGTCTGATCGACGATGCCCGAGTGGCGCTGCGAGAAGGTGCCGCGCACCGAATCCTGCCCCGACAGCCGGACCGGGAAGCCCTCGGTCAGTAGGGAGGCGAAGGCCAGGCTCTCGGCGGTGGCCCAGTCGATGTTCTGGCCGCTGTCGATCATCTCGCGGCGGCCTTCGATGACCCGCTTCAGCGTCTTGTGGATGTCGACGCTGTTCGGGATGGTCGTCAGGCGGTGGCCCAGGTCGCGCAGCTTGGCCTCGGCCACGGCGGTATCGCCCCGGCGCTCGTCGCCGTCGGGCAGGCCTACGCCCTTCCACTGGCCGTCCAGCCAGTCGGCCTTGTCGGCCTTGAAGCTCTTGCCGGCTTCGAACTGCTCGTCGAGGAAGGCTTCGAAGCGGGCGACCTCGGCGTCCACATCGGCCTGCGTCACCACGCCTTCCTCGACCAGGCGCCTGGCGTAGATCTCCCGCGTCGACGGCAGTGAGCGGATCTTCGAGTACATGATCGGCTGGGTGAAGGTCGGGTCGTCGCCTTCGTTGTGACCGAAGCGGCGGTAGCAGAACATGTCCACCACCACGTCCTTCTTGAAAAGCTGGCGGAACTCGGTCGCCACCTTGGCGGCGAAAACGACCGCTTCCGGGTCGTCGCCGTTCACATGGAAGATCGGTGCCTGGACCATCAGGGCGACGTCGGACGGATAGGGGGTCGAGCGGCTGTTGCGCGGCGAGGTGGTGAAGCCGATCTGGTTGTTCACCACGAAATGCATGGTGCCGCCGGTGCGATAGCCCTTCAGTCCCATCAGGGCGAAGCATTCGGCCACCACGCCCTGACCGGCGAAGGCCGCGTCGCCGTGGATCAGGACGGGCATGACCTTGGAGCGGTCCAGCGCCCACTGCGCCTCGGGCAGGCCCGCGTTGGCCTCGCGGATGTCGAAGGCCTGCTTGGCGCGCGCCTTGCCCAGCACGACCGGGTTGACGATTTCCAGGTGCGACGGGTTGGCGGTCAGCGACAGGTGGACGTTGTTGCCGTCAAACGCCCGGTCCGAGCTGGCACCCATGTGATACTTGACGTCGCCAGAGCCCTCAATGTCCGACGGCACGGTCGAGCCGCCCTGGAACTCGTGGAAGATGGCCTTGTAGGGCTTTCCCATGACGGCGGCGAGCATGTTCAGGCGGCCGCGGTGGGCCATGCCGAACACCATCTCGTCGACGCCCAGCGCCCCGCCGCGCTTGATGATCTGCTCCATGGCCGGAACCATGGCCTCGGCGCCGTCCAGGCCGAACCGCTTGGTGCCGGGGAAGCGCTTGTGCAGGAAGCGTTCGAAGCCCTCGGCCTCGATCAGCTTGTTCAGGATGGCGATCTTGCCTTCCTTGGTGAAGCCGTTCTTCTCGAAGGCGTCCGGACCCTCGAACCGCTGCTGGAGCCAGGATTTCTCCTCCGGCTCGGCGATGTGCATGAACTGGATGCCGATGTTGCCGCAGTAGGTGCGCTTCAGGATCGCCAGCACCTCGCGCAGCGTCCCGGTCTGAAGGCCCAGAACCCCGTCCAGATAGATCGGCCGGTCCATGTCGGCCTCGGTGAAGCCGTAGAACTCCGGCGTCAGCTCGGGATTGGAGCCCGGCTGTTCGATGCCGAGCGGGTCCAGCGTCGCCGCCAGATGGCCCCGCACGCGATAGCTGCGGATCAGCATCAAGGCGCGGATGGAGTCGTGGGCGGCGGCGCGGACTTCCTGCGCCGACACGCCGGCGGACGCGGGAGCCGACTGAACCGGAGCCGCGCTGGGCGCCTTGGCCTTGGGGTCAACCTTCGGAGCGGGCCAGCGGCCGTCGAACACGGCGGTGGTTTCGGACGGCTCGGTCGTCGCAGCGCGACCCCAGCCGGCGGCGCTGGACGACGCCTTCACCGCCTCGGCCGAGTCTCTCAGCTGGTCGAAGAAGCCGCGCCACTCGGCGGGCACGCTCGACGGATCGGTCGCCCAGCGCTCGTGCATCTCTTCAATGTAGGTGGCGTTGGAGCCATACAGGAAGCTGGTCTCGGCAAAGACCTGGTTCAGCCGACCGGCATCGTCCGCCATTTTTCTCGTCGTCCCGACAATCGGCCTCGGGGTTCAGTCGCGGTCACATCCGCGTGAGGCCGACGAGGCTCATATAGGCCCTGTTTCCTTATGGGTCATGACCGAATGGGGGCGAAGTTCGAGAAATTGCGCGGATTTCTCACTCCGCCGCTTTGGCCTCGCCGAGTTGCTGTCCGAAAGCTCGCGCCAGAACCCGTTCAAGCCGCGTCTTGACCCCGTCGATCAGGCTGAAGGCGGCCGGGATGAAGAGCAGCGACAGCAGGGTCGAGGTGATCAGACCGCCGATCACGGCGATCGCCATGGGCGAGCGGAACTCCGTACCCTCACCGAACGCCATGGCGATGGGCAGCATGCCGAGGCCCATGGCGAGCGTCGTCATGATGATCGGTCGGGCCCGCTTGTGGGCGGCATCCATGATGGCGTCGTATTTGTTCATGCCTCGCTCCATGGCGATGATGGCGTAGTCGACCAGCAGGATGGAGTTCTTCGCCGCGATCCCGGTCAGCATGATGATGCCGATCAGGGCGGGCATCGACAGGGCCTTGCCCGTCACCAGCAGCAGGAAAAAGGCCCCGCCAAACGACACCGGAAGCGCCGCCAGAATGGTGATCGGGTGGAAGAAGCTTTTGAACAGAAGGACCAGCACGATGTACATCAGCAGGATGCCGGTCGTGATGGCGAACAGGAAACCCGACGCGGTCTCCTGAAGGTTCTCCAACTCGCCCGAGACCGCCTGGCTGACGCCGGCCGGAAGGTTCTGCATCGCCGACAGCGCATCCACTCGCTCTGAGGCCTGGCCGAGTGTGATGCCGTTCAGCTCGGCCGTCAGGGTGGCGACGCGCCGACGGTCCAGCCGGTCCAGCTGGTTCGGCCCTGCGCCGAAGCTGATATCGGCGACTGACGTCAACGGCACCGTGGCTCCGGATGCCGTCGGCACTTGCAGGTTCTCGATCAGCCCGAGGTCGCTTCGCGATTGCTCAGTCAGCATGACCCGGATCGGCACTTGGCGGTCGCCCAGGTTGAACTTGGGCAGCAGCTGGTCGGCGTCGCCCAGCGTCGCCACGCGCGCCACCGACGAGATGTCGGAGGCCGACACGCCTTGTAGCGCTCCGATGTCCGGCTTGGGTGTGATCAGGATCTCGGGGCGGACCAGCGCCGCCGTCGAGATGACGTTGGACAGGCCCGGCACGCTGCGCATCTCTCGCTCGACCGCCGCTGCCGCGTCTTCCAGCGTCTCGCCGTCGTCGCCCACGAGGGAGATGGACACCTGGCCACCTCCGCCGCCTTCTTGACCGAACTGGACCCGGGCACCGGGAATCTGACGCAGTATGGGTCCCATCTGCTGCTCAAAGGCCTGCTGGCGAATGTCGCGCTCGCTTTTCTTGACCAGATTGACCGTGATCGCAGCGCGGCGGACCTCGCCTGCCGATGACCCTCCGCCGGGGCCGAAGCTGGTCGTTGCCGATCCGATGGACGCATAGACCGAGCGGACTTCCTCGCGGGCTGTCAGCGCCTCTGTCACACGTCGCACCGCCGCATCGGTCTCGGTCAGGGTCGCGCCGGGCGGCAGCTGAACGGTGATGTTGGAGCGCGACAGATCCTCAACGGGAATGAACTCAAACGGCAGTTGTCGGGCGAGGAGCAAGGATCCGGCAAAAAACAACAGGCCAAATCCCATGACCCACATGCGGTGATCCAGAATTCGCCAAAGCGCGTGCCGCCGCCAAAAGCCGCCCGTCTTGCGCTCACGATCTGCCTTCAGTCGGTCCGAGCCGGAATGGCCCATGCCCCAGCGGAGCGCGACCAGATACCATCGCATCCAGGCAGGGTCCGCATGCTCCTTGCCCTGGTCGGCCTTGAGCATATAGGCGCCCATCAGGGGCGTGAGCGTGCGCGCCACAACCAGCGAGAAGAAGACGCTGACGCAAGCCGCGATGGCGAAGCTCTTGAAGAACTGTCCGACCACCCCCGGCATGAAGCCCGTCGGCGCGAACACGGCGATCAGGGTCGCGGTCGTGGCGATGACCGCCAGACCGATCTCGTCTGCGGCCTCGATGGCGGCGGGATAGGGGGCCTTTCCGTCGCGAATGTGCCGGACGATGTTCTCGATCTCGACGATGGCGTCGTCGACCAGAATGCCGATGGTCAGGGATAGCGCCAGAAGAGTCACGACGTTCAGCGACTGGCCCGTCAGATCCATGACCAGGAAGGTCGGGATCAGCGACAGGGGCATGGCCACCGCCGCGATGAAGGTCGCGCGCCAGTCTCTCAGGAACACCAGCACCACCAGCACCGCCAAGCCCGCGCCCAGCAGCAGAGCCTCGACCGAGGCGTGGAAGTTGTTGATCACGTCCTGGGTGGTGTTGGTCACCTCCTCGATGGCGACACCGGGCAGCTCCGCGTCGAGCTTTTCGACCTCTTCCTTGGTGCGCTCATAGACGTCGAGCTCCGACGACCCTTGCGAGCGGCTGATAGAGAAGGCCACGACCTCCTCCCCATTGAAGCGGGCGCGGCCACGGGGCTCGGACCATTCGTCGGTGACCTCTCCAAGGTCACCCAGCCGCACCGTGCGTCCGGCGACGGGAATCAGGGTCTCAGCCAGGGCCTCGACCGAGGGGGCCGAGCCGAGCGTACGGATGGCCTGTTCGTTGCCGCCGATCTCGCCGCGCCCGCCCGGCAGGTTGATGTTGGCGGCGCGCAGCTGGTTAGACACGGCTGCCGCGCTGACGCCCTGGGCGGCCAGCTTGACGGGATCCAGCTTGACGCGGATCTCGCGGTTGACGCCGCCGTCCCGGCTGACCTGGCTGACGCCCTGGATCGACAGCATGCGTTTGGCGATGGTGTTGTCGACGAACCAGCTCAGCTCTTCGGGGTTCATCCCCGGTGCCCGCACGACGTAGGTGACGATGGGAATCCGGCTGAACTCGATGCGCTGGACGATCGGCTCCTGCACGTCGGCCGGCAGATCCTGACGCACGCCCGCGACGGCGTTTCTGACGTCGTTCGTCGCCTTCTCCAGATCGACGCCCAGATTGAAGGTGATCGAGGTGGTCGAGACCGAGTCGTTGACGACCGAGTTAATATCATCGACCTCGCCCAGACCCGCGACCGCGTCCTCGATCAGGCGGGTGACCTGGGTTTCCAGCTCGGTGGGCGCGGCGCCCGACTGGACGACCGTGACCGACACCACCGGAAGATCGACATTGGGGAAGTTGTTGATGGGCAGGCGGCCGTAGCTGACGATCCCGGCGACCGTCAGCACGATGAACAGGAGCACGACCGGAATCGGGTTCCGGATCGACCAGGAGGAAATGTTGTTGAAGTTCATGGCTCAGTTCGCCGATGACGCGGCGGGAGCGGATGGCGGGGCCACGGGACGCGTCGGGGCGGTCGGTTGGACCACGCGGACCTGATCACCCTCGCCGAGGAAGCCAGCCCCCTCGACCACCACCCGCTGGCCGGCCTGCAGGCCCGCCGAAACCGCGACGGCCCCCTCGGCGCGACCCGCTTCGGTGATGGGCTGGAAGCGGACGGTCGAGTTCTCGCCCAGCACATAGACGCCCGGCCGGTTCTCGCGGAACACGACGGCCGCTGAGGGCACCGTCAGCGAGGGCTGGCTGCCCGCGTCGATCTGGGCGCGCGCGAACATCCCGGGCCGCAGGTTGGAGCCGCCGGCCAGCGCGATGCGAGCCACGCCCAGCCGGGTCTGGGGATCGACCTGGGGCGTCACGATCCGCACCGTGCCACCGGCCTGACCGGCCTGGTCGGAAACGATGGTCGCGCCCATGCCCGGTCGAACCAGCCGTAGCTCGGCCTCGGGAATCTGGGCGTCCAGCTCAAGCCGACCGTCGCGCACCATGCGGAACAGCTCCGATCCCGCCTGAACGATCTGGCCGCGCGTCACGCTGCGGCTCGAAATCAGGCCCGAAACAGGGGCTCGGATGGTCGCCTGATCGACCCGCGTCTGGGTTTCGGCAAGCGCCGCGCGCGCCGCCGCGAGATTGGCAGCCGAGGCTCGCTGGTTGGCTAGCGCGGTGTCCAGTGAGGCCTGCGAGAGGAAGCCGCGTTCCTTCAGTTCCTGAGACCGTGCCAGCGCCGCGTCGTCGCGCGCCAGATTGGCCTCGGCGGTCTGGACCTGGGCCTGTTGTTGGCGCAGCTGGGCCCGCAGAAGCGTGTCATTTAGCTGGACCAGGGGCTGGCCCTGCCGGACGTATGAGCCCTCGTCGACGTAGACGGCCGTGGCTACGAGGCCTCCGGTCTCGGCACCCACCGGTACCTCTTCCCAGGGGGTCACGCTGCCCGATGCCGTGATGATGCGCGGCAGATTGGTCAGGGTGACGGTCTGGATGCTTACGGCCTGTCCGACCACCTCGGCTTCGCCCTCGGTCTTGTCGACGGAACCGCCACAGGCGGTGAGGCCGAAGGATGTTACGATCAGGGCCACCAGCACAGGCGCACGGAGGCCCAGCATGCGCGATGCCGGGCGGGTCGATGTCGTGGAGGCCACGGATATTCCTGTCGCTGTTCGCGGCGAAGGGGAGCGCCGCAAGTCATCACCGGTTGACCGGCGGGGTTCCATAGCGCGTTCCGGGCCTCTGCTCAAACGCCGTCAGGCCGCATTACACAGACGTAATGGCAACGCTTTTGTCGTCCTGGCCTTGGGGCGTCCGGCCGCGTTGGCGCGCGGCGTTCGGCCATGCTAACCGCGCCGCACAATGACGACGCCCCCTATCGAACGCATCCGCAATTTCTCGGTCGTGGCCCACATCGACCATGGCAAATCGACCCTGTCCGACCGGCTGATTCAGGTCACCGGAGGGCTGAGCGCGCGCGAGATGTCGGCGCAAGTCCTTGATAATATGGAGATCGAGAAGGAGCGGGGGATCACCATCAAGGCGCAGACGGTGCGCCTGCACTACAAGGCCAGGGACGGGCACGACTATGTGCTGAACCTGATGGACACGCCGGGGCATGTGGACTTCGCCTATGAGGTCTCGCGCAGTCTGGCGGCGTGCGAGGGGTCGCTGCTGGTGGTGGACGCCAGTCAGGGCGTCGAGGCCCAGACCCTGGCCAATGTCTATCAGGCCATCGACAACAACCACGAGATCGTGCCGGTCCTGAACAAGATCGATCTGCCCGCCGCCGAGCCCGACCGGGTGCGCCAGCAGATCGAGGACGTCATCGGGCTGGATGCGTCGGACGCCGTCCTGTGCAGCGCCAAATCCGGCATCGGCATCGAGGACGTGCTGGAGGCCATCGTCACCCGGCTGCCGGCGCCCAAGGGCGATCCCGACGCGCCGCTCAAGGCCATGCTGGTCGACGCCTGGTACGATCCGTATCTGGGCGTCGTGCTGCTGGTGCGCGTCTTTGACGGCGTGCTGAAGGCCGGGCAGAGGGTCAAGATGATGCAGGCCGGCTCGACCCATCTGGTCGACCGCGTCGGCGTCTTCCTGCCCAAGAACACCCCGGTCGAAAGCCTCGGCCCCGGCGAGGTCGGCTTCATCACCGCCCAGATCAAGGAAGTCGCCAACGCCGCCGTCGGCGACACCATCACCGACGAGAAACGCCCCACCGCCGAACCGCTGAAGGGCTTCAAGGAGGTCCAGTCGGTGGTCTTCTGTGGCCTGTTCCCGGTCGACGCCGCCGACTTCGAGGACCTGCGCGCCGCCATCGGCAAGCTGCGCCTGAACGACGCCTCCTTCACCTATGAGATGGAGAGCTCGGCCGCACTCGGCTTCGGCTTCCGCTGCGGCTTCCTGGGCCTGCTGCATCTGGAGATCATCCAGGAGCGCCTGAGCCGCGAGTTCAACCTTGACCTGATCGCGACGGCACCCTCGGTCGTCTACAAGATCACCAAGCGCGACGGCACCGAGATCGACCTGCACAACCCGGCCGACCTGCCCGATGTGATGCAGATCGAGACCATCAGCGAGCCGTGGATCAAGGCCACCATCCTGACGCCCGACGAATACCTGGGCGGGGTCATCAAGCTGTGCCAGGACCGGCGCGGCACCCAGCTGGAGCTGTCCTACGTCGGCGCCCGGGCGCTGGTGGTCTATGAGCTGCCGCTGAACGAGGTCGTGTTCGACTTCTACGACCGGCTGAAGTCGATCTCGAAGGGCTATGCCTCCTTCGACTACGAGCTGACCGACTACAAGCCCGGCGACCTGGTCAAGATGAGCATCCTCGTCAACGCCGAGCCGGTCGACGCCCTGTCCATGCTGGTCCATCGCGCCCGGGCCGAGACGCGCGGCCGGGGCATGGTCGAGAAGATGAAGGAGCTGATCCCGCCCCACATGTTCGTCATTCCGATCCAGGCCGCCATCGGCGGCAAGATCATCGCCCGCGAGACCGTGCGCGCGCTGCGAAAGGACGTGACGAGCAAGTGCTACGGCGGCGACGCGACGCGGAAGAAGAAGCTCTTGGAAAAGCAGAAGGCCGGCAAGAAGCGCATGCGCCAGTTCGGCAAGGTGGAGATCCCGCAGGAGGCCTTCATCGCCGCGCTGAAGATGGATGAGGATTGAGGGCAGCTTTGGGCGCTACCGGTCGGCTCGCGGAGCACCTTTGCCTGAGCGCAGACTAACGCCCAAACACCTCCACCCCAACCGCGCCGTCCGGGGATAGCCAGGCGCGCTTCATGCCCTGGCTGTTGAAGGGATCGGCGTGGCGGCCGTGGCGGTCCAGCGCGATCAAGCCGCCGTCGCCGCCCAAGGCGCCGATCTCTTCGATCACGGCCTGGGCCGCCTGAGTGACGGAGGCGCCCGCGCGGACTCGCCAGGAGACCTGGGCGGCGGCGGCGACGCGGAGGAAATACTCGCCCTGGCCGGTGGAGGAGACGGCGACGTCGCCGTCGGCCCAGACCCCGGCGGCGGGGATGGGGGTGTCGCCGACACGGCCCGGCAGCTTGCCGAAGACGCCTCCGGTCGAGGTGGCGGCCGCGAGACGGCCCTGATCGTCCAGGGCGCAGCAGCCGACCGTGCCGTGCGCGAGCGCCGGGGCGTAGCCGGGGGGATGGTTGTCCTCGCCCTGGCCGGCGCGGGTGAACCAGGTTTCCGGGTCGTCGATGGGCTCAAGCCCCTGTTCGGCGGCGAAGCGGGCGGCGCCGGACCCAGCCAGCAGGACATGGGGGGTCTGGTCCATGACGGCGCGGGCGGCGCGGATGGGGCTCTTGAACCCCTGGAGCGCGGCGACGGCGCCGGCTCGGCGGTTCGGGCCGTCCATCAGGCTGGCGTCCAGTTCGTAATCGCCCGCGAGGTTGGGAGACGCGCCGCGCCCGGCGACGTAGAGGCCGCTCTCCTCCAGCATCACCACTGCCTCGACCACGGCGTCCAGCGCGGACAGGCCGTCGTTCAGGCGGGCGGCCATGACCTCGACCACGTGGCGCATGTGAGCGATCTCGGCGGAATAGTCGCGGGACCGGCGCGCTCCGGCGCCGCCGTGCAGGATGAGGGCGGGGGCGGGCATGGACGTCTCTCCTGCAATGCGCGTTCGGCCTCTTTGACGGCGGGCCGGGGCCTGATTAGCGTCACTCCGACGCGGGCGCCACGGGGGCGGTCAGTCGCGATCGTGGTTCAACCTGCCAAGCGGGCCTCAAGTCGCGCGAACGCGCGTTAGGCCCGCCGAGCGAAGCGAGAAGAAAAAGTATGCGCGCAGTCCTGTCCAAGACCGTCGGCGGTCCGTCCTCGCTTGTGGTGGAGGACATCCTCGATCCGACGCCCAAGGCCGGCGAGGTGGTGATCGAGGTCAAGGCGGTGGGCATCAACTTCCCCGACACCCTGATCATCGAGGACAAGTACCAGTTCCGGCCCGAACGCCCCTTCGCCCCCGGCGGCGAGGTCGCGGGCGTGATCGAGGCGGTGGGCGAGGGCGTGAAGGGCCTGTTCAAGGGCGACCGGGTCATCGCCGTGCCGGGCTGGGGCGGGCTGGTCGAGCGCATCGCCGTGCGGGCCGACAGCGTCATCAAGATCCCGGACGGCATGCCGTTCGAGGAGGCAGCGGCGCTCGTCCTGACCTATGGCACCGCCTACTATGCGCTGAAGGACCGGGCGAACCTGCAGTCGGGCGAGGCCCTGCTGGTGCTGGGCGCGGCCGGCGGCGTGGGGGCCGCGGCCGTGGAGCTGGGCAAGGCCATGGGGGCGCATGTGATCGCCGCCGCCTCGACCGCCGACAAGGTGCAGTTCGCGCTGGAGCTGGGGGCCGACAACGGACTGATCTATCCGTCCGGGCCGATGGACAAGGCGGCGCAGAAGGAACTGTCGGGCGAGCTGAAGCTGGCCTCGGGCCGGGATGGGCCCGACGTGGTGTTCGACGGGGTGGGCGGCGACTACGCCGAGCCCGCGCTTCGGGCCATGGACTGGAACGGGCGGTATCTCGTGATCGGCTTCCCGGCGGGCATTCCGTCGTTCCCGCTGAACCTGACGCTCCTGAAGTCAGTGTCTGTGGTCGGCGTATTCTGGGGGGCGGCCGTGGCGCGCGATCCCGAGGGGCACAAGGCCAACATGGCCGACCTGATGCGGCTGTGGTCCGAGAAGAAGATCAAGCCGCGCGTCTCGCGCACCTTCCCGCTGGAACGGGCACATGAGGCGATCCAGGCCCTGTCGGACCGGTCGGTCATGGGCAAGGTCGTCGTGACGGTCGAGAGTTAGTCGCCGGAGAGCCGCTTCAGCGCCCGCTCGGCGGCCTCGTGGTGTCGCTTCTTCACATTAGCCCCCAAAGTCGCCAGCAGGGCGGTGATGACCGCTGCGTCGTCGGTGAAGCCGATGCCGAGCAGAACATCGGGAATGGCGTCGGTCGGCAGGACGAAATAGGCCAGAGCACCCATCATGATGCCCTTGGCGGCCAGCGGCGTCTCCGGGTCGCGAGCGGCGTAGTAGACGCTGATCAGCCGGTCGGCGAAGGGCACGCGGGCGGCGACGCGGGCGATCTTGGGCCAGAAGGCGGTCCGGACGCGCTGTTCGTTGACGCGCTGCACGGCCGGCAGGAGCGCCTTGTCGGGGTCGATGGCGTCCTCGGGCGACGTCGGGTTTGCGTTTGCAGTCATGGCGGCTAAATCCCCGCGACTTTCACGAGTTCACTGACAACATAGGGACGGACGCCATGAAACTCGACAGCGGCATTTCTGCGGTGATCACGGGTGGGGCCTCAGGGCTGGGCGAAGGCACGGCGCGGGCTCTGGCGGCGCAAGGGGTCAAGGTCGCCCTCTTCGACATGAACGCCGAGAAGGGCGAGGCGATCGCCAGGGAGATCGGCGGGGTGTTCTGCGCCGTCGATGTGACCGATGACGCCTCGGTGGCGGCGGGCTTCCAAAAGGCGCGGTCCGCGAACGGCCAGGAGCGGCTGGTGGTCAACTGCGCCGGCATCGCCACCGGCATGAAGACGGTCAGCCGCAAGAAGGACACCGGCGAGATCAAGGCCCACGACATGGCCCAGTTCGAGCGGACCGTGCGGGTCAATCTGTTCGGTACTTTCCGGGTCCTGAGCCAGTCGGCGGCGGGGATGATCACCCTGGACCGCATGGACGACGGGGAGCGCGGCCTGATCGTCAACACGGCGTCGGTGGCCGCGCAGGACGGCCAGGTCGGACAGGCGGCCTATTCGGCGTCCAAGGGCGGGGTCTACGCCATGACCCTGCCGATCGCGCGGGACCTGGCGCAGGAAGGCGTGCGGGTGAACACCATCCTGCCGGGCATCATGTGGACGCCGATGATGGCGGGCATGGACCAGAAGATCCAGGACGCGCTGGCGGCCCAAATCCCCTTCCCCAGCCGCCTGGGCACACCGGCGGATTACGCCTCGCTGGTCCTGGAGCTGGCGCGCAACGTCTACATCAACGGCGAGTGCATCCGCCTGGACGGCGCGATCCGGATGGCACCGCGCTGACGGAAATCCTCCTTCGTTAGGGGAGGTGGCGCGGCGCGCCTTCGCGCCGTGACGGAGGGGGCTCGCCGCGCCCACGGTGTCTGGGGTCGGCCCCCTCCACCTCTTCGCGGTCCCCCTCCCCCAGTGGGAAAGAATTTACTCCGGCGTGGCTTCGTCCACGCCGGCTTCGGCCTCGGTGACGGCCTCGGCGGCTTGGTCCAGCGCGTATTGAGCGACGAGGCCGTAGGTCTGCATGTGCTCGGGGTCATTCGACGCCCAGGCCCCGTTGGTGGCCATGCCCTGCCCAGCCCGGATGGCACCCTGAACCTCGGGATCGTTCAGGGCGTCCGCGACCAGGGCCTCGACGTCGATGTCGGCGAGCGCCTGCTGGGCGATGGCCCCGGCATGGCGGCTGATCTCGGCGGTGAAGCGGCTGACTTCGGGAGCGTATTCGGCCCAGAGAGCGCCGATGCGCTGCTCGCGCTGTTCTTCTGACAGGCTCTCGTCCTCGGCGATGGCCTCGGCGCGTTCGCCGAAGGCTTCCATGCGGGCTTCGAAGGCTTCGGACGCGGCCTCGATGGCGCGTTCGGCGTCAGTCTCGGGGTCGGACGCCAGGGCGGCGTTGAGCGGCAAGACCGCGAGCGCGGCGGCGAGGCTGAGGACGCGGATCATGGCGGGGCTCCCTTGTCTGGCGCGCAAGCTCCGCTCCAATGGCGTTCCGCTCAAGTGAAATCGCGGTAAGGCAACCCGCCCTACTCAGCCGCAGGCGGCGCGCCCGGCTCGGATGGCGCGTCCGCCGACTGCTCGGCCTGGGCGCGGACCATGGCAGGAAGGCCGCGAATCTGGGCCATGCCGGCCTCGAAGCCGGTCCGCGCGCCTGCCTGCTGGTCAGCGGGAAGGGCGGCGAGCTGGGGCCCGACGAAGGCTTCCAGTTCAGAGGCGAAGGCGTCCGCCTCTGGCTGATAGCGCGCCTGGATGGCGTCCAGATCAGCCGTCCGCTTGGCGCGATCCGGGCCGGCGGCGGTGATGGCGGCCCCCATCTCCTCGCCCATCTGACGGATGCGGCCTTCGAACGCTTCCGCCCGCGCCTCGATGGCGGCCTCGGCGGCGGCGGTGTCCGAGGCGGGCGGCGACGGGGGAGCCGTCTCCTGCGCCAGAGCCGGGGTGGACGCAATCAGGGCGGCGGCGAAGAGGATGGAACGCATGGGAAGGAACTCCGCTGGACAGGCCCTGACCCTCGCATGGAGGGTCCGGTCAAGCCAAGCGGGGATCAGCCCCGGCGGTCGCGCTTGGCCAGGACGCGCAGGCGCAGGGCGTTCAGCTTGATGAAGCCGGCCGCGTCGTTGTGGTCATAGGCCTGGACGCCTTCCTCGAAGGTGACGAGGTCCTGGTCGTACAGGCTGTTGGGGCTCTCGCGGCCGATGACGGTGACATTACCCTTGTAGAGCTTGACCCTGACGGTGCCCGACACCTTCAGCTGGCTGTGGTCGATGGCGGCCTGGAGCATCTCGCGCTCAGGCGCGAACCAGAAGCCGTTGTAGATCATCTGGGCATAGCGGACGGCCAGTTCGTCCTTCAGGTGCATGGCGCCGCGATCCAGGGTGATGGACTCGATGCCGCGATGCGCGGCCAGCAGGATTGTGCCGCCCGGCGTCTCATAGACCCCGCGCGACTTCATGCCGACATAGCGGTTCTCGACCAGATCGAGGCGGCCGATCCCGTTGTCGTGGCCGAGCTGGTTCAGCCGGGTCAGGAGCGCGGCGGGCGACAGGGCCTCGCCGTCGATGGCGACGGCGTCGCCCTTTTCGAAGGCGATGGTGATGGCGGTCGGCTGATCCGGCGCATCCTCAGGCGAAATGGTGCGCTGGTGGACGAACTCCGGCGCCTCGACGGCGGGGTCTTCCAGCACCTTGCCCTCGGACGAGGAGTGCAGAAGGTTGGCGTCGACGCTGAAGGGGGCCTCGCCGCGCTTGTCCTTGGCGATGGGGATCTGGTTCTTTTCGGCGAAGTCCAGCAGGGCCTCGCGGGAGCGGAACTCCCACTCGCGCCAGGGGGCGATGACCCGGATGTCGGGCTCCAGCGCATAGTAGCCCAGCTCGAAGCGGACCTGATCGTTGCCCTTGCCGGTCGCGCCGTGACAGACGGCGTCGGCTCCGACCTGGCGCGCGATCTCGATCTGACGCTTGGCGATCAGGGGCCGCGCGATGGAGGTGCCGAGCAGATACTGGCCTTCGTACAGGGCGTTGGCGCGGAACATCGGGAAGACGAAATCCCGCACGAACTCCTCGCGCAGGTCGTCGATGAAGATGTTCTCGGGCTTGATGCCGAGTTTCAGCGCCTTCTCGCGAGCGGGTGCCAGTTCCTCGCCCTGACCCAGGTCGGCGGTGAAGGTCACGACCTCCGCGCCGTATTCGGTCTGGAGCCACTTGAGGATGATCGAGGTGTCCAGACCGCCGGAATAGGCGAGGACCACCTTCTTTACGGGCGGCTGGGTCATGGGCGGCGTCCTTGAACGGCGGTCGGGGAAGGGTGGCGCTTAATAAGCGCACACCCCCGCGATGCAAGGGCCGGATTGCGGCGGGATCAGCCCCAGGGGCCGCGCGGGCGGGGCGCCTCGACGGTCAGAGGGACGGAGGTGGTCGGGGCCGACGTCGGGACGAAGGTCGAGGCGGCGAGGGGAGTCATCCCCATGCGCGTCCCAAGCTCCATCAGGGCGCGGACGCGGTTGCCGGTGGCGGGGTGGGTCGAGAACAGGTTGTCGGCGCCTCGGCCCGCCAAAGGGTTGATGATGAAGAGCTGTCCCGACGCCGGATTGCGCTCGGCGGTCAGGTTCACGATCCGCTTCGAATAGGCCTCGATCTTCTGCAGCGCGCTGGCGAGCGCCTGGGGGTCCTGGGCGATTTCGGCGCCGACGCGGTCGGCCTCGTACTCGCGGGCGCGGCTGATGGCCATCTGCACCAGGCCCGCCGCCATGGGGGCGAGCAGCATCAGGGCGAGCGTACCGATGATGCCGCCCGGACGCTCGCGGTCGCCGCCGCCGAAGAAGAGGGCGAAGTTGGCCAGAGCGGAGATGGCGCCGGCGAGCGTCGCCGTGACCGTCATGGTCAGGGTGTCGCGGTTCTTCACATGGGCCAGTTCGTGGGCCATGACGCCGCGGATCTCCTCCCGCGTCAGCATGTCGAGCAGGCCGGTAGTGGCGCAGACCGCCGCGTTCTGCGGATTTCGGCCCGTGGCGAAGGCGTTGGGCTGGTCATTGGGGATGATGGCGATCTTCGGCCGGGGCATGCCCGCGCGCTGAGCCATTTCGAGCGTGTCGGTGACATAGGTGCGGATGCGGGCGTCCGGGTGGGTCTCGTCCACCATCTGGGCGCGGTACATGCGCAGCACGATCTTGTCGGCGTTCCAGTAGCTGAACAGGTTCATGCCGCCCGCGAAGACGAGCGCGATCAGCATGCCGTTCATCCCGCCGAGTTGCAGGCCAATGAAGCCGAAGAGCGCCGTCAGGGCGGCAATGAGGGTAAAGGTCTTCAGATGGTTCATGGTCGCGATTATGTGGTTCAGCACCCCCTGACGCTCAAGAGGCTGCCCCCGTGACCGATGATCCCAATTCCGAAGCGGCCGAAACGCCCGAACCGCGCGTGCTGAGCGAGGCGGCCAAGCGGGCGCTGGCCGAGGCCGAGGCGCGCCGGGTGGCCGCCGCCATCGTCGTTCTGCCGCCCGAGGACGGCGGGTCGCGCGGGCCGGAGCCGACGCGATACGGCGACTGGGAGAAGAAGGGGCTGGCGGTGGATTTCTGAGCGGGGCGGTTTTCCGCTTTCGCCGCTCCGCCCAGCCCGGCATGATGCCCGTCTCGATAAGAAACCAACCGGGAGACGACCGATGGGCCTGATGAACCGCCAATGGGTGCTGCGCCAGAGACCGCACGGCCTGGTGCAGGACAGCGATCTCGAGCTGGTCTCGACGCCGGTGCCCGATCTGGCGGACGGTCAGGTGCTGGTGCGGACCATCTATCTGTCGCTCGATCCGACGAACCGGACGTGGATGAACGACGCGGTGGGCTATCTGCCGCCGGTGGGGCTGGGCGACGTCATGCGCGGGCTGACGCTGGGCGTGGTCGAGCAGTCCAGGTCCGAACGGTTTGCGGTCGGCGATATCGTGACCACGGCCATGGGCGGCTGGGCCGACTACGGCGTGGTGCCGGATTCAGGCGTCAGCCGGGTGCATCGCTTCCCCGGCCTTCCGCTGACGGCGAACATGTCGGTGCTGGGCATGACGGGCCTGACCGCCTGGGCGGGCGTGACCGACGTGCTGCGGCCCCAGCCGGGCCAGACCATGGTGGTGTCGGCCGCCGCAGGCGCCGTGGGCTCCATCGCCGGCCAGATCGCCAAGCAGAAGGGCGCGCGCGTCATCGGCATCGCCGGCGGGCCCGAGAAGTGCGCCTGGCTGACGGGCGAGCTCGGCTTCGATGCGGCCATCGACTACAAGAACGAGGACGTGGGCGAGGCGCTGGACCGTCATGCGCCGAACGGGATCGACCTGAACTTCGAGAACGTCGGCGGCGACATCATGATCGCCGTGTGGAACCGGCTGAACATCCATGCCCGCATGGCCGTGTGCGGCATGGTCTCGGCCTATAACGCCACCAAGCGCCCGCCGAGCCCCGACCTCAGCCGCCTGATCACCCACCGCATGACCATGCAGGGCTTCCTGGTCATGGACTACAGCCCGCGCGCGAAGGAATTCGTGGCCGAGGTCGGGCCGTGGCTGGCGGGCGGTCAGGTCAAGTGGAAGGTTCACGTCGACAACGGCCTGGAGGGCGCGGTCCGCTCGCTGAACCGGTTGTTCACGGGCGACCATGACGGCAAGCTGCTGGTTCGGGTGTCCGAAGAACCGGCGAGCTGAACCGATGAGCGATCCGCTCCACGTCCATTTCGAGGATCTGGAGGTCGGCCAGGTGCTGAACCTGGGCGCCTGCGCCGTCGACGAGGCGGCGGTCCAGCTGTTCGTGGAGCATTTCGCGCCGGGGTGGGACAGCGCCTACGGCGCGCCTGACGCCCTGACCTATGCCCTGTGGAGCCGGCTGGCGTCGGACAAGTCCGCCGAATGGGCCCAGTCCAAGATGCTGGCCGTCGACGGCCTGCGCTTCCTGCGCAATCCGCCCGCGGGCGAGCTGCTGCGCGGGCGGATGACGGTGATGGGCAAGGACCCGGTCGGCGACGAGAAGGGCATCATCATCGCCCAGCACGATCTGCTGGACGAAGGCGGCCGGCTGGTCTTCTCGTGCCTGACGCGGGGGTTGTTCGTGAGGAGGTAGGAAGGTTCGAGGTTTTAGGTTCTAGGGGGAACAGTGGGTCGCGATGGCCCCCACCACACACGCCCCCCCCC